>NZ_CP031125.1:0-341025 GCF_007833635.1 Candidatus Pelagibacter sp. FZCC0015
TCATGACGATCTGTGCAATCCATCATAGGAGCAACTGATACTTTCCTATTCATGGTATAACTTTATATTATTTTTTTAAGAGTTTGAAGCTTCAGTGTCGTCTGAAGATACGTCTGCTTCTTGATTTTCTGACTCTGATACTTCATCTAAAGAAACTTCTCCTTGATCATTCATCGTTTCTTCGCCTACGGAATTATCAACGTCTGCTGTAGCTGTTTCAGATAGTTCAGCTAAATCTTCTTTTGTTACTTGAATTTTTTCTGGAGTTTTTCTTGCTCGTTTAGATGGTAAAATTGGAGTACCACTTTTTGAAATTTCTCCTTTATATAGATTTTCAAAATCATCACCTATTTCTTCATCATCCTCTGCACTATCATCAACTTGTTCAACATGTTTTCTAAGTTTGTAAACAGCACTATCAGTTAAATCTGAAACTTTAATTTTCTCTTCTGCAATTTCTCTTAATGAAATAACTGTATTTTTATCGTTATCTCTATCAATTGTTGGTTCTATTCCTGCATTTAATTGAGTGGCTCTTTCTTTAGCAACTAGTACTAATTCATAAGGGCTCTCTACTTTATCTATGCAGTCTTCTACGGTTACTCTTGCCATGCGGAGTATCTACACAGTGAGTCTTTAAAAATCAAGGGCTATTTTATAAATAATTAGGATTTAGCTTATTTTTAACCAAATAAAGAAGAATAATTGAACCAAAGATATAAGTTCCTGAAACAACGGCTATCTGTTCAATTGAAAAGCCAATATCAATCAGAAAGCCAAATAGTGCTGTACCAAATGCTGTTGAAAATACCATCAATGCTGTTGTTAAAGCCTTTATTGAGCCAATATATTTAACACCATAAATCTCAGCCCAAGTTGAGGAACCAAGTACGTTTGCCAAACCATTGGTGACGCCTACCAAACCGAAAAATACAAAAGAAGACAGCGGTGCATTAAAATAGTAGAGAACTACAGTACCAAAAAGAAGTGGGATATTCATATAGATTAATAATTTTCTACTAGAAAATTTATCAATTAAAAAACCAGATATAAAAAGAGTAATTACTGATAAAATAGAGTAAGCCATAAATGATTGTGCAATCACATAAGGTCCCCACTCTTTAGAAGAGGATATAAATGACTGATAAACAAAAGATCCTGTTGCAATCCATGGCATTGCTAACATCGTCATACAAATAATGTAAAATCTATAATCTTTTAAAACTTCTATTCTTTTCCATTGTTTAATTTCTTTATTATTCTCTTCTATTTTAGATTCTTCTCTCGTATCAAGCTTAACATCTTTAACTAAAAGAAAAGTAGCAACAGGTAGAACAAGTATAACTAAAATAGAAATTGAAACCCAAATATCTCTCCATTCTATAAAAGTTAATAAAAAAACAATTAAAACTGGCATTATAAATTCAGCCAATGACAATCCTAACCAACCTGTACTTAAAGCCCTACCTCTATTTTTTTCAAAAAAACGTGATATGGTTGTTGTGGCTGTGTGACTTGATAATCCTTGTCCAGCTAAACGCATTAAAAAAATTCCTACAAATAAAAAAATAACAGATGAAATTTTTGAAAATATAAAACAGGAAGCTGATAAAAAAATTATTACATAAGATGCAAATTTTAATATGTTTACGTCATCGATTTTTTTTCCAATCCAAACTAAAACAATACTACTTAATAAAGTGGCTGATGCATAAATTGAGCCAAATTGTCCATGTGTAATTGATAGGGCGTCTCTAATACTAGAATTAAATAGGCCAAGAAAAAAACTCTGTCCAAAACTTGAAAAAAATGTAAAAATAAAACCAAATACAATTACTTTTAAACTTAAACTTTTAAACATAGAAAAAAAATTATGACTTGTAATGTTGCTTTCATAGGTCTTGGGGTTATGGGCTACCCAATGGCTGGATATATATCAAAAGCCGGACACAATGTAACTGTTTTTAATAGAACTAAATCTAAAGCTGAAAAATGGATTGGTGAATACAAAGGCAAAATGGCAAATACCCCTGCTGAAGCTGCAAATGGTGCTGATTTTATTTTCACTTGTGTGGGTAACGACAATGATCTTAGAGAAGTAGCAACAGGAGAGAATGGTCTATTTAATACTGCAAAAGCAGGATCTATTTTTATAGATAATTCAACTGTATCAGCTGAAGTATCAAGAGAATTATATAAAGCAGCTAAAGATAAAGGTTTCGAATTTCTAGATGCACCAATTTCAGGAGGCCAATCAGGTGCAGAAGGTGGAATACTAACTGTAATGGTTGGTGGTGATGAAGAGGTTTTTAAAAAAGCAGAACCAGTTATTGATTGTTATAGTAAAAAAGTAAAACTAATTGGTCCTTGTGGAAGTGGTCAACTTACTAAAATGATGAACCAAATGTGTATTGCAGGAACAGTTCAAGGTTTATCAGAAGCTATAAATTTTGGAATTAACGCAGGTTTAGATATGGATAAAGTTATGGAAACCATATCTAAAGGTGCAGCACAATCTTGGCAAATGGAAAATAGATATAGAACTATGACTGATGATAAGTTTGATTATGGATTTGCTATTGATTGGATGAGAAAAGATTTAAAAATTGCAATTGAAGAAGCAAAAAGAAATGGTTCGCCTGTGCCAATTACAGAAATTATAGATGGCTACTACGCTGAAGTTCAAGAAATGGGTGGTAATCGTTGGGATAGCTCAGGTTTAATTGCTAGATTAAAAAAGAAAAAATAATACTTGTGACGGATACAGTTCCTTATTATGAGGACTTTGCTGAGATCAAAAAAAAAATTTGGTCCATGCTAGATAATGCTGTTAAAGATAGAAGTTCTCCTTTTAGAATACCAGTATTTATTTGTGGCAATCAATCAGACTTTGATGGACGAATTGTAGTTCTTAGAAAATCTGATCAATCAAATAATCTTGTGCAATATCATAGTGATATACGATCAGATAAAATTGAAAAGTTAAAAGCAAATAAAAACGCAGCAATGTTATTTTACGATAAAGATGAAAAAATACAGGTTAGATTGAAAGTTGAATGTACTGTTAATCATAATAACGAAGTAACAAAAGAATCTTGGTCTAAAACCCAACATATTAGCAGAAAATGTTATTTAGTTGATAATGGTCCGGGAACCGAGTCGGATCTACCAACCTCTGGACTAAAACCAGAGTTAGACAATTTTGATTACACGAAAGAACAAAGCGAAGAAGGTTACAAAAACTTTACTGTTATTCAGTGCAAGATTAAATCAATAGAATGGCTTTATTTAGCAGCTAAGGGTCATAGAAGAGCAAAATTTAATTTAGAAAATAATAAAGATACTTGGTTAGTTCCATAGATGGTTACTGGATATATATTTACAGCATTTCTTATATTTTTAGGATTGGCTGTAATGAGATTTGGAAGTATTTATTTTAAAAAATTTAAAGAGGATAAAACAAAAATTAAATCTAAGTTAAGTGGACAAATATCTTTTTTGATTTTGTTTTTCATAATAATTGGATTGATAGTTTATTCAGTGAACGATCTATTATTTAACTAAACCAGTTATTCTTTCAAATACCTTTAATAATTATATTTGTACCTTCAGAATTATCTAATCTTATCTGTTTTATTGGTTTGTACTCTTCAGAATTATACCATTCTAAAGCTTTTTCATATGTAGGGAATTTAAGAATAATAATTCTAGGAAATTTTGTTTCTCCATCAAAAATTTGAAATTCACCAGCTCTTACTAAAAATTCTCCACCAAATTTTTTTACAAGTGGCGTAACCTTTTCAACATATTTTATATAATTTTCAGGATTAGTTACTTTTAATTGAGCTATTACGTAACCTGCTGGCATTTATCTCCTTTAAAAAATTGATTTAGAATATTTTTTCCAATTATCTTGATAGTGTTTTGTATTTTCAAAGACTGCTTGTTTTTCTTCCTCTGTAACCTCTCTAACGACCTTGCCTGGAGAACCAACAACTAATGAATTGTCAGGTATGACTTTATTTTCTGTAATTAAGGCCTTAGCTCCGATAATACAATTTTTTCCAATATTAGCTTTATTTAAAATGACAGCTCCAATTCCAATTAAACTATTGTCTCCAATAGTGCATCCATGAAGCATAACTAAATGACCAACAGTAACATTTTTTCCTACCTTTAACGGACATCCAGGATCTGTGTGTAGCACACTTCCATCTTGAACATTTGATCCCTCGCCAATATGAATGTTTTCAATATCTCCTCTGAGAACTGCATTAAACCAAATACTTGTATTTTTTTCTAAAGTAACGTCTCCTATTATTGTAGCATTAGGTGCTACCCAATTTTCGCCAGAGTTTTTTGGTTTTTTATCTTTTAAATCATAAAACATAATCTATATATTTTACATTATGCCTATACAAACTCCAATATGTGATTTTGGTCAAAAAGCTATTCCATTTGAATTAAAATCTACTGATAATAAAGTTCTATCTTTAAATGATATCAAAGGTGAAAATGGAACTTTGATAATGTTCATTTGCAATCATTGTCCATATGTAAAAGCGATTACAAAAGAATTAGTTGAAGATTGTAGTGAATTGAAAAAAATTGGCATCAACTCAGTTGCTATCTGCTCAAACGACTTTGTTAATTATCCAGACGACTCGTTTGATAACATGATCAAGTTTTCAAATGAAAATCATTTCAATTTTCCTTACTTACATGATGAAACTCAAGAAATCGCTAAAGCATATGATGCTGTATGTACTCCAGATTTCTTTGGCTACAATAAAAATCTAGAACTTCAATACAGAGGACGATTAAGAGAACTTAAAAAGTTTATTCCAGTTAAAGAAGGAGAAAGTGATCTGCTAACAGCAATGAGACAAATAGCCGAAACTGGAAAAGGTCCTGAAGATCAAGTACCCAGTGCAGGCTGTGGTATTAAATGGAAGTATGATTAATGTATCTAATTGTAACTAGATCATTCCCACCAGAGCTTGGTGGTATGCAAAATCTAATGTGGGGGCTTTCAAGAGAACTGTCTAAAAACTTTATGATAAAAGTTTTTGCAGATTATATAGAAGGTCATAAAGAATTTGATGAGCAAGCCTCTTTTTCGATCGAAAGAGTTGGAGGAATTAAATTACTTAGAAAATATAGAAAAGCACAATTAATTAATGAATATATCAAAGAAAATAAAATTGATGGTGTTATTGCTGATCATTGGAAAAGTTTAGAGCTTATTAAAACTTCTAAGAAAAAATACTGTTTAATTCATAGTAAAGAAATCAACCATCCTAAAGGTTCTAGTCAAAATAAAAGAGTAGTTAGTGTTTTAAATAATGTTGAAAAAGTTATAGCAAATTCTCAATTTACAAAAAATCTAGCAATAGAACTTGGTGTTAATGTAAATAAAGTAATTGTAATAAATCCAGGTGTGGATCCTGCTGAAGAATTAAATAAAAAAACTTTAGATAAAGTTGAAAGTATACTTAAAGTTAAAAATCCAAGACTAATTACAGTTTCAAGATTTGATAAGCGTAAAAATCATGAAAAAATAGTTATGGCTTTGAGAAATTTGAAACAAATATATCCTGACATTGTTTACATTTGTGTTGGATATGGAGAAGAGGAAGAAAATATTAAAAAGCTAGTAAAAGAGCTGGATCTTGAAGCACAAGTTATGTTTTTTAAAAATATTAGTAATGAATTAAAAAATGCTTTAGTTTCAAAATCAAATATTTTTGTAATGCCGTCCATAATCCATAAAAAATCAGTTGAAGGTTTTGGTATTGCATATGTTGAAGCTGCACAATTCGGTATTCCATCCATTGGTGGTAAAGATGGCGGTGCAGCAGATGCAATTGATCATGAAAAGACTGGTTTGATATGTGATGGAAATAATCTTGATGACATTTATTCTTCAATTAACTTAATGTTGGAAAATAAAAAATATTTAGAGCTTGGAAAAAATGCAAAAGAATTTGTTAATAAATTTCAATGGTCAAAAATAATTGAAGAATACAAAAAGATATTAAATTGATTTCAAATAATAAATTAGCAATTTTTTTAATTATAATCTCAGTTTTTTGTGGAACATTAATGTTAACCTTTTTAAAATTAGCACAAGAAGAAGTTAATGTTTATGTTGCAGGGTTTTTTAGGTTTTTATTTGGTTTCCTAATTATTTTTCCCTATATGCTAAAATCTAAATTTACAGTTTTTAAAACAAATCATCATAAAAAACATTTTTTAAGAGCGGTTTTAAACTTGCCTTCAATGCTGTTATATTTCTCAGCCTTAGTAATGATGCCAATTGAAAAAGCTACAGCTATATCTTTTGTGGTTCCTTTTATAGTAACAATATTGGCAGTTTTGTTTCTGGGAGAAAAAATTTACATATATAGAAGTTTTGCACTAGTTTTAGGATTTATTGGAATGTTAATAATTTTAAGACCAGGAATAATTGAAATCTCTCTTGGAGTTTATATGGCACTGGCATCGTCTTTTATGTGGTCAATAGTAATTATAATTACAAAAACTATCGCAAAAGATGATAGTTCGATTACGATTTTATCTTATGGATACACGTTTATGACAATTTTTAGTTTCATTATTGCGTTGTTTTATTGGCAAACACCTAGTTTTCAAACTTTGATTTATTTATTTTTTGCAGGTTTGTTTGGTACATTGTTACATCTTTGCATAAATCACGCATACAAATTAGTAGATGTTAGTATGACACAACCATACTCGTTTCTAAGTTTAGTGTTTGCTTCTTTAATTGGCTATTATGTTTTTAGTGAAACACCTGATCTATTCACTTGGATTGGTGCTAGTGTTATATTTTTAGGTGTTTTAATCATGTCATATCGTGAAATGAAGCTCGATAAAGAAATCATTAGAAAACGTATAGATATTAAATCTTAATTTTTCCTCTTAAGGGTTTTGTAAATATGCCAAACTACAATTAAAATTGTAGTTGCTAGGATACATGCAGTTAATGTTCTGTCCCACAAAAATTCCCATGAACCATTACTTAATAACAAAGACCTTCTGAGATTTTCCTCCATCAATCCACCTAAAACAAAAGCTAATATCAAAGGTGGCATAGGGAAATCATATAATCTTAAAAAAGTTGCAACTACAGCAATTCCGATCATTAAATAAATATCAAAATTATTAAATGACATTACGTAAATCCCAGTAACAGAGAAAAATAAAATTAAAGGAATTAAATAATTTTTAGGAACAGCAAGAATTCTGGCTATATAAGGAATGAGTGGTAAGTTTAATATAAGAAGTATTACCATTCCAATATACATAGACATAATTATTGACCAAAAAATCTCTGGATTAGTCATGTAAAGTCTAGGACCGGGCTGAACACCAAAACCTAATAATGCTCCTAACATTACAGCTGTAGTTCCACTTCCGGGAATTCCTAAAGTAAGCATTGGCACAAAAGAACCTGAGCAAGCAGCATTGTTTGCAGTTTCTGGTGCAGATAATCCATTTACACTGCCTTTACCAAATTTTTCTTTTTCTTCATCGCTAACAACATTTCGTTCCATGCCATAAGCTAAAAAAGATGCAATTGTTGCTCCTGCTCCTGGAAGAACACCAATTAAAAATCCTATTACTGAAGATCTAGGGATTGTTTTATACATTTTTGTACGTTCTTCTTTGTTAATTTTAATAGAACCAAGTTCAGTTAAAGAAACTTGTTTAGCAGCACTGGTTGGATCGTTTCTTTTTAAAATAATTGTTAAAGCTTCACTCATTGCAAAAGTTGCCATCACAACTAGTACGAAACTAATACCGTCAGTTAAGTTCATATTGTTAAATGTATATCTTGTGATATCAGATAAACTATCTTGACCAACTGAAGCTAACATCAAACCTAAAACAACCATCATCATTGCTTTTAAAAATTGTCCTTTGGATGAAAAAGCAGCAATGGCAGTTAAACCTAAAATCATCAAAGCAAAATAATCAGGTGATCTAAAAGACAAACTTACTTTGGATAAGCTCGGTGCCATAAATAACAAATAAATTGCAGATAATGTACCACCTGCAAATGAGCTCCATGCAGCAATTGCTAAAGCTTTTCCAGCTTTACCTTGCTGCGCCATTGGATAACCATCAAATGAAGTTGCTACTGTTCCTGGAACACCGGGGGCATTTAATAATATTGAAGAAGTTGATCCACCAAATACTGCTCCATAATAAACTCCAGCCATTAAAATTAACCCAGTTGCAGGTTCAAAACCATATGTAATAGGTATCATTAAAGCTATTGCAGTCATTGGACCAAGACCAGGAAGCATTCCAATGATTGTTCCAAAAAAACAACCGACCATAACCATTAGTATATTTTGGAGTGTAAGTGCTGTTGTTAATCCAATTAGTATTCCTTCAATCATCCCATAACTCCAATTGATTGTAAGAATGGATCTCTTAAATAAATATCAAGAATACCATGAAGTAAATACATAAAGGCAGCAACGAATGGAAAGGATAATAAAAACATTAAAATCCATCTTCGTTCTCCTAAAAAATAATATGAAGCAAATAAAAATAATGAAGTGGTTAAAAAATAACCAACTTTTAAAATTGTAGCTCCGTAAATAATAGCGATTAATATAAGTATACCTGTTTTTTTATACTCTAAATTTTTATGCTCTACTTTAATTGTATTTGGGTCTGGTAAAATGAGTTTTAATCCAGAAAAAAATAAACCTGCATAACCTAAATAAATTGGAAATGTTCTAGCATTAAATGGAGCATTTTCATCAAATGTGAAAACTTGAATTTGATAAGCTAAATATAAATAGAATGCAGAAAAAATAAAAAAGAGCAGTGATATAATTTTTGTAGTATTTATATTCACTGCTCTAATTTTAATTTCTAACCAAATGTTAGATAACTCCTAGTTTTTTCATAAGAGCTGTCATCTCTTCAGTTTGTTTTTCTAAGAAAGATACAAACTTACCTTCTGGGTTATAAATATTAACCCATGCATTTCTTGCTCTTACTGTTTCCCATTCAGGAGTTTTTTGTACATCACCTAGCATTTTAGCAATTGCTGCTTTATCAGCATTGCTCATACCTGGAGGGCCAAAGAAACCTCTCCAGTTAACGAATTGTACATCATACCCTTGTTCTTTAAGAGTTGGTGCATCTGGTGCATCAGAAACTCTTGAAGGAGCAGTAATACCAATAATTCTCACTTGATCTCTTGCACCCATCAACTCACCTAAACCAGTTGAGATGATTTGAGTTTCTCCAGATAAAAGTCCAGCTAAAGCTTTTCCACCAGCATCATAAGGAATGTATGCAACAGCATTTGGATCTGCGCCAGCAGCTTGGAATGCTAAAGCACCAATTAAATGGTCCATACTTCCTCTTACTGATCCACCAGCCATTTTGATTGAGCTTGGATCTTTTTTGTATGCATCAACTACATCTTTAAAGTTTTTGTAAGGTGAGTTTTTTGCAACTGCAATAGCACCGTAGTCACCAATAACACCAGCAATCGGCACAACATCTTTATAAGATAAAGTTCCACTACCTTTTACGTAACCTTCGTGTCTAGTAATTGATCTTAATACTAATGGTGTAGATTGAACTAAAACTGTGTTAGCAGGTTTAGTGTTAATCATGTAAGCAAGTGCTTTACCACCACCACCACCTGACATATTTTCAAATGATGCACTTTTTAACATACCAGCTTTTGTTAAAGCTTCTCCAGTACCTCTAGCAGTTCCATCCCAACCACCACCAGCACCACCACCAATTACAAAGTGCAATTTGTCAATTGCTACTGAGCTTGTAGTTGTTGCTGAGAATAATAGGATTGCTGAGAATAATACTGAAACTATTTTTTTTAAGTTTTTCATTATTTATCCCTCTCTAATTTAAAAACGTAAGTTAATTATAGTCTTAATCTTTATTCAACCTCTAATTAAATAACACAACTTTTAATTGAAAGTATTTTCTCAAAAATAATATAAATAAAACTTAGAATTTTATTAATTTTAAAAATTAAATTTTCACTTTATTGACTAATACATTTTTTATTATCTTTTGCATAATAGATGTTAGAAGCTTATGAATGATTAAATATCAAATCAAATAATATCAAATTTTAATATCTAAATTAACTTAACGGCCAAGGTAATTCTATGTACGACTGTAGTATACCTGGAGGGAAATCCATAACCATAAAATGTGATATTAGAGATAGAAAGATCCAAACTAAAATTCCACTTAAAATGCTAAAAACTTTATTTTTCTTAGCAATTTTATTTAAAAAAATAATCACAAAAAAACCAATGGATACAAAGAAGCCAATAAATATTGATAAAAATAATGGTGAAATAAACCAAAATATAGTTAACCATTGATTTCTAATTTCTCTTTTTCCCTTTACTAAATTTTCTGCATCATGAAATACTTTTGCACCTGTGTTACCAAAGTACATTTGAACACCTATAATAAAACAAAATATAATCATAAAAATACCAACACTTATTGGAAAAATTTTTCCCAAGTACTGCAAATGATCTGTAACAAAAATTGTGTAAATACCTAAAAAAGATAAAATAAAAAGAAATATCCATTGAGGTATTGTTTTTAAGTTTAATAATTTTGATTTTGATTGAGCAATTTCATCTTTTCTATTTATAATTTTTATACCTGAGTAAATTGAGAAAATTGAAATTAAAATTAAAATTAAAAATATTGGTCGAGTAAATAATTCAGAAAACTTATAAAATTGCATTGTCTGATAAAGGTATGTTTCAATACTATCACTAAGGACAAACCCAATCATTAAAGCAACTCTAGAGTAATCAAATCTTTTCATGAATACTGCCAAAACCCCTATGAATGTTGCAAAAAGTAAATCCCCCCAAGACCTTGTAGAGTTAAAAATCGCGAACAAAATTAATGAAATTAAAAATGGTGCTAAGACAGTAAAATTAATTGTTGTTAATTGAGAAATTGGTCTTGCCATCGCTACACAAATGATTGCACCAAAAATATTTGCAACAGCTAAAGACCATATTATTGTGTAAATTAAATCAAGCTGTGTATCAACCATTTGGATTCCTGGATCAACACCCAACAAAATTAAACCACCCATTAATATTGCAGTTCCTCCTGAACCTGGAATTCCAAACAAAAGAGTTGGGATAAGCGCTCCTCCTTCTTTTGAATTGGAACTAGACTCTGGACCTATGACGCCTCTAATGTCTCCGTTTCCAAAATTTTCATTATCTTTTACTGTTGTTTTTGCATGGCTATAACTTATCCAATCAATACATGACCCACCTATACCAGGTATCAATCCAATAAAACTTCCAATGAAAGAACATCTTAAAACTAAAAATTTATTTTTGAGAAAATCTTTTAGACCGATAAGCCATCCTGATTTTTCTAATTCTGCTTTTTCTGAAACTGCTTTATTTGATCTAAGTAGTTCAACAATTTCAGGAAATGCAAAGATTGAAATAGCTACTACCATTAAATGAATTCCACCACCTAAATACATTACAATTGGATTCTGTACTTCTAAAACAGTGCTAAAATCCAATCTATATTCGGAACTTGCTGGTGATATACCAATACAGCCAATAATCATTCCAAGGCATGCTGCAACCAAACCTTTAAATATACTTGAGCCTGTAAGTGTACCAACAACTGAAATCCCAAAAATAGCCAGCATCAACATTTCACCTGTACCGAATGCTAAAATAATTGGTTTAGCTATTTGAATTACTGCAGTTAATAAAACAGCACCAAATAAACCACCAAATAATGATGAAAAGAATGCGGCTGATAAAGCTCTTGCTGCTTGTCCTTTTTTTGCTAAAGGAAATCCATCCATAACAGTTGCTTGTGCTGAGACTGATCCCGGGACACCAATTAAAACTGCAGGAAATGTATCTGATGTTGCAACTACTGACATCAGTCCCATCATCATAGCAATGCCTGAAATTGGTTCCATGCCAAAAACAAATGGAAGCAATAGAGATAATCCAACTGTTCCTCCAAAACCGGGAATAACTCCTACAACCAATCCAAGCATTACTCCGAGTATCAAAAATATTATTGATGGGCCCGAAACAATAGTTACCAGTGCTGAAAAAAGAGCTTCTAGCATAAAAATATTCTATAAAAAAAAAGGGGGCATTGCCCCCTTTTTTTTAACTAAAGGAAAAATAATTACTTAGTGTTTTTCCACTCTTGTAAAAATTTCTCTGACTTAGAATCAACTGAAGTAGCTTTTTTTAATGAAGATTTTAAATTTTTAGATCCAGTTACTTGATCGTATTTACCTAATTTTTTATTTAAAACTTTCATTGCCTCAGGATCATTTACAATAGCTTCTGCAGCTTTTTGCCAAGCTTTAACAACTTTTTTGGAAGCAGATTTTGGCAACATCACATATTTTTGTGTTGCAAAACCAGCATAAAATAAAGCTGTCCAAGATTTAGCCTCTGTTCCTTTGAATTTATTTCCAGTCACTGCCTCATAAACTTCTGGAAATGAAGGTAAATCTGGGAAATTGGGATCTCTAGCAACTTTTCCATCTATTGGTGCGCCCCATGTCATAACAGCAACCATTTCACCTTTTTCAACTAATGGCTTAACATGTTTTAAGTAAGATGCTGTTGTTTGGTAATCAATTGTAGTTTCACCTCTTAGAATAGCAGCTCTTCCTGCTTTTCTTCCTTTCATACCATAAACAACATTTACATCTAATCCTAGCATATCAAATGCAAGGATAGGAACTGCATCTAAAGAAGTTTTACCTTGAGAGCCATAAACAAGTTTTGATCCTTTTAATTTATCAAAATCTTTAATGATATCAGTAACTCCCATATCTTTTCTAACATATACAACTCCACCTGTTCCACTTGCAAAAATTGGAACCATGTTTTTGTATTGGTATCTTACTCTTTCATCTTTAAATATGAACGGTAACTGAACTGATCCTGATGTTCCAAATACAACCGAACCATCTTTATCTTTACCATGTTCAGCAAAGTATTTATTTGATGCACCAATTGCTTTACCATCAGTAACATTTTTAACAACAACAGTTGGATTTCCAGGTAAGTTTTTACTGAAAGCTGGACCAATTGCTCTTGCCCAAGTATCAGATCCACCACCTGCTTTGAATGGAATCCAAATTGTTACTGTCTTTCCAGAATAATCTACTGCTAAAGCAGAAGACATAGTTATAATTATTGCAGCTAATGCTGTAATTAGTTTTTTAATCATTTTTCCCTCCTCTAAAATTTTAGGTTACTTTGACAAGCTGACAAGAAACTGACAAAATCATTCTTATGAAAGTGCTTATAATTGAGGATTCTAAAGAGTTTTCTAAATCGTTATTAGATTTTTTTAATTATGATGGTCACAGCACAGACCATGCTTCAAATTTATCTTCAGCCTATGATTATTTGTCAGTTTCCAAATATGATATAATTTTATTAGATATAATGTTGCCTGATGGAGATGGAAGAGATTTTCTAAAAAAAATAAGAAAACAAAATAAAAACATACCTGTAATAGTTATGACAGCTAGATCTGAAGTATCTGATAGAATAGATTTATTAGATGTTGGTGCAGATGATTATATCATTAAACCTTTTGATCTAGCAGAGCTTGAGGCTAGATGCAGAGCAGTCCTAAGAAGACAGAGTGGACAAAATCAAACTTGTTTGAAATTTAAAAATCTATCTCTTTTTCCACTATTGGCTAAAATTGAAATCTCAGGGAAACCGACAAGTTTAAGAAATCGAGAATTAAGATTATTGGAAATATTTTTTAATTCTCCAAAAATTTTTTTTACTAAAGAGCAATTAACTGATCGTCTATTCTCAATTTCTGAAACTATTTCCGAAAATGCTATTGAAGTTTATATTGCAAGATTAAGAAAAAAAATAAAGAATAGTAAAGCTAAAATCGAAAATGTTCGAAGTATTGGATATAGATTAATAGAAAAATGATTTCATTAAAAACAAATAATTTTTCTTTGAAAAATAGATTGCTAATTCAATTAAGTATAATCGCAGCAATTTTATCAATTATTATATTTGTTGGTATCCGTACTCTTGTTACTCAAACATTGACCACTACACAAGATAGTTTGTTAAAAGCTTCTGTAAACTCAATAGTAGAAGGTGTGAGGGTTGGAAATAATAATATTTATTTAATCTGGCCATTTGAAACTTTTTCAACACTTGGAAGACTTGGGGAAGATCGAATATTTTACAGACTAGATAAAAACAATGAGTTTCTTATTGGTTATAATAAATTTCCAAAATCAAAAATTTATGGAAATTTAAGCAAACCATCATTCAAAACTATAAACTATAAAGAAAAAAATATCCGAACTGTTTCAGTTAAACATTTATTTACAATTAAAGGTAAACCAACTGAAATTTACATAACAGTCGGACAAACTCAAAATTTTCAATTTAATATTTTAAAAGATGTTACAACAAATATATTTGTGATTGTTTTTATTTTTTTCATCATATCTATCTTTTTATCATTTATTACAACATCACTTGCACTAAGGCCCGTTAATTTATTAGCAAAAGAAGTTAAAGAACGAGGCCCTCATGATTTACAAGAAGTAAAATATCCATCACCTAAAGAACTTAAACCATTACTAAATTCTTTGAATGGATTTATTAAAAGATTACAAAATTCACTAAAAAAGACTGAAATTTTTATTGCAGAAGCTGCTCATCATATCAAAACTCCACTAACTGTAGTAAAATCAGAAAGTGAATTAGCTCTAAGAAAGTCAAAAACACCTGAAAATAGAGTTCATTTAAGAAATATTATTAGATCAGTAGATCAGACAAGTAGATCATCAATACAATTACTAGAGCACGCTATGGTTATGTATAGAGCAGAAAAGAAACAGAGAGAGCTTTGTAAAGTCAATCAAATAATTAAAAAAATCGCAGATAACTATAAGCCAGCAGCTAATTTGAGAGATATTAACATTAAACTTAATTTATTAGCTGATTATAATATTGAGATTTTATTAGACAGAATATTGCTTGAAGTAACTTTAAGAAATTTAATTGATAATGCTATTAAATACTCACCCATTGAAGAAAATATAATTATAAAAAGTATTATAAATAATAATAAGTATATAATTTTAATCGAAAATGTTTCCTTAAACATGGATAAAATAAATAAAAATCAATTGGTTAAAAGATTTTCACGTGGAAAAAACCATAAAAATATAATTGGAACTGGTTTAGGACTTGCGATTGTAACAGAGGCAGTTCAGGCTCTAAAAGGTAAATTTAATATCAAAATTGAAAACAAAAAAAAATTAATAACAAGTATTCTTTTGCCTTTAAAATAATTTATTGTTTTGTATCCATCCAAGAGGATAAATAAATGTAAGCTGGTTCGTCGAGAGTTGAGGCTTTTCGAAGAGCGAAAATTAAATTTTCTCCTATAATTTGATCATATTTACCAAGTTTTTTATTAATTATTTTCATTGTATCCAAATCATTTACGATTTGGCCTGAGGCATTTATCCATGCTGTTACAACGTTGTCAGATGCAGATTTAGGTAAAACTATAAACTTTTGAGTGGCAAAACCTGCGTTGAATAAAACTTGCCAAGCATCAAAAGCCTCTTTGTTTTTATTTTTTATTACCTTATCGTATACTTCACTAAATGAAGGTAAATCCGGGAAATTTGGATCTCTTTTTATTTGTCCATTTATAACAGATCCCCACGTCATTAATGGTACCATTTCACCATTATCTACAAGTGGTTTAACGTGTTTTAAATATGACGCTGTTGTTTGGTAATCAATTGTAGTTTCACCTCTAAGGATAGCAGCTCTACCAACTTTTCTACCTTTCATACCATAAACAACATTTACATCTAGGCCAAGCATATCAAATGCTAACACCGGAACAGCGTCAAGAGAGTTGACACCTTGTGACCCAAAAACCAAAGAAGTTGATTTTAATTTTTTAAAATCTTTAATTATATTATTTATGCCCATATCTTTTCTGATATAGACAACGCCTCCTGTTCCACTACCAAAAACAGGTATCATATTTTTATAATCATATCTCACTCTTTCATCTCTAAATAAATAAGGTAATTGAACAGAACCAGATGTTCCAAAAACAACTAGTCCATCTTTGTCATTACTGTGTTGAGAAAAATATTTATTTGAAGCACCTAGTATTCCACCTTCTGTTACATTTTGAACTATAACTTTTGGGTTTCCCGGCAAGTTTTTACTAAACGCTGGACCAATTGCTCTTGCCCATGCATCGGTTCCTCCGCCTGCTTTAAATGGAATCCAAATTGTTACTGTCTTTCCAGAATAATCTATAGCGTAAGCTGAGGTTATTGTTGTAAAAACTAGTAATAGTATTGTTAATATTCTATTGATCATATTTAATTATTAGCATTAAAAAACAAATTAGGATAATTTAGCAGCATATTTTCCAGCTATTCTTCCGAAAACAGAACCTGACATTAACCCACTACCACCTGGATAATTTAAGTAAAATATACCACCAACCATTTCACCTGCTGCATACAAGCCTTTGATTGGTTTTTCTTTATTGTCTAATACTTCACACTTATTATTTATTTTTAAACCCCCAAAAGTGAAAGTTATTCCACATGTAACTCCAAAAGCATAAAAAGGACTTTTGTCAATTTTATTTGCCCAATTGGATTTATTTATTTTTAAACCTTTGGTATTTTTTCCATCTTTAATTGTTGGATCGAACTTTACTTTAGTATTTACACTTTGATTGTATTTTAAAATTGTGCTCAGTGCTTTATTTGCATTAACACCTTTGAGTTTTTTGACGAGATCTTCTAAAGAATTTGCTTTTACTTTGGTAGCTGATTTAACATCATATTCATTGTAAAGCATTGGCCTTACTTTTTGATCAAAGATTTGCCAAGCAAATTGTTTTGGTTGCTTAATTACTTCTCTACCAAATTTTGCATATGTGTAATTTCGAAGATCCTCACCCTCGTCAACAAATCTTTCACCATTTGCATTTAAAACAATTCCCCATGGATAACTTATTTTTCTGTATTTAGCCGCAATCTTAAGATCACTAAACTTTGGACCATTGAGGTCATGAAACACTGCGTGACAACCATTCCACTCACCATAACGAGCTGCATTATGTTCAAAAGCCATGGTTAATCCATCACCTGTATTATGTTTGGTACCTCTTACTTTAGCTTTATCCCAACCATTTCCAAGATATTTAGATCTCATTTTAGAATTTGCTTCAAAACCACCACAAGCAAGAATAACTGAATTACATAAAATTAATTCTTTTTTACCTTTGTGTAAAACTCCAATACCTTTTATTTCGTTATTTTTTTTTATTAATTTTTTAGCTGCAACTTCATATTTAATTTTAATTCCATTTTTTTTGGCTATATTAGTGAGTGATTTTATAAGACCTTCACCTTGATTTTTAACTTCTAAAGTTAAACCACCCCAATATTTAGTTACACCATTAACTACAAAAGATTGTTTCCCTTTTATTGGCACAAATTTCAATCCTTTCTTACTTAACCAATAAATCACTTCATGACTATCATTTACCAATGTTTTTGTAAGTTTTTTATCTGTCTTATTTTTAGTAACTTTGATCATGTCATCATAAAAACTTCTTTTAGGATATTTTCCATAATCAATTTTTTTTGACTGCTTTAATTTGGGAATAATTTTTTTTAAATCCGAAAAGTTATTGTAAGCAAAACGATAAGAGCCATTTGTATATCTGCTATTTCCGCCAGCTTCTTTTTTGGAAGCTTTTTCTATTATTAAAACTTTTTTAGCCCCATTATCTCTTGCAGATAATGCAGCACAAAGAGCAGCATTTCCACTACCCACTACAACAACATCATATTTTTCCATATATGATTTTTTATAAAATTTTAAATTCATTTTAATTTGATATACTTACAAGAAGCTGACACAAAAAAATAATTTAAAATATAATTTAGTTATAATTTTTTTTAAAAATGATTGATGAAATTAAAAATATTGTCAAACAGAGCTATTTAGCACTTTTAATTGGCGCAATTGGAGGATTATTTGCATCTATTATCAATATGCCATTACCTTGGTTGCTAGGTCCTTTGTTATCAAATTTGCTTTTATCTTTTACAAAAATTAAAATAACTTTTTCAAAAAAACTTCTTAGTCCTATTTTTTTAATAATAGGAATTATTATGGGAGGAACCTTAAATGTTTCTTTACTTTATAAAATACATTTATGGATATTTTCATCCTTATCTATGATTGTTTATGTTTTTATCAGCACAATTATAATAACTTTTTATTTTTTAAAAGTTTGTAAATTTGAAAAAATGAATGCAATTTTAGCTGCATTACCTGGAGCTTTTGTTCCAATTTCTGCTGCATTATTAGAATTAAAAAACAATAATAACAAAAGAGTTTTGGTTCCTCAGGCTACAAGAGTAATTTTTATTGTGTGTATGCTACCTGTGATTTTTATTTATCAAATGGGTAATGCTGAAATACAAGGCTTGGGAAATCAAAACATTTATAATCTTAAATATTTTATTGAAATAGTGCTGGTGTGTTTTGCCTGCTATATTTTTGCTTTGTTTCTAAAAAAATTTAATATTCCATCCTCTACTCTATTATCAGGTATGATTATTTCAGGAATTTTGTATACGCTCGAATTTATTAACGCAAGATTTCCAGATATTTTTATTAATATATCTTTTATATTTTTGGGTACAGCTTTAGGAAGTAGATTGAATGGTTTAAAGATTAAAGAATTGTTATTTTATATTTTTCACGGAGTAATTATCACAATAATTTTAATGACCCTGGCAGCTTTTGCATCTTATTTTCTTGAAATTGCTTTTGGGTTTGATTTTTTACCAACTTTTTTAAGCTTTGTACCTGGTGGTATACATGAAATGGTTATAATAAGTGTAGCTTACAATATAGATCCTATATTTGTTAGTTATCATCATTTCTTAAGAATAATATTAATTGTACTTTTAATTCCATTTATAATAAAAAAATTTAATCATAATGAATGATCAAGTTAAAATTCCATGTATGTTTATTAGAGGTGGTACTTCTAGAGGTCCTTATTTTTTAAAAAGTGATCTCCCTAGTGACATAAACAAAAGAGATAAAATTTTACTAGCAGCTATGGGCTCACCAGATCTAAGGCAAATTGATGGACTAGGAGGAGCTGAGCCTGTTAAAAGTAAAGTTGCAATTATAGATAAATCTTCTGAAGAAGGTATTGATATAGATTATTATTTTGCCCAAGTAAAAATAGATAAACCTATAGTCGATACCAAACCTTCTTGTGGAAATATTCTTGTGGGAGTTGGTCCTTATGCAATTGAAAAGGGATTGGTTGAGGCAAAAAATGGTGAAACATCAGTTATTGTTAGAGATAAAAATACAGGCATGAAAATTGAACAAATTGTTCAAACACCAAATAAACAAGTCCAATATGATGGAAATTTCAAAATTGATGGTGTTCCTACACCAGGATCACCAATTAAACTTAAGTTTTTAGATATAATAGGTTCACAAACAAATAAACTTTTTCCATCAGGAAATAAAATTGATGAAATAGATAAAATTAAATTTACTCTTATTGATTGCGCAGTTCCAATGGTTATTTTTAAGGCTACAGATTTAGGTTTAAAAGGATCAGAGAGTTTCGAACAGTTAAATGAAAACAAAACACTTATTGAAAAAATGAATACAATAAGGATTAAAATTGCAAAAAAAGTAGGATTAGGAGATGTAACTAATTCTGTTTTACCTAAAACTGCAATTGTTATTAAGCCTGATAAAGCAGACATCAAATCAAGATACTTTATGCCATGGGATTGCCACCCTGCTTATGCAGTAACCGGCTCTATGGCTTTGTTGGGTGCTTGTAAATCTAGAGATACAATTTGTTCTGAATTCTATGATAATTATTCTGAGAGTGGTGAATTCGAAATCGAACATCCATCAGGAAAACTCAAACTTAATTTCAATATAGTTTATGAGAATGAAAATATTAGAGATATTAATGTAATTTCTACAAGAAATGCGAGATTAATAATGTCTGGTGATGTTTACATTAAAAAAAGTTTAATAGACTAATTAAGTTTTTCCGATAATTTTTCAAAAACTTTTTCTGCTGAAAGTTTTGATAATTCGGGGGCTTGTATTGCTTTAAAATTTTCCCTTTCAATACTTACTTTAAAAGGAGTTGTGTGAGATCCAAATAAAGCGATTCCTTTTGAACCTAAATGAGCTGTCATATGTGCTGGTCCAGTATCATTAGCAACAACAAATGAACTATCTTTAATTAATGTTGCTAACTGAGAAATATCTAAGGCTTTGCCATTATCTAAAACGCAAAGTGCATTAATATTTGACGCTTCTTTAATTTCACCTGGTCCAGGTGCAATTACTACTTTAAATTTGTTATCTAACTTTTCATTAATCATAGAAATTAACTCATTATAATAAGGCCATTTCTTTGAAGTTAAATGAGGAGAACAAAAAGGAAAGAGAAGAATGTATTTATCTAATTGATGGTGATTTTTTATTTGAGATATGTCTGTTGTGCTCCATGAAAAATCAGGTTTCAAAGTATGATTTGTATTTATGCCTGAGGATTTTAACTGATGATCAAATCTAGATAGAACAGAGTCTTTATCAAAATCTTCTTTTGTAGTTCCTTCGGGTAAAGTGGTTTCTGTAGATGACCATGTATCTTTTGTTGCTTTTGGAAATAAAATTTTTTTATAAAAAGCTGTTCTACTTGAGTTTTGTAGATCATAAACTTTAGAAAAATTATATTTTTTTATATTTTTCATTAATGAATATAAATAAATGAGGTTTAATCTTGATAACCGCTTGTCTAAAATGACATCAGAAATATGTGGATTTTTTTTAAATAAATCAAAGTATGGTTTAGTTGTGAGCAAATGAATTTCATCTTCTTTATGATTCTCAGAAATATCTTGAATTGCGCCACAAGCTTGAGCTATATCACCCAAAGATCCATGTTTAATGATTAAAATATTAGACATATTTTTAACAATTTAACATAGTATAAAATTTAATGAATAAAATTATAGTAGAAGTATCGGTTGGCGAGCTTTTAGACAAAATTTCAATCTTAGAAATTAAAAAGGAAAAAATCAAAGATCCTGAAAAACTAAAATTTATATCGAATGAACATTCGATTCTTAAAGATCAGTTAGAAAAAAATGTTAAATCTGACGATAAACTAAATAAACTATTCCAAGATTTAAAAGAAATTAATGCCAAGTTGTGGGTTATAGAAGATGACAAAAGAGATTGTGAAAAAAATAAAGACTTTGGCGATAAATTTATTAAATTATCAAGGGATGTTCATTTTTTGAATGATGATCGTGCAAAAATTAAATTGGAAATGAATAATCACACTGGATCAAGTATTAAAGAAATTAAAGAATATACTAGCTACTAAAAACTTTAGGGAACCAATCATCTCTCATCAAATCTCCCGTTTTTAAATTAATTCCATCAAATGGAGGTGATGTTGGCCCTCCTCTATTAATATATTTTACATCATCTCCTATAAATCGCATCGAAAATGCTCTTCGTGATTTAGAGGAATTATTTCCTGTTGAACCATGTACAGTTTTAAAGTTAAACAAAACAGCATCTCCCAAACTTAATTCTGGGATTAAAATGTTTTCTTCAAATTCTTTTAATGATGGTAAATCCATGAAAGAAGTATCATCATCATACCAAGATTGGTTATTTGACCATTTTGTGGGTCTAATTAACTTTGACCATTTGTGTGAACCTAAAATTAATTTAAGATTATTTTTATGATCAACCTCATCTAATGGTATCCAAAAACTTCCAGTATCGTTACCATCAACACAATAATAAGGCATATCTTGATGCCATGGTGTTTCTTTATGAGTACCTGGATCCTTAATAAAAATATGATCATGAAAAATTTGAGTAGATTTAGAATTAGTTGCTTCTGCAACTATTTGAGCTCCAGGTGAATTATATAAACAATCCTTGAATTCTTCTATCCTCTCCCAATTACAATAATCCTCAAAAAATCTTCCGTTATCATTAGTTACATTTTCTCTCCCATGCTTACTTGGACTATCTAAAACCTTTTGAAATCCTTTTCTAAGTGGCTTAATCCAATTTTTAAATACATTTTTAATTATTATTAAACCATCATTTTGATAATCATTAATTTGTTTCTCTGATAAAAACATTTTTATTGTTGAAAGCTGTATTTTTTCTCTAAATATTTAATCACATTATGAATGATAAAAGTCATGAACAAATAAATTCCACCAGCAACAATAAATACTTCGATTGGTTTAAAAGTTGTTGAAATTATATATTTAGCAACACCAGTTAAATCCATTAAAGTTACTGTGCTTGCTAAAGAAGTTCCTTTCATCATCAATATGATTTCATTTCCGTAAGCAGGTAATGACTGTCTAATGGCAATTGGAATTTGAATTTTATAAAAGATTATTTTGTTTGATATTCCTAAGCTTTTTCCGGCCTCAATTATACCTGGTTTTATAGTTTGAAATGCAGATCTTAAAATTTCAGAGGTATATGCGCCAGTATTTAAAGTAAATGCTATTATTGCACACCAATAAGGTTCTTTTAAAATTATCCATAGAAATGTTGTTCTTAAATATTCGATTTGTCCTAATCCAAAATAAATTATAAAAATTTGGACCAGTAATGGTGTTCCTCTAAATATATATGAATAGCCATAGGCAAATTTATTAATAAATATATTTTTATTTAATCTTAAAATTGCAAAGAAAAGACCTAGGAATAATCCAAAAAATAATGATGCGGATAATAATTTTAAAGTAACTAGCGTTGCTCCTAAAAGTTTAGGAAAACTAGTTATCATTAAATCAAAATCCATTAATAACCCCTGCTATACTTAACTTCTAATTTATTAATTAATTTCATACTCACGTAAGTAAGCAGTAGATATAAAACTGCTGCAAATGAATAGAAGAATAGTGGATCTCTAGTAGATCCTGCTGCAATATAAGACTGTCTCATTATTTCTACTAATCCTGTTACTGAAATAAGAGATGTATCTTTTAATGTTATTTGCCAAACATTACTTAGATTTGGAATAGCTAATCTTAACATTTGAGGTAAAATTATTTTATAAAATTGACCAAACTTATTTATTCCAAGAACCTTTGCAGCTTCAAATTGACCTTTGTCTATAGATTGTATAGCTCCTCTAAATACTTCTGTTGAATAAGCTCCAGAAATAATACCAATAGCCATCGAACCAGTAATAAAGGCATTAATTTCTATGTATTCATAATAACCAAAAATAGAAGCTACATACATAATGGCGCCACTTCCTCCAAAGAAGAAAAGGTATATGACCAGTAGTTCAGGAACTCCACGAATAACTGTGGTATAAAAATTACCAACTAAATTTAAAGTTTTATATTTTGAAAGTTTTAAAGGTGTAAAAATTAATGCAAAAAAGAAACCAACTAGCATTGCTGTAATTGATACAGCTATTGTCATCAAGGTTGCGTAAAATAATTCATCACCCCAACCTGTTTTACCAAATGCGAGAAGTTCCATATAGATTGGCGACTATATATTATAGTCGCCAGATCTGAAATTAATTACATAGAAGCGTCGAAACCAAAGTGCTTAATAGCAAGTTTGCTAATAATTCCTTGTTTTCTAGCTTTATCAATTGCTTTGTTAAAGTCTTTTAAGATTTTGGCATCTCTTTTTCCAATAGCACTATCGCTAGCTTGTCTAATACCAACACCTACACCATTACCAAATGCACCACCTGAAAAAGTTGGTCCAACTAATACAACAGGTTTACCAGATTTATCTGCATAATCAGTAAATGCTACTGCTGCGGCTAAAGCAACGTCACATCTTCCAGAAGTAAGATCTAGGTTAACTTCATCTTGAGTTTTATAAGTTCTAACATTTACACTTCCTACATCACCAGACTCTAAAAAGTTTTGGTGAATTGTTCCTGTTTGAGTACAAACAGTTTTACCAGCAAGTGCTCCTGTTAATGTTTTAAGAGCTTTTTTAACATCAGATCCACCCAATGATAAATTAATACCTTCTGGTGTATCCATACCCTCTAAACTTGAACCTTTCATTACTGCAAGAGAAGCTACTTCATCAGCATAACCTTGTGAAAAAGTAATTGTTTTTTGTCTTTCAGCAGTAATAGACATTCCAGCCATTATTGCATCAAATTTTCTCATTACTAGAGCTGGAATCATACCATCCCAATCTTGTTCAACAATTGTGCACTCATACTTCATAATTGTGCAAAGTTCTTGGGCAAGCTCTACCTCAAAACCAATAAGATTACCTGATGCATCTTTTGAATTCCATGGAGGGTAAGCGCCTTCAGTTCCAATTTTTATTTTTTCAGCAGAAACATTCCCAATGATAAATAAAGAAGCAAGAACTGTTAAAATAGTTTTTTTGAATATATTCATTATTTTCTCCTTTAATTAGGAACAATTATTTCACAGTTTTAAATAAGAAAAAAGAAAAATTAATGATTAATTGATGAAGAAAAATTCCAAGAGCAATCAAAACTAGGTATGTAAACTCTTGATAATTTTGCATTACCAAAGTTTTGATTAAAAACATTTAACCAATTTTCAACCTGCTGTGGTTTTTTATCCTGGCTTCCTACTTGAGCCGTAATAACTCCCTTTGGTTTTAATATTCTGACTAACGAGTCCATATTTTTTGCAGCTAAATCTATACAAAATTGATCATCATTTAGATCTACAAATATATGATCGTAAGTATCATCACTTACTGATTTAATGCTTTCAAAAGCATCACCCCATACACATTTCACTGAATTTTTTTCTGTTGCTTTTTTTCCAATATCTCCAAGGTGTTTATTGCAAACATCTACAACTTCAGGATCAAGCTCGTACCAATCAATAAAGTTAAAATTTTTTGAGATACATTCTCTTGCAACTCCTCCATCTCCACCACCTATAATTGCAGCTCTTTCGTTATCTTTGTTTAAATTTAAACCAGAACCAACGAAAGTAGAGCTATATAAATGTTCGTCAGTAGCGGCAACTTGTATCTCACCGTCTATAAATAAAGACTTACCAAATTGTTCTAAATCTAAAATCTCAATATGTTGACCTACTTTAGATTTAAAATCTTCTAAAACATCATTTACTACATATGATTTTTGTAAGCCTGGTGAGCTATAGATGTCATGATAAAGAGATTTTGTGTCTCTATTAAATTCTTTTTTAACTATTCTTTTGTGTTCAAATTCTTTTTTTATTATATCAATTGCAACTGATGGACTTACTTTGCCACAAGTAAAAAAATCAAAGCTAATAATTCCTTTTTCTGGAAATGTATGAAAGCTAATGTGACTTTCAGCTAATAATGCTAAAATTGTAAAACCTTGTGGTTCAAATTTATATTTTGAAATATTTAAAATTGTTACTTTTGCAGCTTTTGCAATATCATGAATTACTTTTTCAAATACAGATGGATCATACTCTTTAGTTGTTCCAATGATGTCTAGAGTAATATGCTCCCCAACTTTAGTCATATAACTAACTACTTTTATAATTTTTAACTTTTTCTAAGATTTTTTTCATTTCAGCTAATGAAAGATTCTTAGGTTCACCCATCTTTAAAGCAATAATATATTGATGGCAAATATTTTCTACCTCTTGAGCAAGCTCGAAAGCTTTAGATAAATTTTCTCCAAATGCAACCTGTCCATGGTTCGCCATAAGACATGCCTTTCTATCTTTTAAAGCTTTAATCATATTCACTGAAAGTTCATGGGTACCAAAAGTTGCATATTCAGAGCATCTAATATCTTCACCGCCCGCAAGAGCAATCATGTAATGAAATGGTGGAATAGATTTTCCATGAGTAGACACTGCTGTAGCATGAGGTGAATGAGCATGGACTATTGCTTTTGCCTCCCACTTGTTTTTATAAATATCTTGGTGAAAACGCCATTCTGATGATGGGTTTTTTCCAGAATTAAACCAAGATAAGAAGTCTTTTTCCTCGGTTAAAGATAAAAAAACAATATCTTCTGGTTTTAAAGACTCATACTTCTTCCCAGATGGAGTTATAAAAAAACCCTCAATACCATCTTCAATTCCTCTCACAGAAATATTTCCTGATCTTAAAGGAGATAAGTTAGTTGTATTCAGTTTAATTGAATACTCAATTACCTCTTGTCTTTCTTTTAAATTTTTCATTTAAATAATTTGCTTAATCCATCGAAAGAAGCTTCTGAAATCCCTCTTTCAGTAATTAATCCTGTTACATATTTTGCAGGCGTAACATCAAAAGCTAAATTCATAGCTTTACTTTTAGTAGGGTAGATTAAAACTTTTTTAATTTCATTATTCTCATCTATACCTTCAACATGAGATAATTCCTCTGAATTTCTTTCTTCAATGGGAATATCTTTTGCATCTTTGATATCCCAATCAATTGTTGAGCTTGGAAGAGCCACATAAAAAGGAACGTTATTATCATGAGCAGCTAATGCTTTAAGATAAGTTCCAATTTTATTACAAACGTCTCCATTGGATAAAGTCCTATCAGTACCTACAATGCAAATATCAACTTCACCTCTCTGCATTAAAATACCCCCTGTATTATCAGCAATAATTGTGTTTGGAATTTCCTCTTCGTTTAATTCGTATGATGTTAAGTTTGCGCCTTGATTTCTTGGTCTTGTTTCATCTACCCATACATGAACTGGTATTCCTTTTTTATGAGCATGGTAAATTGGCGAAGTTGCTGTTCCCCAATTAATAGTTGCTAACCAACCTGCATTACAATGTGTTAATATGTTTACTGTGTCTTTCTTTTTATTATAAATTTCTTCAATTACTTTTAATCCATTAATACCAATATTTTCACAAAATTTTTCATCTTCATCACATATTTCTTTTGCCTCATTTAAAGCAATACTTAATAGTTGATCACTGTTAATTCCTGTTAATTTTTTTATCATTCGGTCTACAGCCCACTTTAGATTAATAGCAGTAGGTCTTGATTGAATTAATTCTTTTGCACTTTTTTTTATAAATTCTGTATCATTATTTTCTTGAACTGCCAAAGCTATACCATAAGCAGCTGTACCGCCAATTAGAGGTGCGCCTCTTACCTCCATTATTTTAATTGCGTTAATTGCATCTTTTATTGTCTTTAGTTCTTTAATTACAAATTGGTGAGGAAGTTTTGTTTGATCAATAATCTTAACAACATTATTTTCAAACCATATAGTTCTATACTCCTTTCCTTTTATTCTCATTTATTTAAAACTCTACCTGCTATATTTTTTAATTTATCTACAGTCTTTTTTGTTCTTTTTTCTGGTGCAGTGATAATTGCCACATCTAAACAATTGTTTGTTGGGTCATTAGGATCAATATGATCTTCAAAATTATCAATCAAATTTCTAATCATAACCTTTGCTTTTTCTGCGTTTCCTGACAAAACTTTAATTACTTGCTTAACATCAACATTTTCATGATCTGGATGCCAGCAATCAAAATCTGTTATCATAGATACTGAGGCATATCTAATTTCAGCCTCTCTTGATAATTTTGCCTCAGGCATATTTGTCATTCCAATTACATCTGCTTTCCAAGATCTATATAAATTAGACTCTGCTAATGTAGAAAATTGAGGCCCTTCCATAACAACATATGTTCCGTTTCTTTGATAGTCTATATTTGATTTTTTAATTGCATCTTCACATGCATTCATCAAGCCATTTGAGGTTGGATGAGCCATTGATACGTGAGCAACAATCTCATCATCAAAAAAAGTTTTATTTCTTGCAAAAGTCCTATCGATAAATTGATCTACAATTACAAATTTTCCTGGAGTTAAATTTTCTTTAAGAGAGCCAACTGCTGATACAGAAACAATATCAGTCACACCTAGCTGCTTAAGTACGTCTATATTTGCTCTGAAATTTATATTGGAAGGAGAAACAAAATGTCCTCTTCCGTGTCTTGGTAAAAAATAAACTTCTTTATTATTATATTTGGTTTTTAAAATTTTATCAGATGGTTTTCCCCATGGTGATTGTAAATCGAGTAATTCTCTATCTTTGAATTCCTCAACATCATAAAGACCGCTTCCACCAATTATTGCTAATTTATTTGTTGTCATACTTAAAAAATTATTTATTTATACTTTTATATTTAACTATTATGAACTTAAAAAAATATATTAGATCAATACCTGACTATCCAAAAAAGGGTATATTATTTAGAGATATAACTACCTTAATCAAAGATGAAAATGCATTTGCAGAGACAATTAATCAAATTATTGAAAGATCAAAAAAATATAATTTTACAAAAATAGCAGCCATAGAATCTAGAGGTTTTGTTTTTGCATCTGCTATTTCATATATTTTAAAGAAACCATTTATAATGCTTAGAAAAAAAAATAAATTACCAGCAGATGTTTACTCAGTAGATTTTGAGCTTGAGTATGGTACAGCAACAATAGAAGTGCATAAAGATTCTATAAATGAAAAAGACCAAGTTTTAATAATAGATGATCTTATTGCAACCGGAGGTACAGCTGAAGCAGCTGCAAAATTAGTTGAAATTTCTAAAGGAAAAGTTGCTGCATTTATTTTTGTAATAAATTTATTTGACTTAAAAGGATCTGACAATTTAATTAATAAAAAATATAATGTAGAAAATTTAATAGAATTTCCAGGACATTAAGAGATCTATTTAAATAAAAAAAATATGCAATTTAATTTTAAAGAAGACAAAATATTTATATATTCTATAATTTTTATTTTAAGCGTAGCATCAATTTTAAGATTTTATAATCTAAATTTTGACGATCTTTGGGCTGATGAAATTTTTTCATTTTGGATTGCGGATCCAAGGGTTTCTCTTAGTGAGACGTTGAATAGGGCATTTAGCTCTAGTTTAAATTTTTTCTATGATGTTGGGCTAAAATACTTTCACATGATTTTTGACTATGATGTATATGTTTCTAGATATTTTTCTCTTTTAATAAGTATATTGTCTCTTATTCTATTTGCTTTTTTACTTTTAAAAATTACCTCAAAGGAATCCGTAATTTTTGGAATTTTTATCTTATCTATAAATTTATATCACATAAAATATTCTCAAGAATTAAGATCCTATATTCTTACATTTTTTTTTACATTAATTTTTATTTTATTTAATTTTAAAGGTAAGGAAACTTATACAAAATTTAAAATATTTAATTTTTTAACTAGTATAATTATTGTATTCCTAATGTATTGTAATCATGCGTTCACAATTTTGATAGTAGGCTCATTTGTTTTTTATGAATTTTTAAGAATAGTGAAAGAAAAGAAAATTAACAAAAATAGTATTTTATTAATTTTATCTTATGTGTGTGTAACTTTAATATTTTTAATATTTTATTATCAAACTACATTAAAATTTGTTGATCCAGATACAATGAATGGGTTATCGCTTAATTGGTTAGAACTACCTAAGGCAAGTTTTTATACAAACTTTTATTTCTCAGAGTTCTTTGGCTCTAGACTTTTAGGCCTAATACATCTATCAGTATTATTGTTTTGTATTTTTAAATTTAGAAAAGAAATATTTTCAGAAAATTTCAATATATTTACATTTTTTGTTTTTTTAATTTTTTTTTCATATTTCATACCATTAATTTATGGTTACTTATTTGGACCTGTTTTATTGGGAAGATATTTGGTGTTCTTGCTGATACCAATAATTTTTTTACTATCACACTTTATTTTTAAAATAAAGAATAGAACATTGAAATATTTTTTTATAATATTAATTGCTGTAACAACAACAGTTAATCATTTTTTATATGAAAATACATTTAGGCAATTCTATACCAAACCCTTCCACACTAAACCACAAGTAAAGCAAAGCTTTGATTTAATTAATGATTCAGATATAAAATTTTTAACAATTAAGATGCTAGACGAAGATTTCAATCATACAAATGATGTTTATGAAAATTATGTTGTCAAATACCTTGAAAAAAAAGAACTCGATATTTACTACTACAATTATCAGAAAAATAATATTCAACCATATCAAACTTGGATGTTGTATTTTAGAGATATAACTAATGATGATTTTGTAATTCCACACGAATTTGAAAATTATGAAATTTCACAAAAAAAAAATTTAAATAGATTAACTCTTGTGAAGTTGAGAAAAATCACGAATACTAAATAGTTATTTAAAAATGTATTTATCAATAGTTATTCCTGTATTTAATGAAAAGAATAACATTGAAAAACTTATCAGAAAAATAAATTTAATTTTAAAAAAAAAAAAAATTGAAATAATTGTTGTAGACGATTCTTCAACAGATGGCACAACTCAATTATTAAGAAATATTCAAAAAAAATATATCAATTTAAAAGTTATATATAGAAAAAATAAAAAAAGAGATTTGTCAAAATCTTGTGCGTCTGCTTTTGAAAAATCTAAATTTAAAAAAATAGTTGTCATGGACGGTGATCTTCAGCACGACCCAATTTATATACCAAAAATGCTGAGTATATTTGAAAAAAAAAAATGTGACATAGTAATTGGCTCACGAAATCTCATTAATAAAAGAATTAAAAGTTTAAGTTTTTTTAGACAATTATCCTCTTACTTTATTATTAAACTAATTGGAATTTTGTTTGAAAAAAAAACAATTGACCCAATGAGTGGTTTTTTTTTATTTCATAAAAAAATATATATTAGAAATAAAAAAAAATTATATCTAAATGGATTTAAAATTTTAACTGATCTCATATACTCTCAAAAAAACCTGATAATTGAAGATTTAATAATTAAATTTAATTATAGAGTAAAAGGCAAAAGTAAATTAAATTTAAGAGTTCTATTGCTTTTAATAAAATTTATATTTTTAAAATTTTTTAAAATTATTTAAAATAACAACTTGTTATTTATATTGTTTAAAATTGATTATGAATTCCCATAAAAAAACTAGTAATAACTAAGAATTTAAAAGTAATTTTAAAATTTAGTTATATTGAAACTTATCCACAGGTTATATATTGATTTGAAATTATTTTTTATGAATATAACCTAGTATTTATGAGAATTGAAGAAGAGTTAAAACTTGATTATTCGGATGTGTTATTTAGACCAAAAAGAAGTACTCTCAAAAGCCGTAAAGATGTCAATTTATTAAGAACTTACAGATTCAAATATAGTAAAAACGAATGGTCAGGTATTCCAATTATGGCAGCAAATATGGATGGGGTTGGCGAATTAAGTGTTGCTGAAAAATTAAATGAATATGGAATGATTACATCGTTAACAAAACAACATGACGTTAAAAAAATTAAGCAAAATAAAAATATTAAAAAGATATACCCTAATATTGCACTAAGTGTTGGCATTAAAAAAGAAGATTTTCAAAATTTAGACAAGGTATTAAAAGAATTTAGTTTTTTTAAATTTATTTGCATTGATGTTGCTAATGGGTACACAGAGCATTTTACTAATTTTATTAAATCAGTAAGAGACAAATATCCCACTAAAACAATCATTGCTGGTAATGTAGTAACAGCAGATATGACTCAAGAATTAGTTCTTAGTGGAGCAGACATTGTTAAAGTTGGAATTGGACCTGGAAGTGTTTGCACAACAAGAATTCAAACTGGAGTTGGTTATCCTCAATTAAGTGCAGTAATTGAATGTGCTGATGCGGCACATGGACTTGGTGCACATGTGATTGCAGATGGTGGATGTACATGTCCTGGTGATGTTGCTAAAGGTTTTGGAGGTGGTGCGGATTTTGTAATGCTTGGAGGTATGTTAGCTGGACATGATGAGGGAAATGGTAAAATTATTAAAATTAATGGAGAAAAATATATAGAATTTTATGGATCTAGTTCTGAAGTTGCTAATAAAAAACACTATGGTGGACTATCAGATTATCGAAGTAGTGAAGGACGTAAAGTAAGAGTAAAATATAGAGGCAAAATTAACGATACCATTTTAAATATTCTTGGTGGTGTAAGAAGTAGCTGTACTTATGTTGGTGCGCCTTCACTGAAACAATTAAGTAAATGTACAACGTTCGTTAGAGTATCTAATCAGTTTAATGATAGTTTAATTAAATAATTTATTTTTCAAACTTAAAATCTTTTATATTTGTAGTTTCATATTTCTCAAAAGGCATATGTATCCAAGGAGAATCTTTTAAGTAATCTACAGAATAATCAGGTTTAAATTTTGAAGTTGATTTGTGCCATAGAACTGCGGTTTTGATTTTTTCATCAAAATAAAAACCATAAAAATGTTCTAACCATTTAATACTTTTTATTAAAGTTTTTCCTGAATCAGCTAAATCATCAACTAATAAAACATGTGATCCTAAATTTGGAGTAGTTTTTGCTAAATCTCTTGAAAAAGTAAACTGTCCTTGTTGATTTTTTATATCGTCACTATCACCATGGTAAGACTCAACAGATAGAATGGCTAAAGGGACATTAAAAAGTCTACTAAAAATATCTCCAACTCTTAATCCACCTTTTGCAATACAAATTATTTGATTAAACTTTAAATTATCATCATGAATTTTTTTAGCTAATTGCTCTATCTTTTTATGATAATCTTCCCAAGTTATATAAATATCTTTCATAGTTTTTGGTAGCGGGAAGTGGGATCGAACCACTGACCTCGGGCTTATGAGTCCCGCGCTCTAACCAACTGAGCTACCCCGCCTTAATCGATAAGTGGTTTATAATATAAATCTTTATTGTTTCAATAAACTTTTTTAAATTAAATTCTAAAATAAATAGCTAATGAGCTAACTAAACCAGCTAAAATAATTGAAAAAACAATTCTTTTTTTTAAAGTTCTTTTTTGATCTAATCGAACTCTATTTAGTAAAATATTTACGTTTGTAGTTTTAATCTTATCTACTTCAAAATCTTTATTTCTGGTAATATCAGTATTAAATAATGATGTGTCTTGATCGTTTTTTTTCACAACATATTTAACCAACTAATTAACTAAAACACAATAAAATTAAAAATTAACTAAATTTTTCTAAAATCTTTTGTATTTAGTGGTTTTGAAAGAATTTCGACTGGATATTTGATCTTCTCAACTTCTATAAACAAATTTTTATCTTTAAGCGTATCTATTGTGTTTCCTGAATTAACATAACCAAATGATAAATTTTTATCAAAACAAAATGAATAATTTCCTGAAGTTGTTCTTCCAATTATTTTGTCATCTAAATAAATGGGCTCTTCATGTAGCAACAATGGTGCTCCAGGTTTGCTATCCTTTAGCGTAAACATCATCATTGTTTTATCTAATGGCTTATCTTTGATCTTTAATAAAGCATCTTTACCTATAAAATTAACATTTTTTTTATAGCTTATCGTAAACTTTAATCCTGCTTGATACTGGTTTTCTTCTGGTGAAATATCATGGCCCCAATGTAAAAAACCACTTTCCATTCTCATTATATCCATTGCATGCATACCGCAATGAGATAAGCTAAAGTTTTTACCTTCATTAGTTAAAATTTTATATAAATCCAAAGCATCGTTTTTATTTACGTATAATTCAAAGCCAAGTTCACCCACATAAGATATTCTTTGTGCCCAAACTTTTATATTCTCAATCAATACATTTTTTCCTGATCCAAATTGAAAATTTTCTGATGAATAATTATCATCACTAATCTTTTGAATCATTTCTCTACTTTTAGGACCAAATAAACCAAGACAACAAATCTCTTCTGTAACATCGATAAATTCAACATCTTCAGATAAATATTTTAAAATATGAAATTTATCTCTTTCTCTAGTTGCTGCTGAACTTACTATTCTAAAATAATTTTTATCAATACAAACAACAGTTAGATCTGTTTCAATACCACCATCCTCGTTTAGCATGTGTGTATAGGTAGATTTGCCAATTTCATTTTTAATGTTAGCTGTACAAATTTTTTGTAAATCGCTATGAACTTTCTTACCTTTTAAATCAAATTTAGAAAAAGTTGAAAAATCAAATAGTCCAACATTTTTTCTTGCATTTATGGTTTCATGTTTTGCTGATGGATACCAATTTTGATAGTTAAAGCTATATTCATATTCTGGTTTTCCATTTAAGGAATACCACATTGGTCTTTCGAACCCTCCTGTTACACCAAAACATGCACCAGCTTTTTTTAATTCTTCGTGATAAGGTAATAATTTTTCATTTCTTGAAGTTTCGTGTTGTTTGTAAGGCCAATGCATCCCATAAAGATCTCCTAAGGTTTCAGTAACTCTATCCATGATAAATTTTTTAGATGAATGAAACTTTTGAAATCTTTTTATATCTAGCGAAAATAAATCTTCGTTTATATGACCATTAATCATCCATTCCGCAGTTACTCTTCCTGCTCCTCCAGAGCTTGCTATTCCAATACTGTTGAATCCACAACATGTATAAAGATTTTTAACTTCTGGTGTTTCTCCAAGTAAATATTGAGTATCAGGTGTAAACGACTCGGGCCCTGAAAAAAATTTTCTTATACCTGCGTTTTCCAACATTGGTAACCTATGAAAAGATTTTTCAAGGTAAGGCTCAAAATGATCAAAGTCATCAGGAAATTCTCCAAATGAAAAATTATCAGGAACTCTTCCACTATCTTTAAAAGCAGGTTTTGCATTTGGCTCAAAAATACCAACCAACATTTTTCCAGCATCTTCTTTTAAATAAAGACAAGCATTATAATCCCTCAAAACAGGTAAATCTTTTGGAAGATCTTTCATTGGTTCAGTAATCACATAGAAGTGCTCATTAGGATACAATGGAACACTGACACCAATATCTTCTCCAATTTGTCGAGACCACATTCCTGTAGCTAAAACTACATATTCACAATCAATTTTTCCTTGGATAGTTTCAACGCCACATATTCTTTTATTTTTTACTAAAATTTTTTTTACTGGTGACTTCTCAAATATTTTAACACCTAACATTTTAGCAGCTTTAACCAATACATTGGTAACTCCAACAGGGTCTGCCTGACCATCCTTTGGCATATAAACACCACCGACTAGATCCTCAGTTTTTACAACTGAATATAATTCTTTTATTCTTTGTTTGTTTAAAACCTCAACTTCAACGTTAGATAGTTGTGCTGTTGTGGCTTGTCTTAATAACTCCTGCATCCTTTCTTTAGATGATGCAACTGTTATTGCTCCATTTTGTTTTAGACCAGTTGATAAACCTGTTGTCTTTTCTAGTTCTTTGTAAAGATCTAAGGAATATTTTCTTAATTTAGTAATTGTAGAAGTTGCTCCTAATTGACCTATTAATCCTGCAGCATGCCATGTCGTTCCAGAAGTAAGTTGGTCTCTTTCTAATAAAACTATATCTTTCCAGCCAAATTTAGCTAAATGATAAGCGCAAGAAGTACCTGCAACGCCACCCCCTATTACAACTACCTTTGCGCTTGAAGGATAGTTTTTTTTCATTTCTAATGTTTGATAGCTTCTCCAGGTTCAACAAAATTATGTCCAAAGACATCAGCAACTGCTTTGTAGGTTACTTGACCTTTATGAACATTTAACCCTGCTAAAAAGTTTTTATCTTCTCCAAGTGCTTTTTGATAACCTTTGTTAGCTAGCTTAACTAAGAAAGGTAATGTTGCATTATTTAATGCCAATGTTGATGTTCTAGGTACACCTCCCGGCATATTTGCTACGCAATAATGAACTACATCATCAACTATATAAGTTGGATCTCCATGTGTTGTAGGTTTACTTGTTTCTACACATCCACCTTGATCTATAGCAACATCAACGATAACCGAACCTCTTTTCATTGTTTTAATCATTTCTTTTGTAATCAATTTTGGTGCTTCTGCACCTGGAATTAATACTCCACCAACTAATAAATCAGCCTCAGCAACTAATTTATCTAAATCTGTTTTATCACTTTGTTCTGGAATAATTTTATCTCCAAACATTTCAACAAGTTGTTTTAATCTAGCTTCAGATTTATCTACAATATGAACTTTTGCCTGCATGCCAGTTGCAATCACAGCAGCATTTTCTCCAACAACTCCTCCACCCAATATAACTACTGTTCCGCCTGTTACACCTGGTGCACCACCTAACAACAAACCTCGACCACTTTGGTTTTTCTCTAAACAATGAGCGCCTGCTTGCACTGACATTCTTCCTGCAACAGCACTCATAGGTGCAAGCAAAGGCAATCTTCCATTATCATCTGTTACTGTTTCGTAGGCAATATTAATACTTTTAGATTTAATTAATCCTTCAGTTAATTCTTTTGCAGCAGCTAAATGTAGATAGGTATATACGATTTGATTTTCTCTAATCATATCAACTTCAACTTTTTGAGGTTCTTTAACTTTAACAATTATTTCTGCATCATTAAAGATGTCAGCTGCAGTATCAGCAATTTTAGCTCCTGCTTTTAAATATTGATCGTTCTCAAAACCAGCTTCAAATCCACCATTATTTTCAACTAAAACTTCATGTCCTTCTGAAACTAAAGTTTTAACACTATCAGGTGTTAAACCAATTCTATTTTCTTGTGGTTTTATTTCTTTAGGAACTCCAATTTTCATAAACGAAAATTAATTCTTTTTACTTTTTGCGTAATTTGTTATTCCAGTTCGAAGTTTTTCAATTATCTCATCAATGTGTTTTTTTTCACAAATAAACATTGGAGCAATGATTAAACAATCACCTGTAGCTTTGAAGTTTACTCCAGCTTCATAACAATGTTTAAAACAAGTAAATCCTGCTGCACCCGGTTTTTTATCCATAACAATATCAATACCACCCATCATTCCATAACCTCTGATGTTATCAACAACATCAATATCTTTTAGGGACATTAAACCTTCTTGGAAATAAGGTGCTAAATTTTTAGCTCTGTTAAAAATATCATCCTTTTCAATAATATCTTGTACTGCTAATCCAGCAGCTACAGAAATTGGAATTCCTGAATAAGTATAACCATGAAATAGTTCTATAGTTCCTTTAGGAGCATTTTCTGCAATAGCATCATAAATATCCTCTTTACATGCAACAACACCCATTGGACTAATTCCGTTTGTAGTAGCTTTTGCCATTGTCATCATATCTGGAGTTACTCCATACTCTTGTGATGCAAATGGAGAACCTGTTCTTCCCCATCCTGTAATTACTTCATCAAAAATTAAAAGTATTCCATGCTTATCACAAATTTCTCTTAATCTTTGTAAGTATCCTTTTGGTGGAACCAAAGTACCTGTTGATCCTGCAATAGGCTCAACAATACAAGCTGCAATATTTTCAGCTCCAAAGTTCATACAAATTCTTTCTAAATCTTCTGCTAACTCAACACCTGTTTCTGGTTGACCACTTACAAATTTATGTTCTGGCAAATGTGTATGTCTCATATGAACAACACCTGGCATTAAAACACTTGCAAAAGTTTTAACATTATTAACCATACCTCCAACAGAAGTCGCACCAATATTCATTCCGTGGTAACCTCTCTCTCTACCAACAAATCTAAATCTTTGACTGTCGCCTCTTGCTCTGTGATAAGCGATTGCAATTTTAATTGCAGTTTCAACAGCTGTTGAACCACAAATAGTATAAAACATTCTATTCAAGTTTCCTGGAGTATGTTTTGAAATTCTAGTTGCTAATTCAAATGATCCACCAAATCCTTGTTGGAAAGGTTGACAATAATCCAGAGTTTTTAATTGGTTTGTTATTGCTTCAATAATTTCTTCTCTACCGTGCCCTAAAGGATTGCAAAACAATCCAGAGCTTGCATCAATTTGAGTTTGTCCTTGATGGTTTTTTAAATACACACCTTTAGCTTCAACAATTAATCTTGGGTTCTCTTTAAAATCTTTGTTAGATGTAAATGGCATCCAGTGCTCATTTAAAGAATTTGGAATTGCTGTTTTATTTTGTGTGCTCATAAAAATTTCTTTCTATAAAAAGTGTTATTAATTTTCTAACTATTAGACTAAATCATTTTCATTGCTAGAAATATTTTGTCTACCATATTTGGTATTATAACTATACAACCTTGAATTGAATTATTTTTTTTTGTTTTACATCACTCTGAAATTGAATTTAAATGAGGTAATTTAATTAATTAAACATAGGGGAATAAATGAAAAAAATATTAAGTTTTATTCTAGGATCTATATTCGCACTTAACCTATCGATCTCAGTTGCAAATTCAGCTGCAAACGAAGTTAGAGTTGCGTACTTTCTAGAATGGCCTAGCCCAAATTTAGAGGACATGCAGAAGAAAAATTTTGCAAAAGCTCTTGGTGTTCCAGTTAAATGGACAAACTTCACTAACGGTGGAGCTATGACTGATGCAATGTTAGCAGGAGATATTGATATATCTTACTCTCAAGGATTAGTACCTTTTATCAATGCTGTAAAATCTAATGCACCTATCAAATTAGTTGATATTGCTATGGAATACGGAATGGGAGGAACTACATGTGTGACATCTAACGCTTCTGGAATTACAAAAGCAAACGCTACTGAATTAGAAGGTAAAAAAGTTGCTGTTCCACTAGGAACAATGGCTGAATATGTTTTTGATGAAAGTATGAAAGTTGTTGGTGCTGACAGAAGTAAAATGGACATTATTCAAATGGACCCAGAAGAAGGTGCTGCTGCATTAGTAAGCGGTGATGTTGTAATGGCGTGTTTATTTGGTGGTAATTCTATCAAAGCAGCAACTGCAGTTGGATCAAGACTTTTAACTGTAGATGAAGCTAGAGCAGCTGGTATCTTAGGTATAGATATCACTTCTGTTACAGATAAATTCATGAAAGAAAACCCAGGTATGTTAAGAACTTTCATCGAAGTTACTCATGAAGCTAATGCTAGATACAAAGCTGGTAAAGCTGACATGAACGCAATGGCGAAAGCTTCTGAAATGACAGTTGCAGATATGAAAGACACTTTAAGTGGTTTCAAATTCTTAACTCCAGAAGAAACTAAACAATCTATGGAAAGTGGTAATCTTGATGGTTTCCTAAAAGGAATGGGAACTCCAGGAGGAGCTGTAGATACAAGTTTCTTACCTTTATAATTTTAAGGGTTTAAAACTTTTTAAATAGGCACTGATTTTATAATTGGTGCCTATTTTTTTTATAAAATTTCTAATATAAGGCACTTATGAGTGATCTGATTTCTCAAAATCTGAACATGATTTTTAAAACTCCTAAAGGGGAAACAGTCCATGCTCTAAAGGATGTAAGCTTTACTTTAAAAAAAGGAGAGTTGCTTACAGTTCTTGGTCCTTCTGGTTGTGGAAAAACAACTTTATTAAATATTACTGCAGGATTTTTAAGACCTACTTCAGGAAAAATAACGCTTAACAATAATGAAATTGATGGACCTGGTGTAGAAAGAGGAATGGTTTTTCAACAAGGTGCTTTGTTTGAATGGTTAACGGTAGCTGAAAATGTAAATTTCGGACTCAGAATGAAAAAAGAAGATCCTGAAGTTACAGCTAAGAAAGTTGATGAGTGGTTAGATATAGTTGGACTTAAAGGTTTTGGTAACACACCTACCTATCAATTATCTGGAGGAATGCAGCAAAGGGTTGCGCTTGCAAGATGTTTAATCAATGATCCTGATTTGATTTTAATGGATGAACCATTAGGGGCGTTAGATGCATTAACAAGAGAAAAGATGCAGTCTTTAGTTTTAAAGATTTGGAAAGAAACAGGAAAAACTATTATCTTAATTACTCACTCTGTTGAAGAAGCATTGTTACTAGGAGAAAGATTGTATGTAATGGCACCAAGACCAGGGCGTATACATAAAGAGTACAATCTTCCATTTGCAGAAATGGGTCTTACACAAGATTTAAGAGAAATTAAAAAAAATAAAGAATTTTCATCTACAAGAGAAGAAATTTTATCCATGATTTGGAATATGGAAGAAGAAATAATGGGGAAAGATAATTAATGTTAACTCAATTTGTAACAATATTAATTATCGTTTCTGTTATTGGCTGTATTCTTTATGGGAGAAGATTAATCAGAACTGAAAAAGTTGATGCTGTATTTGGTAATCCAGAGAGAGCAAAAGGTGGAACCCACTGGGTAATAGTTGGAACTAGCGCAATTCTAATGTTATGGCTTTATTATTCATGGGATATTGCAAAAGGTTTTTATCCAAAATCTGCAAATGAATTATGCCAGGTAGCTAAAATTAACGAGTCGTTGTTAGGTTTAAAGTACCAATTCCCTATTGAAGAAAGAGAATTCAAAAGCACATCTATTATTAAAATTGAGAATAAAAATCTTGTAAAAATTGCAAATGAAATAAAAGCATCTCCAGATCTAAATGATCAACAAAAAACAATCCTTGTTAGCTACATTGATAGAACTTCTAAATTAATTCCTTTCTTAACAAGTGAAGAATTAATGGAAATGGATACCAAAATTAAACTTAAGGAAATGACAGAAGAAATAAAACTTCTAAGTTCAAATTTCCAAAAGAAAGATTATCCTTTTGAAACAGATGCTCAGAAAACTGAAAGACAAAAACTTATTGATGAACAAGGTGGTTGGGGAATTACAACAATAGATTCTGGAAGTGGTTCTATAGAAAATACAATAGAAATACCAACTGCACCACAAACTAACAGAGGTTTAAAATTTGCTGCAGCGGCGGCTGAACTAAAACTTATTGATGATAAATTTTTTAAACTAAGAAATCATAATCCACAATTTAAAAATGCAATTAAACAACTTAAAGATGACATTAAAGCTTATAGAAAAAGTTTAGATGACAGTCAGGAAATTGCATCTGATTATGCAAAGAACATTGTTAAAATTGCAAGAAGAATAGAGTTTGCAAGCATCTATCCACCTAATGCATTAAATGAAATGCAGGCAGCAATTGTTGAATTTGATGAATTACAAAATAAAGAGCAAGGCGGATTAAGATTAATTGATATCCTTTTATTCCCTGCTGGAACAATTGTTGCAAGTGGACCAACCTGTTCAGAACAGGGTTCAGGAAGATGGCTACCAAAACCATCTGATACTTTTAATAAATTCATTTTGATGTCAAAACCAAGTGTTGGCTACAAAAATATTCCTCTTTTATGGATTGAGATGGTTGATGTAAGTAAAATGATAGGATTTATTTTGCCAGATTGGATTGCAGATATATTACCTGGTGAATATCCAGTACATACTAAAGATGGAATTGTAAAAGAAAACTTTAAAAGTAATGTCTTAAAAGTTGTTACCGGTGATTTTAAACTATTTAAAGTACCTGTTCCATACGGACACATTTGGGATTCTTTTTTAAGAGTATTTTTAGGATTAATCTTTGGTATCATCATTGGTGTACCTTTAGGATTATTTATGGGTCTAAATAGATTTGCTAAAGGTTTCTTTGATCCATTAATTGAACTTTACAGACCTGTACCTCCTCTTGCATGGGCACCCTTGATTATTTCAGTACTTGGAATTGATAACTCAGGAAAAGTATTTTTGTTATTTATGGTCTCTTTATCGATTATGATTATATCTGCTAGAGCTGGTGCATCAGGAACACAACTTTCAAAAATCCACGCAGCCCACTCATTAGGAGCTACTAAAAAACAAATTTTAAGACATGTAATTTTCCCAAATTCACTTCCTGAAATTCTTACAGGAATTAGGGTGGCTGTTGGAATGTGTTGGGGAACTTTAGTTGCAGCTGAATTTTTAGCAGGTACTACTGGTATTGGTTTCGTAGAAAACGTTGCTAAAAAATACTTCCAGTATGAGGTTATTTGGATAACAATATTTATTATGGGTTTGCTAGGTCTTTTATTTGATATCACATTAAGAAAAATAATAGATAAAACTATTCCTTGGCGTGGAAAAGGATAAATGTTAAGGGGATGAAATGAAGACCCCAATATTAAAAAAACAAGTCATTAAAATATTCCAAAAATTTGGTCTAAGTAAAGATCATGCTTTAATTTCTACTGATGCATTAATTAATGCAGAATTAGTTGGTGCATATGGTCATGGTTTATCTAGACTTAAGATGTACTGTGATCGAATTTCTAAAAAAGTAATAAATCCAAAACCAAAAATTAAAATTAAAAAAATTTCTTCTTCTATTTCTCACATTGATGCAAATAATAGTATTGGTTTTGTTGCTGCTGATTTAGGAATTAAAACTGCAATTAAACATGCACAAAAAACAGGAATAGGAATGGTAGCAGTTAAAAATAGTGGTCACTATGGTTTATCAGGTTATTACGCAGAACAAGCAGTAAAAAAAAATTTAATTACAATGATATATACAAATGCTCCACCTGCGGTTGCTCCACATGGTGCATTAAAAACTTTATTTGGGACAAATCCAATTTGTTTTGGATCCCCTACTGGTTCTAAAGTTCCTTTTATTTTAGATACTTCAATCTCAATGATTAATAGGGGAAAAATAAGAGTTGCAGCAAGAAACGATCAATCGATTCCTGCAGGAGTTGCTTTAGATAAATTTGGTAAACCAACTACAGATGCGAAAAAAGCATTAGCAGGAGTTCAATTACCAATTGCAGGTTTTAGAGGTTCAGGGCTTGCTTGGATGGTAGATATATTAAGTGGAGTTTTAACTGGAGGAAATCATGCGGGAAGAGTTAAAGATCCATTTGATGATTTTTCAGGTCCACAAAATATTGGACATTTATTTATAACTTTTAAAGCAAATTTATTTCAAAAAAATTATAACCAACGAATGAAAGATAATATTAAAACAATAAAAAAACTTCCTAAGATAAAAGGTGTTAAGGAAATAATGTATCCAGGACAAAATAAATATGCCCGGTATAAAAATAACTCAAAAAAAGAAATTTCTATACCGGATATAATAAAGAAAGATTTGGAAACCTTAATAAGTTAACATCGTTAGAGCACCCAAAGAAACGATAACAGATGATAAAATTATTGTTCGTTTGACTTTTTCCTTCTTCTTTTCTTCTAGAAGTCTTTGCTTTAGAACATCCACGTTAACCCTTTTTGGAGCTTCAACATATTGAGAGGGGGTCTCTACAATCTCGGATGTTCTATTTAAGCTTTCAGTACTCATTAATGAAATTAATCATAGAAAATAACATTAATGAATAGATGTATTGTCCAAAATGGGTTGACACTATAAAATATTTTGTCCATATTGGGTTTTCTTAAATATGAAGTCTTTACCCAGTATAACAAGTAAGATTAATGAGAATTTAATCCATAAAACAATCACGGATAATTTTGCCGCATTGGCGCCCGCTTATTATACCTTAGCCAGCAATTGGTTTGTTAGAGCATACAATCACTTCAAAGACATAGATAAGTTTGTAATAATTATATATTTGATTAATCAGGATCTTATTTTTTTTAGACAAAATGCAATTAAAGTAGACTATGAGACGTTTTACAAAGATAAAGCAATCGAAATTGATAAAATTAATATTTCAGATATTTCCAAAGATCTAAAATTACCAAAAGAAAGTGTTAGACGAAAAGTTTTAGAGTTAGAAAATCAAGGTATTATAAAAAGAACTGGAAAAAAATTATTTATTGTTAGAGACACACTATATGCAGCAAAAGCAACTGATACTCTAACAGAAATAGCAACTATACTACATCAATTCAATAGAATATTAAAAAAAGAAAAATTAGTTCAAGAGGTTTACTCTATAAAAGAGATTATCAACTCAATGAAAGAAAATTTTTCTTTTTGCTGGTATCAATTTAATAAATTTTGGTTTACCTATCTTAATCGATGGAGATCTGAGGTTAAAGATTTAGAAACTTTAGGCATTGGTTTAGTTGTGGTAATCAATGCAGTGAAAAATAAAGATTTTTCTCCAAATCAAAAATTAAGTTCATATAGCAAAGAGGTTATGGGCTCAGATACAAGAGGCGTGAATGCTATGTCTATTTCTGAAATAACAGGCATTCCAAGACCTACCGTTGTAAGAAAATTAAAATTTTTAATAGATAAAAAGTTTCTTTACATAAATGAAAAAAAATTAATTTCATTTCATGCTAAAGATAATGCTTTTCTTAAAACTAATGAAATAGTCAATAAAAATGTGATTGACTTAAGTAACTTTGTTTTTAGAGTTTTTAACCAAATAAGAATAATAAACTCTAATTAGCTTTTCTTAAAATATAAATAAAAATAAATCCAGTTATATACATGATTAGTGCATAAGCACCTGTAGGAATAGCGTACAATATATCCGTACCAAATATTTGTGTAGAAACAAACAATGCTAAAGTTCCATTTTGTAATCCACATTCTAAAGCAATGCACCTCATTTGTTTAACACCCGAAGTAAAAGCTTTTGCAATGTAATATGCAATAACCATCATTGAAATATTTAAGATTAAAGCAATTAAACCTGCTTGTTTTATAAAGCTAATAAAATTTTCTCTTTCTTCATAAAACGCTGCAACAAAAAAAACGGCAAACAAAACTATGTTGAGTTTATTAAATATTTCAACTTTAGAAGATATGAAATTTTCAGCAAATTTTCTGATGATCATTCCTAATATTACAGGTACCGTTACAACAAAAAACATTTTTAAAGCTATTCCTGTCATTGAAATATTTCGAGAAACTTCTGTTATCCCTAACATATCTGCAGATGTAAAAATTATTAAAGGAACTGTAATTATGCTTAATAAACTAATTACGGCAGTTAAAGAAATTGATAATGCAACATCACCATCAGCAAATTTTGTCATTACATTAGAGGTTACACCCCCTGGTGCTGCAGCTATGATCATAACCCCTATTGCTATTTCAGGCGGTGTTTTTAAAATTAAAATTAATATATATGCTACAATTGGAAGAATTATTAATTGAGAAATAAAACCAACAATAAAATCTTTTGGTGTTTTGAATACTCTTCCAAAATCTTCTAGTTTTAATCCTAGGCCTAAGCCTAACATGATCAGAGCCAATATGATTGGCGCTATCTTAGTTACAATCTCCAATGACTTCCCCCTCTAGAACAAAATTTATACAATTTTTAGGAGTTTGATAAGTAAAATAAATTTTAAACCTAGAAGTGAATTTGACAATAAAACAGTAACAATTTTTAATAAAACATATTAACTTTTAGTACAATATAACTTTAGAGAGAGGAAATAATGAAAAATCTAATCAAGATAGCATCTATTGTCCTTCTTTTTTCAATAACATTGTTTGGTCTTACAAACAAAGCTTCTGCAGCAAAATTAACTTTATATTGCAGTGTAGAAATTGATGTTTGTGAAATGCTTGAACAAGCTTATGAAAAAGAAACAGGCACAAAAGTTGCAATGACAAGAGCAAGTAGTGGTGAAACTTTTGCTAAAATTAAAGCAGAAGCGTCTAATCCAAAAGGTGATGTTTGGTTTGGTGGAACAGGTGATCCACACTTAACAGCTGCTCAGGAAAATTTAACTGAAAAATATAAATCAAAACATTTTGATGATTTATTACCAGCAGCACAAAACCAAGCAAAAAATGCTGACTATAAATCTGTAGGGATTTATGTTGGTGCACTAGGTTTTGGATATAATAAAGATCTTTTGGCTAAAAAAGGTCTTCCAGCTCCAAAATCATGGATGGACTTAACAAAACCTATTTATAAAGGTGAAATCCAAGTAGCAAATCCTAATTCATCTGGAACTGCTTACACAACTTTAGCTACAATTCTTCAAATTTTTGGAGAAGACAAAGGTTGGGATTACATGAAAAAACTTCATGCAAATATCAATACATATACAAAATCTGGTTCTGCTCCAATTAAAGCGACTGGAAGAGGTGAAAACTTAATTGGTATTTGTTTCCAACACGATGGTGTTAAACAAACTAAAAAAGGTTTACCTGTTGTAACGGTATCTCCTGCTGAGGGAACTGGTTATGAGGTTGGATCAATGAGTATTATTGCTGGTGCAAGAAATATGAAGGAAGCTAAAAAGTTTTATGACTGGGCATTAAGTCCTGAAATACAAACTATGGTTTTCACTTCAGGAAAATCTTTGCAAGTACCATCAAATACTAAAGCAAAAGCTGATCCTGACGCTCCAGATTTATCTACAATTAACTTGATTGATTACAATTTTAAAGTTTATGGAGATAAAGCTACTAGAGCGAGCCTGTTATCTAAGTGGGATAACGATGTATCTGTAATTCCTAGATAATTTTAGGAATTAATGAGAGGACTCGTTATCTGTTGGATGCTCATAGGAGGATTGGGCTTCCTAATCTTTCCATGGTATGTAACAGGTGACGGGTTTTTCTCAATAAACTGGATATTAGAATATTCTTTAGAAGATTACGGTTCTGTATTACCTCAAGTATTTATAAATAAAAAATATTGGCTTTTACCAATATTACTTCCTTTAATTTTTCCTTTAGCAACATTAAAATTAAATCAGAACAATCCTCTGTATTCCAAAATTTTCTTATACTCAGGAATAATTGGATTTATTTATTTTTTTCTCCAAGGATTTTCTATTGGTATCCGAGGATGGAATTTTGAAATCTTACAATCAATTTTTGGTGATGTGGAAAATCAGTATGGTGTTGGCTCAGGTGCAGTTTTAACTTGTTGTACATTTGTATTTTATATCACTCATGGTCTTTCAGCACGCGGTTGGCTCAATGGAGATAATTTTATAGTTGGAAGTATAGGTAGTATTATAATTTTAGTTTCAACTTTTGTATTTTTTCCTATATTTAGAATGTTTACTGTTGCATTTAAAGGAACCGAGGGTGGTTATGAAATAAGTAATTTTTCAGACAAAATTTTTAATAAAGGAATTTGGGGACTTGATTGTCTTTATAGCGATTATGCTTGTGGTGTTTTTTGGAATACCATTACTATGGGTACGCTTACTGCCTTTTCATCTACTATTTTAGGTTTAGGGTTTGCTCTTTTAATAGCAAGAACAAGCTTTAAATTTAAAAGAACAATTAGAATATTATCGGTATTACCAATAATTACCCCACCATTTGTAATTGGATTAGCGATAATAATTTTATTTGGAAGAACTGGTGTTGTTAGTTCGTTTCTTGAATGGGGATTTGATATTGAGCCCTCTAGATGGATTTACGGTTTACCTGGAATATGGTTTGCCCAAACACTTGCTTTTACCCCTATTGCATTTTTAGTTTTAATTGGTGTTGTTGAAAGTGTCAGCCCATCTATGGAAGAAGCATCTCAAACCTTGAGGGCTTCTAAATGGCAAGTTTTTAAAACAGTTACTTTACCATTAATGAGACCAGGAATAGCAAATGCGTTTCTACTTGGTTTCATAGAAAGTTTAGCAGACTTTGGTAATCCATTGGTGCTTGGAGCAGAATACGATGTATTGTCTACTGAAATATTTTTTGCAATTGTTGGTGCACAGTACGATGAAACTAAAGCAGCAATATTAGCTATGATTTTATTATCTGTTGTTCTAGTAGTATTTTATTTGCAAAACCAATGGTTGGGAAAAAAATCCTATATTTCAATTTCAGGTAAAGGAGATAGTGGTGTTCATCCTGAACTTCCAAATAAAACAAAATGGGTAATTTATTCAACCGTACTTCCATGGGCTTTATTGACATTTATAATTTATGTAATGATTATGTTCGGAGGATTTGTAGAAATGTGGGGTGTTGATCATAGCTTTACATTAAGACATTATATTGAAGCTTTTAGTGTAGATTGGGTAAAAGAAAGAGGTTTCTTATGGACAGGAACTGCTTGGAACTCCTTTAACACTACATTTACTATAGCTTTAATTTCCTCTTTACCAACTGCTGCAATTGGAATTTTAACTGCCTACCTGTTAACAAGACATAAATTTAAAGGAAAAAATGCTTTTGAATTTGGAACAATGTTAAGTTTTGCAATACCAGGTAGTGTAATTGGTGTAAGTTATGTTTTTGCATTTAATGTTCCTCCTCTTGAATTGACTGGAACTGGAATAATTTTAGTAATTGCATTTGTGTTTAGAAATATGCCAGTTGGAGTTAGAGCAGGAATAGCTGCTATGAACCAGCTTGATCCACACTTAGATGAAGCTTCATCAACTTTAAACGCTTCTAGCGCCCAAACATTTAGAAATATAATACTTCCTTTGCTTAAGCCTGCAATTACAGCATCTTTAGTTTTTAGTTTTGTAAGAGCTATGACTGCAATTAGTGCTGTTATCTTCTTGGTAAGTGCAAATTATGACTTAGCTGTTTCATACATCCTTGGTAGATTAGAAAATAATGACTATGGCCTTGCAATAGTGTATTCATCTGCATTAATTGTGGTAATGCTAATTACAATTACTTTAATGCAATTAATAATAGGAAAACGTAAATTAGGAAGAAGAGATCAAGCAGCTGGAATTTTACAAGGAAATTTAGGATAATGAAAAAAGCAGAAGTAAAGTTTGAAAATATAACAAAAAAATTTAACGAAACCACAGCCGTAGATAATGTTAGTTGTAAGTTTGAAGCAGGAACTTTAACGACTTTGCTTGGTCCATCTGGTTGTGGAAAAACTACTTCACTAAGAATTATTGCAGGTCTAGAAAGAGCTACCAGTGGAAAAATATTAGTCGATGATGAAGATGTAACATTATTGCCTGCAACTGACAGGGATGTTTCAATGGTATTTCAATCTTATGCGTTGTTCCCACATATGAGTGTTCTTGAAAATGTTTCATATGGTTTGAAAATGATCAATGTGGATAAGGAAGAATATATTCAAAAATCATTAGAAACTCTAAAATTAGTAAATTTAGAGGGATATGAAAATAGAATGCCATCAGAACTATCTGGCGGACAGCAGCAAAGGGTTGCGGTTGCAAGAGCGATTGTGTTGGAACCAAAAGTACTGCTTTTCGATGAACCTCTTTCTAACTTAGATGCAAAATTAAGAAGACAAGTAAGAGAAGATATAAGAGAAATTCAACAAAAATTAGGAGTTACAACTATTTATGTAACCCATGACCAAGAAGAGGCTTTAGCTATTTCTGATAAAGTTATTGTGATGAATAATGCAGTCATCGCCCAAGAAGGTAGTCCAAAAGATCTTTATAATTTTCCAAAAAATAAATTTGTTGCAAACTTTATTGGTGATGCAAATGTAGTAAAAGCTGAAATCTTAAATAAACAATCTAACTCTTATGATTTAAAAATAGCTGAAATGAATATTAAAGTTCAAAATGATAAAGATTTTGAAAAAACTGTTTCTATAGCACTTAGACCTGAAAAGATTTCAATTAATAAGGATAAAAAAGAAAATTCTATTCATGCAACTGTAAATAATGCTTCATTTGTGGGAAGTAGCTATCAATACATATTAAATTCAAATGCTGGGAAACTGTTTGTAATTTCTGGAGAAACAAATGACATATTTAAAGTTGGAGAAGAAGTCTTTTTAAGTATAAATGACCAAGAAGTAAAAATTCTTAACGATTAAATTGTATGCTATCAAGTAAAGAAATTATATGCCCAAATAACCTTCTGGATTTAGCTCATAAAAAAAAAGGTGTTAAAGTTGCTGTTGTAAATGCAGGAAAACCTTTACCAATGTTATCCATTCAAGATGCGGTAAATGAAAATCTAATTGAACCTATTTTTATTGGTCATGAAGTTGAAATACAAAAATGTGCGGAAGATATTAAATGGGATATTTCTAAATACAAACTTATTCATGAACCTGTAGAGAACGATACCGCTAAAATTGCTGCTAAACTTGCAAGTGAAGAAAAGGTTAAAATAATTGTTAAAGGACACATTCATACAGATGTTCTTATGAAAGAGGTTTTAAAACGTGAATATAATTTGTTGGGCAAAACAAGACTAAGTCATATTTGGCATATGAGTATTGGCAAAGATGATAAACCTCTAATAATCACTGATGGAGCATTAAATGTTTTACCAAATGTAAAAACTAAAATGCATATATTGAAAAATGTAATAAATTTTTCACACAGAATAGGAATTGAAAGACCCAAAGTATCTGTATTATCTGCAACAGAAGAAGTTTTAGAGAGTGTTCCAAGCTCAATTGAAGCTGCAGAAATAACAAAATTAGCCAAAGAAGAAAATTTGAATGCAGATGTTTTTGGTCCATTAGCATTTGACAATAGTATTTCAAAAAAATCCGCTGCAATTAAAGGAATTAAAAATTTGGTTGCTGGTGAGGCGGATGTGTTGTTAGTACCAAGTGTAGAAACTGGAAATGCTTTGGTAAAAATGCTTATCTATTTTAGCGGAGCATGTGCCGCAGGAGTTGTTGTTGGTGGAAAAGTGCCAGTTGTGATCACGAGTAGATCTGACGAAGCTCAAGCGCGATTAGCTTCTATTGCAGCTGCAGTTGTTGCATTAGATTAGTTCTAAATTAAGTAAACTTATTGAATTCATCTCTTTTATACTTTATTAAAGAGGCTCAAAAAAAAGGAAGCGATAATGGCAATACAATATTTAAAAAAATCACCAAAAACATCTTCAACAGATGATACCAAAACAAGAGAAATAGTTGAAAATATTTTAAAAGATATTGAAAAAACTAAAGAGGAAGGTTGTAAAGAGCTTTCAAAAAAATTTGATAAATTTGAGGGTGATGTAATTGTTTCCAAAGAAAAAATTGAAGAGATAAAGAAAAGTTTAGATCAAAAAACTAAAGACGATGTTCAGTTTTCTCACGAGAGAGTTAGAAAATTTGCTGAAGCTCAATTGAAAAATTATGGACAAGATTTTGAAGTTGAACTTTCTGAAGGTTTATACGCTGGTCAAAAATTAATTCCAGTAAATACTGCTGGATGTTATGTTCCTGCAGGTAGATACGCTCATATTGCTTCTGCTGTGATGAGTGTAACAACTGCAAAAGTTGCTGGTGTTAAAAATATTATTGTATGTAGCTCTCCAAAACCAGGTGTTGGGGTTCATCCTACTATTGTTTACACAGCTGACCTTTGTGGTGCTGATGTAATAATGAACTTAGGAGGAGTACAAGCAATAGCAGCAATGACTAATGGTTTATTTGGAAATGCGCCTGCTGACATTTTGGTAGGTCCAGGTAATCAATTTGTAGCTGAAGCTAAAAGAATTTTATTTGGTAAAGTTGGAATAGATTTATTTGCTGGTCCAACTGAAATTGCAATAATCGCTGATGAGACTGCTGATCCAGAAATAGTAGCCGTAGATTTAGTTGGTCAAGCTGAACATGGGTATAATTCACCTGCTTGGCTGTATACAACAAGTAAAGAGCTGGCAGAAAAAGTAATGAAAAGAGTTCCAGAATTAATTGCTGAATTACCAGAGCTACCAAGAACAAATGCTGAGGCAGCTTGGAGAGATTATGGTGAAGTAGTGTTATGTGATACTGATGAAGAGATGGCTACTATTAGTGATGAGTATGCACCAGAGCACTTAGAAGTCCAAACAAAGAATTTAGATTGGTTCCATAATAGATTAAAAAATTATGGTTCTTTATTTGTTGGCGAAGAAACAACTGTAGCTTATGGAGATAAATGCTCAGGAACAAATCATATTTTACCTACAAAAGGAGCTGGAAGATATACGGGTGGCTTATTTGTAGGGAAATTTATTAAAACACTAAGTTTCCAAAGAATGACTAAAGAATCTACTGAATTAGTTGGCGCTGCAGCTGCAAGACTTTCAAGATATGAAGGTATGGAAGCTCACGCAAGAACTGGGGATGTTAGATTAAAAAAATACGGTTATTCAAATTAATTTTATCCAACCCAATTTATATCTCCTATAGTTTCACCAATTGAATTAGCTATAGATTTATTTAAAAATAATTCTAATTTGGTTTTATCAATTATATTTAATTCTGAAATCATTCCAGCTATCGCTGTAGATGAGGCTCTTGGATTTCCATCTAAAATTTTTACTACAACTGACATTTTTTGATCAGGAATAATGGCTACAAAAACTCCCTCTGCTCCATTTTTAAAGAAAACTTTTTTATCCAAAAGTTTTGTTAGTTTTGAATTCTCACTTTCTTTTCCGCCAGCGTAATCAGGTTGATTTACACAAGAATTATAAATTTTGTTGGCAACTTGACCTAGATTACCGAGTTTTTTAAAATCAGAAAAACTAGCCATTAGGTATCCAAAATTATTCAAAGGCATCAGTGGATTAGGAAGTGTGCATCCATCAACGCCTATTTGATCTAATTTATTTTCACTTAAATTTTCTATTAAATTAAATAATTCTTTTTGAATTAAGTGATCTTTAGAATTATACTTTTCAATATCTAAACCCCTTTCAATCGCTACAGCTAGATGTGCACAGTGTTTACCTGAACAGTTATGAAAAATTTTTCTTTTTTTTTTATATTTACCAAAAGCTTTGAATTTATTATCCAACATCCATGGCCAATCTTCCCCACAAGCAAGTTTGCTTTCATTAATATCTAATTTTTTTAACCAATCTTCGATTAATTCTTGATGTATGTCCTCTGCAAAATGTGAAGATGTAGAAAAAGCAATCTGCTTTTCTGAAAGATTTTCTTTTTCAATATGTCCATCTTTAAATAAATTTAATGACTGGATTGGCTTTAAAGAAGATCTTGGATAAATTAATTGTGAGCTATCACCCCACTCTTTTAAAATTTTTCCATCAGAATTAACTATAGCACCAACACCATAATGTTCACTCTCAATTGAACCACTTCTGGTAACAGTTACTAATTTTTTTAACATTTTAATTTATTAACATTTTTGTTAATATTATATAAGAGGAGAATTAATCATGGCAACTTACGAGTGTTCTAAATGCGGAATGTCAGTCAATGCAACATGTGGAAAATGTGATAAGCCTTTAGTGGACGACATGCTTAAATTAGATGATGGAAGTGAAGTGCAAATATCTAAATGTCCAGACGATCATGGTAAAATAAAATCACCACTATGTTGTGGACAAGATATGTCTTGTGCTGTCTAAATAAAGAATAAAAAATAAATGAATGATATCTTTGTGGATGATCTTGGAGAAGGTCATGCATTTATTTTTGTACATGGTTTTCTTGGTTCTTCTGAAATGTGGTCTTTGCAAAAAGATTATTTCAAATCAAAATATAGAATAGTTTCTCCAGCCTTACCTGGTTTTGGTGAAAGTCATAAAGCTCCTTCATTAAATTCAATTAATGATATGGCTAAATTCGTTCTAGAAGTAATAGAAGAAAAGAAAATAAATAAGTTTCATTTAATTGGACATTCCATGGGTGGAATGATTGTTCAAGAAATAGCAAAAATAGCAGGTGATAAAATTGAAAAACTGATTTGTTTTGCAACAAGCTCGATTGGGGAAATACCAGGTAGATTTGAAACTATGGACGAGTCTATCAGAAGATTAAAAGAGGAAGGCATCGATGAATTAAAATCTAGAATTCCTCCAAAGTGGTTTGTTAAAGGTAATAAAGATAAAAATTATTTCTTTTGTGAAAACGCTGTAACAAATATTTCAGAGGAAACAGCATCAAATGCGCTTCATGCAATGAAACAATGGAATGGATTTGAAAATCTTAAAAATATTAAAAATCAAACATTAATTGTTTGGGGAGATAAAGATACTGCATATAATCTTGAGCAAGTAGAAACATTGAATACAAACATACCTAACAGCGAACTTAAAATTATTAACGGATGTAGTCATAATGCTCATTTAGAAGAGCCAGATAAAATTAATCAAATAATTGATAAGTTTTTGTCTAATTAAATTGAATTTATAACTTCTTTAAGAACATATAAACTTATCGCTGTCATAATTGTAATAATTATCCAATTTATTATTTTCCACATTTTCTGATCATTTAAATGCTTGGAAAAATAATTTGAAGCATATCCAATTGAAAAAAAGAATAATAAAGATGCTATGGAAGCTCCAATACCAAACATAATTTTTTGAGATAAAATAAAATTTTTTGAAAAATTTCCTAAAAAGAAGACTGTGTCTGAATAAACATGAGGATTTAAATAAGTAAAACCAAGAGTTTTCAAAAATATTTTTAAAGCAGAAATACTATTAGTTTGTTCATTTAAATTTATGTTTTCGTTTCTTGATTTAATTTTTGAATAAATAAAATGAATTAAAAATAATAATAATAAAATATTAAATATTAGTTCAATTAATGAGTTAAAATACTGACTAAAATAATGAAATAAAAATATTCCTATAAAAATTAGTAAACAATCTGATATTGTGCAAACTATGCAGACAAGAAATACATGTTGATTTTTTAAACCTTGCTCAATCACAAAAATATTTTGAGCACCAATTGCTAAAATTAAACTAAGTCCAGTGATAAAACCTAATATTAAAAATTCCATTAGGATTTATTATTCTTTAATAGCTGAGTTGTAAATTTAATCTTTTAAATTTTGCTTTATAGCTAAAGAAAAGCTTGTTGTGGTTACCAGTATCTTTCATGATTGTTTGTTGCCATAAATGAACCATTTCATGAGCAAGTGTGTTCAAAAATTCTGATTTATTTTTATATTTTGGCATCATTTCAAGGACAAAAAAAGTTGTACCTTTTCTATATGATTGGTACTCAACGCATTGTCCTGATCCTCTTATTATTCTTTTAATTTTAATATCGTTAAAGGGATTAAGCTTATTTTTAAATAAAGATTTATTAAAAATTTTAAAATATTTCTTTATTTCTTTAAATGTGGTTTTAAATTTTTTATCAGAATCTTTTATTTCTTTTAATATTCTTTTTTTAACTCTGATATTATATTCGTCTTTTAACTTTTGTTTTTTTTTCATGTAATGAGTATTAATTTAATCCTAAAATAGGATGGACGGTATTTAAGGGTAAATTAAAAAAAAGCAACTTAAATTTAAAACTTAAACTCTTTTTTTGCCTTGAACTACCCTGTCTAAGATTAAGGCTACAAACAATATCGCAACCCCAGCAAGAATACCTTGTCCAACATTGGCGTATTGTAATGCTTCAAGAACGTCCTGACCTAACCCTTTTGCACCAATAAGAGAGGCAACTACTACCATTGCTAAACTTAACATTACTGTTTGGTTTACACCTGCCAATATAGAAGGTGTTGCTAGTGGTAAATCTACTTTTCTTAATAGATACCATTTAGATGCACCATAAGCTATCGCAGCTTCTCTAATTGTTTCTGGCACACCTCTCAATCCTAAAACAGTTAATCTAACTACAGGGGTTCCTCCAAAAATCATTGTAATAATTACTGCAGCAACTTTTCCTGTTCCAAAGAATGCGATAACTGGAATCATAAATACAAAAGCTGGCATAGTTTGCATAAAATCCATTATTGGTCTAATCATTGAATAAAACCTTTGACGTCTTGCACAGAAAATTCCAAGCGGAATTCCAATTACAATACTTAGTACAGCAGCTGTTCCAAGAAGAGCCAAGGTAGTCATTGCTTTTACCCAAAAGCCTAAAAATCCCATGTAACATAAAAATCCTGCTGAATAAATTGCAGCTCTTGGGCCTGCAGCTAAACCTGTTAAAGTTACTATAGTTGTAATGATCACTATCCACGGAGTTTTTACAAATAGTAATTCTAAGAAATCTAATACTGATCTAATTCCAATAGTGATTGCTGTAAATAAAGCATCTCCTTTTAAAACAGCATAATCAAAAATAGTTTCCACCCATTTAATTGAAGTAAGTCTTATGTCTGGATGAGTTGGAAAATCATCCATTATAGTGATAACACCAGGAAAACTATAATGCACAACTGAGAAAAACATAATCACTGCTGCAAAAATTGTACTTGAGATGAAGTTCTTGGTTTGCATTCCTGGTCTTATTGTTTTATCTGATAACCACTCTGAATATCTTTTTTCTAAAATAGAATTAGCTAAAATCCCTTGAACTATTTTAATTGAAATTAATAAAGCAATACCAAAAATTGTAATCCAAATTGCAGATGCTTCAATTCTTGCGACTTCATCAATATATCCCTGCATTGCATCTTCTAAGGATTTAATGTTACGTTTATAAACATCGACTTTATCTGGATTGTTAGTAATAGCTGCTTCTAACTGTTTGTTTCTAAATGCAATTGTAGATTCAACCTGTTTAATTTTTTCAACAGCATCTTTAGTAATATTTCCAAATAAACCTCTAATAATTTGAACAACCGAGAATGTTTCAATGATTAAAAAAGCTAATGCCCAATTCCATATATTTCTCATTCCAAACCAAATTGGACCTAGAATTCCTGCATATAAGTTAAATGAAAAAGAAAAAGTTGGTTTGCTTCCAATTTTTTGGAACTCTTTAATGTAATATTCTGGATTTGATTTAACAAAGTCAGTAATAAGTTCTGATCTAGTAGGATTATTTATTTGCTTATTCTCCATCACCACCCTCTATCACTGCTTTTAAAAGATCTGATTGTGTAATAACTCCAATATTTTTTTGCTCATTATTTTTAACAACTAATGGCTTATCTTTCGATTTTGAGACTTCAATTAATTTACTTAATAATTCATGCTCATCTACACTTTGTAAATTTTCTTCCAGTTTACCATTTAAATTTTCATAACTTTCAACTGTTTGCATTATTGTTTTTGCCTGTACAACTTTAAGTCTTGAAATTCCTTTAACAAAATCTGCAACATATTCATCAGCTGGATTAACTACAATTTCTTCAGGGGTACCAATTTGAATTACCTTTCCGTCTCTCATAATAGCAATTCTATGCCCTACTCTTACCGCCTCATCTAAATCATGAGTTATAAAAACTGTTGTCTTTTTCATCTGTTTTGAAAGTTTGATAAATTCTGATTGTAGCTGTCTTCTAATTAATGGGTCTAATGCACTAAATGGCTCATCCATTAAAAGAAACTCTGGATCTGCAGCTAATGCTCTTGCAAGCCCTACTCTTTGCTGCATACCTCCTGATAATTCATGAGCAAATTTATTCCCCCAACCTTGTAGTTCAACTATTTCTAAAATTTTATTAGCTGCATCTAAACGATCATTTTTACTTACACCTCTAATTTCAAGAGGCATTGCTATATTATCTACAACAGATCTATGAGGCATTAGAGCAAAGTTTTGAAAAACCATGCCTATTTTTTTATTTCTTAATTCTTGTAAATGATCACGATCAAGCTGCATTACATCTTGACCGTTTATCAAAATCTTTCCTGATGTAGGTTCTAAAAGTCTGTTTATATGTCTAACTAATGTAGATTTTCCACTACCAGATAAACCCATCACACAAAATATTTCTCCTTGATTAACGTCAAATGAAACATCCGATACACCAATCACTGAGTTATATTCTTCTAAAGCTTCTGTTTTTGAAATTCCTTTATTTTGAATTGCATCTAATGCTTCGGGTGAAGTATTACCAAATACTTTCCAAACATTTTCAATTTTTATTGCTGAACTCGATGAATCCATATTCGTTTTTTATTATAGGAAAATATACTCGGCAATCTTAAATTGCCGAGTATAAAATTTAATTTAGATTATAATCCTAACCAACCGTCTACAGTTGATTTATTTGCTTCCATCCAAGCTCTAGCAACAGCAGCTGGATCTTTCTTCTCAACTGAAACTGCATAAGCCATTGCAGAAACATCATCAGCTGTTAATTGAAAATTCTTGAAGAATTCTACAATCGCTGGTGATTGACTCTCTAAAGAAGTAGCCCAACCTATTTGGATTTGCTTAAGCGCATCTTTAGATGCAACATAAGATTTCTTATACCAGTCAGCATCTGCTTTAGGTTGAATCATTTTATATTTTGCAGGATCATATTTTGGTTCTGTTAACATCACTACGTCAGCCATTCCCCAAATTGCATGAGGTTTGTAACAATAGAATGCATAACCTTCACCTTTTTTGATTGAGTCTAGTACTCTTGCATTTTTAACTGCTTCAGCAGCTCTAACTGCTTCGATACCAGCATCATATAAACCATAGTCTCTTAACTTAACTTGGTTTACATTTGCAGAAGCCCAACCATCAGCACCAATCCAAAACTCACCTTTTCCATTGCCATCACTATCCATAGCTTTAACAACTTCTGGTCTTGCTAAGTCTTCAATTGCTGTAATGTTCATTTTTTTAGCAAACTGTTGAGAAACACAGTAACCTTGGTTTCCTTCATAAGGTTTGCTGCTTAATTTTAAAGTTCCTTTTGGAACTAAATCATTTGTATAAGCTTCTTGGTTTGGTAACCAAATATCAGGGTGAACATCAATCTCACCTTTTCCTCTATCAATCGCTGCATAAATTGCAGTATTGTTTCCAGGAACAAGTTCTGCTTCACCACCCATTTTATCTATAACTACTGCTGCTAATAAATTAGCAATAGCAGTTGCACCTGTCCAACCTGGATCTCCAATTTTAACTTTTTCTGCGTTAGCAGAGAACATTGTTAAAATAGAAATTAATCCAGCTACAAGTGTAGTTTTGATTATTCTCATTATCTCTCCTTATTATTTATAAATAAATTCTAACGCGGATTGAGATAACGAGTCAAAGAAAATAAAGTTATAAAATGTAACTATAATAACTAAATATAATTTATTCTGGGTTTGATGTAAGCGTCTTTATTTCAAGGATATTTTCGTTAGGGTCTTTGACAAAAAATGTTTCTTGCTCATACTTAGTGCCCTTAAATCTTAGATAAGGTTCATCATAATATTTTGTACCACTATCTTTCAGTCTTTGTTTAAGTGCATCAAAATCTTTTCTTGATAAGTGAACCCCAAAGTGAGGGACAGACACGTTACCCATATCAACGTCGTGTCTTTCATTGTCCAGTTTATGATCACTTTTATGAAGCGTTAGTTCATTGCCCCAAAAATCTACATCGGCCCATTCCTGAGCAGAGTTATCTAACCTACATCCTAAAGTTTCACTATAAAACTTTTTAGCTACCTCTAAATCACCACAAGGAATAGCTAAATGAAAACAATTAGTATTCTTATACATTTCAACCCTCTTTAAATTGCGTATTTAATCACTATATAAAGCATGTAATTTTTTTTATCAACCGCGACAAATTTTTAAGGAAATATGAGTGATTTTTTACAATCAATAATTGATAGAGACCCAGCTGCTAAGTCAAAACTAAGTTTAGTTTTAACTTATCCCGGTGTCAAAGCAGTATTCTTTCATAGACTAGCAAACTTTTTTAGTACTGCTAAATTTCATTTGATTGCAAGAATCATTTCTCAATTCTCAAGATTCTTAACAGGTATTGAAATTCATCCAAATGCAAAAATTGGAAAAAATTTATTTATAGATCATGGAATGGGAGTAGTGATTGGAGAAACATCTGAGATTGGTGATAACGTAACTATTTATCACATGGTTACATTAGGTGGTATTGCTCCAAGTATAAATTCCAATGATCAACGTAATACTAAAAGACATCCTACAATAAAAGAGGATGTGGTAATTGGTTCAGGTGCACAAGTGTTAGGACCAGTAGTAGTTGGTAGAGGTGCAAGAATTGGAGCTAATGCAGTAATCACTAAAGATGTTGAGGAAAATGCTGTGATGGTTGGAATTCCAGCAAGAAGAGTTGGAATAGCTGATAGCGAATTTAAACCTTATGGTATTACACCTGACAGTGATAAAAAATCAGATAATGAATAATACACAAAACGATTTTATTTCAGGAATAGGAAATACCCCATTAATCAAACTAAGAGCTGCTTCAGAGATTACTGGATGTAACATTTATGGGAAAGCAGAATTTTTAAATCCAGGAGGATCAGTTAAAGATAGAGCTGCGCTTGCATTAATTAAAGATGCTCAAGAAAAAAAATTAATTGCTAAAGGTGGAACAGTTGTTGAAGGAACAGCTGGAAACACTGGAATTGGTTTAGGTCTATTAGGAAATTCCTTAGGTTATAAAACAATCATTGTAATGAATGACAATCAAACTCAAGAAAAAAAAGATTTACTTAGAAATCTTGGTGCTGAATTAAGATTAGTGCCACCTAAACCTTATAAAGATGATAACAATTTTGTTAAAGTGGCAGCGAGACTTGCAGATGAATTAAGACCAACAAATAATAACGGTGTCATTTGGGCTAACCAGTTTGATAATACCGCAAATGCCAAAGGTCATTACGAAGGGACAGGACAAGAAATTTGGGAACAAACTGAGGGTAAAGTTGATGGCTTTGTATGTTCTTCTGGAACTGGAGGAACAATTTCTGGTGTAAGTAATGCTCTTAAAGAAAAAAACAAAGATATAAAAATTTACTTATCTGATCCAAAGGGATCAGCTCTTTATAATTACATTAAAAATGGTGAACTAAAGTCAGAAGGAGGATCAATTACTGAAGGAATTGGTTCAAGCAGAGTAACAGCTAACTTTGGCGAGGCTAAGATTGATGATGCCTATTCAATAGATGATCATGAGGCACTACCTATACTTTATGATTTAATTCAAAATGAAGGCCTAAGCTTAGGTACTAGTTGTGGAATAAATATTGCTGGAGCAATAAGAATGGGCAAAGAATTAGGACCCGGTAAAACTATAGTAACCATTCTTTGTGACAGAAGCGATAAATATGCAACTAAAATGTTTAATAAAAAATTCTTAGAAGAAAAAGGTCTACCAGTACCTAATTGGTTTTAGATATAAATTTTATCTGCTAGTCCGTAACAAAGTATTGCACTCAATAAAGTTAAAATACCTGGTGCAATAATTCCTTCATTAGATGTTTGAGGTGTGTGACCCAATTTATTTATTTTAATATTATAAATACCAACCACAAAAGCTGAAAGATTTTGTAAAAATACTAAATTAAAAAATGCCCATGTTCCTTGAAGACCATCAGGTCTAATAAAACCAACCCATATTGCCATTGCAACAGCACCTATAAACAAAGAACCAAAAAATCTGGTCATTCCAGCACCAGTATCATCAATACCGAACTTATCTAAAAATTTCTTTGTAGCGAAAACGGTTTGATATGCATAAACAGCAAAAACAATAAAATGTACTAAAAATATAATTAAATAAAAAATTCCATTAAATTTTTCGATCATGATAAAACCCTATCAAATTTTATCATCAAATAAAACAACATAATCAGCAATTTTTGTGCTCCTTAATTGCATAACTGACGCGCGTTATAAACGCGAGAGACTTTTTCATGAATATGTAACAGTTTTCTATTACTTATAATTAATAATTTAAAAAGAAAGATAAAATGAAAAAAATAATAATAATTTTGATGCTTAGTTTATTTACTACAATTGCTAACGCTGACGGCCATGCAAAAGCAAATGCATTTGCTATTACTTTAAAAGTTCCAGCGAGTGATGTTGCTAAAGTAGAAGAAATGTTGAAAACTCACCACAAATGGATGAAAGAAACTCATCCAATGACAGGTGAAAAAAAATTAAATTCATATTCAATTCTCAAAGGACCTGAATGGAATAATCCTGCGGATCCTTCACAAGGTATGACTGGAAATATGTATTTTATTTTAACTGAGTATTATGAAAATCCTGCTGGTTTTCAAAATCACCAAGAACTTGGAAGTAAATGGCCAATGATACAAGAATTTCAACAAATGCTATTTACTTACGTTGTTGGATATACTTTTCCTGGAACAACTGTTGCTACGATAGAGTAAAAGGAGAAAATTATGAGAAATATATTAATCACTTTAATTATAAGTTTATTTTCAACTGCTTCTTTAGCCGACAATCATAGTGGAAAAATAGATCTTAAAGGATTTTTTGTTGGGGACGCTAAAGCAATTTTTGACGAAAAAGGTAATCCAATGACTTTTGTTTATGATGGTTTGGTTGGAATGATGGCGTTTGGTGGAACATCATTTGGAGATAACTCATCTCATTATTGCGTAGGAGCAGGAACAATTCCAGGCAAAGGAGTGGAAATGGGTCATTGTATAATTAAGTTTATTAATGGCGATACTGCAATTACTTATTATGAAATTAAGTTGGGTTACTCTATGGAAGGTACGTTTAAATGTATCAGTGGTACTGGAAGATATGAAGGTATCGAGTGTAGTGGAACAACTGGCTATACACAAATGAAAACAGCTCTTGAAGGAAAAGTTCACTCAACAAATTATTTAAAGGGAACTTACACTTTAAAAAAATAGGTAATATATGAAAAAAATAATAATAACTATATTCAGTCTTTTTTTTCTAACATCTGTATACGCAGATATGAATGATAGCGACAAAAATAGAGCTTGGGAATGCAGTGGAATATATATGGCTAACTATTTTTTACCATCTGGAGAAACATTTGAATATAGTATGAAAGAAAAATCTATGGCATCTGTAAAAGTTTTAAAAGCTTATGCTTTAGAAGTAGGAATTCCTGAAAAGGAATGGGATGAAGGCGTAAACAAAGCTGTTGATAAACATTATGGCTCTAAATTTGACGAGTCTAAAACTAATGCATGTCATGACTTTGTAAATTCAACAATACCTAATGGAGAAGATAGAGTTAAAAAGGTAGTTCAAACTCTATATTAACAAAAAAAAAGGAGAAAAAATGGAAAAAGAAATGTTAGTAGTAGCAAAGTTAAAAGAAGGTACTTTTGAAAAATTCATGGGATTTATGCAATCTCCTGAAGGACTTGCTGAAAGAGCAAAAGTTGCAGTGGTTGAAAAAACAATTGGAACTGTAACTCCAGACAAAAGTACTGTAATGTTTAAAATATTTTGTACTGATGAAGCTGCACTTCATAAGTTTATAGAAGGTACCGAGGTATCAAAACCAATAATGGATGAAGTGTTAGACAGTTACTCAATATATGATTTAACTAAGGTTAAATAGAAAGGAATAACATGTCTATATTAGAGAAATATAGTGCTGCATTAAAAAATAAAGATGAAGCTGCCATGAATGAACTTTTGCATGACGATTTTAAATTCACAATGCACAAGTCAGGAAATGTTTTAACCAAAACTGATGTTATCAAATGGGCGATGAGTGGTGATATTAATCAAGATAAGGTTAGAATTGTTTATGAAAATGACGAAGTTGGTATTCACCATGCCTTTGTAACATTTAATGATGGTAATGTTGAGGCGGTAATGGCAGTTTATAAATACGACAATGGAAAAATTGTTAGTTTAGAAACTGGTGCTACACCAATGCCAAAATAAGTGAGTGAAATTGATTTTTATTTTTCGATAGGAAGCACATATACCTATCTATCCGTAACTAGAATACTTGATGTTGAAAAAGAACATCAAGTAAAGTTTAACTGGAAACCTTTTTCAGTAAGAGCAATCATGAAAGAGATGAACAATATCCCATTTCCAAAGGATAAAATGAATAAAGTTAATTACATGTGGAGAGATATTGAAAGAAGAGCTGAAGGTTATGGTTTTTTTGCTAAAACGCCAGTTCCCTATCCATTATCAGAATTTGATTTAGCAAACCAAATTGCAATCCTTGGTTTTGAAAAAGGTTGGGGAGAAGAATTTGTTGTTCTTACTTATAAGAAATGGTTTCAGGAAGGTAAAGAACCAGCGATCGAACCTAGTATTTCTGAAGTTTGTTCAGAATTAAAATTGAATAAAGATGAAATTGTCTCTGAAGCAAAATCATCAGATATAGAAACAAAATATAATGAAAACACAAACTCAGCTCGTGAAAATAAAATATTTGGAAGTCCATCTTTTATTGTAAAAAATGAACTTTTTTGGGGAGATGATAGAATGGAAGATGCAATTGAATGGTCTCTTAAATAATTCTATATATTCTCCTTAAATTAATTTAAAGTCTCGAAATGAGTCTTACAACTTCATATATATTTTTAGGCATTGCAGTTTTTTTGGGTGTTACATCTAATAGTTTTGCTAAAAGTGCTGAAGGATTTACTCTTCTAATTCCAAGCATAATTACCGCAATCACAATTGTATTATGTATGTACGCACTTTCATTAGTAATGAAAAATATTCCAATGGGAATTACTTATGCCTCCTTTGCAGGTTTAACAATTATAGCAACGGTCGTGGTTGGAATAATTAGGTTTAATCAAGTACCTAACCTATATTCACTAATTGGTTTAGCGTTTATTATAATTGGTGTATTGATGGTAAACTTATTAGGAAATAACTAATTATGATTTCAAAGAAATATGCACAACTTTTATTTATGTTTTTTATGTCTTTTAGTATGAGTGTAATTATGAGTGGAGTTGTAGTGGCTGTTAATACGGGTATAGGAGAAGGATTTATAAATAGATGGTTTTATTCTTGGATGTTTGCATTTCCAGTTGCATTAGTTGCAGCACTTACAATGGCACCGATAATGAGGCCTTTAGTAAACAAGATTGCATCAAAAGAATAATTATGAAACCTTTATTGGGATATTTATTTTTAGCTAATGGCATAATTTTTGGAATAGCTTCAAATAGTTTTGCAAAAATTTCTGAGGGATTTACTAAACTTACACCATCAGTTTTATGTATTTTGTTTATGTGTATTACTATGTTTTCAATTGCAAAAGCAATGTCTGCACTGCCAGTTGGATTTGCCTACTCTACTTATAGTGGTTTGACAGTTACAGGTGTTGTACTTTTCGCAGTATTAAAATTTAATCAAGTTCCTAATCTTTATGGAACTATAGGAATTATTTTAATTATTATTGGTGTGATAATGGTTAATTATCTTGGACGACTGAACTGATACTTTTTTAAAATCTCTGGAAGCTCATGTCTTCCATCTTCATTCAATGGTAACTCATATTCATTAACAACAGTGCTGGTATCTAAAGGTGAATATAAATGAGGATACATATCTCCATTTGATGCCTGTTCCCATAATAAATGTTCAAGTTTAAAAGCATTTACTTTTAACAAAACTAGATTTTCTTTTTTGGAATAATATTTATTTAAAGTTTCCTCTACCTGATCCTCTTCTGAAAAGTGAATATATCCATCTTTAAGATCTTTTTCTGATCCACTATAAGTTCCAGATTGTTTGGCCTTTTGCCACTCATCTTTATCTATAACTTTGAAAATAAATTCTAAATTCATTTTACCAAGAAGAATTTGGACCTTTTAAGAATTCTATTTCTTCTTCAGTGGATTCTCTTCCTAAAATTTCATTTCTATGAGGATATCTATGAAATTGTCTGATTGCTTTTGTATGATCTTGCCAAAATTTTTTTATTTCATTATATCCTTCGTGTTCTCTTAAATATTTATTTAATAAGTAATAGGCCATTTCATGATCACTGATTTCCTCACTATGAATTAAAGGTAACAACATAAAAAATCTTTGATTTACATTCATGGCTTCTAAATAACCTGAATAAACTGCATCGTTTACAATCAATCTAGTTTTTTGATCTTGAGCAAAAGCTTTTTTGTCATTTCTAAACATGTTTCTTGAAAATTGATCAAATAAAATAACCAATGCTAAACAGCTCATAGGATTATCTTGCCAATCATCATATTCATTTTGACAAGCAAGTTCATAATCCTTTAAAAAATTATCTTTAATTTTTTGATCAAACTTTTCATTTTTTTTGAAACGCATTTCAGAAGGAGTTTCTTTAAACCAGAAATCTAAAATTACTTGTGCTCTTTCTGGTATCATTCAGCTAATGGTTTTAATAATTTTAAAATCTTTTTATGATTAGCTTTATTATTTGAAACAATAATATTCCCTCCAACGACAGGGTTTTGGTTGCCCCAAGTTGTTACTATTGCTCCTGCTGCTCTCACGATTGGCATAATCGGGTGAATATCCCAAATCTTATTTGCACATTGTGCAACCATTTCAAGTCTACCTTCTGCTAATTGACAATAAGTCAATGCATCAAAGCATGGAAATTGCATTCTTTTAATAAATTTTTGAATTTTTGATTGTTGCTTCAAAGTTAATTGATTATGAAAAGCAGCAGCCAATTTTGCATTAGTAAAATTTAATTTTGAGTTAACTTTAAGTTTTCTTTTTTTATTATCTTCAAAAACATATGCAGAATTTTTATTCACATTTAAATAATATTTTCTTATTTTAGGAAAATTTGCTAATCCTAAAATTGGTTCTCCATTATAATTTAATGAAATGAGATTACTCCAACTAGGATTACCTACAACGTATGATCTAGTTCCATCAATTGGATCAATCACCCATGAAAACTCACTCTTAGTATTTTTATGACCATATTCCTCGCCTATAATTTGATGATTTGGGAATTTTTTTGAAATTTTAGATCTTATAAATTTCTCAAAGGCTTTATCTGATGTTGTTACAGGATCGTAACCTTTGCCTTTCATCTTATTGGTTATCTTAAATGGCTTATCTAACTTGGCGTAATAAAACTTAGTTAAATCTTTAGCAAGTTGATTTAAAAAGCTTGCATATATTGGATATTTTTTTGTATCAAATTTTTTCACAATGAACTCTTACTATTTAATTTATGTTGATTAAAGTTAAATTTTAAATAATCCTTAGCTTACTATTATGAAAATTGAGCTAATTGAAAATAAGGTTTATTTTAATAATGGGTCTGAAAAAAAAGAAATTCACCCATTCTGGTTACGAGAAAGAGTTAATGGTGAGGAATATTTAGATAAAGGAACTCAGCAAAGACTTTTTGATCCTACATTTTTAAGTAATGATGTTTCAATAAATAAAGTAAACCTTAATGAAAAATACTTAGAAATAGATTTTAATGATGGTGTTAATTCAAAACTTGAAATTGATAAAATTGCTTCTGAATTTTCTAAAGAAGATATTGTAATTAGATCTATTGAAAAAACTAAATGGGACTCAACTTTAAAAAATATAAAAAATTTTGAATACCAAGAAAATTTTTATGAAAGTAAAGAGATGCATGATCTGCTTGTTTCATTTTATAAATTTGGTTTTGTAATAGTAAAAAATATTCCAATATCTAAAAATTATATTGTTGAATTTGCAAATTCAATAGGCAGTGTTCGAAGAACAAATTTTGGTGAATATTTTGACGTAAAATCTAAACCTGATCCAAATGATCTTGCTTATACTTCATTAGCTTTAGCACCTCATACCGACAATCCTTATAGAAATCCTGTTCCATGTATTCAACTTTTGCATTGTATAGAAAGTAAAGTTTCAGGAGGATTATCTACTTTAGTAGATGGTTATACAGTAACTGAAGATTTAAAAAATCAATATCCAGAATTTTATAAAATTTTAACTGAAGTAAAAGTTAGATTTAGATTTGTAGATAAAGAAGTAATTTTAGAAACTATCTCTCCTTTGATTGAACTAAATGAGAATAGGAGTTTCAAACAGGTAAGATTTAGTCCTAGATTAGACTATGTTCCAATTTTAGAAAAAGAAAAATTAGATCTTTACTACCAAGCAAGAAAAAAAATATCTGAAATGTATAATTCAGATAAATATAGAATTGAATTTAAACTCGAGCCAAAAGACCTAATGATGATGGATAACCATAGACTACTCCATGGGAGAACAGCTTATGAGACAAAGGAAGGTGAGAGATTTTTACAAGGTTGTTATATTGATTACGATAGTACTGAGGGAAAACTTAGACACTTAAAAAGAAAGTTTAATCTTTAAACAAATTTTCTATTTGAGCTTCAGCCTCTTTGATTGATTTTTCATAATCTAGTGCCATTTGATCTGCACTAATTATATCTACTTTTTCAATACCAAAAAAATTAAGAATAAATTTTAACCAAGGAGTTAGAAAATCTTCTGAACTATTTAGTTTTGTTCCTCCAGAAGTAATAACTAGATATGCATGTTTATTTTTTAACAATCCTTCTCTTCTACCATTTGGTTTAAATCTAAAAGTTTCACCTATACGAGCAGCTAAATCCGACCAAGCCTTAAGAGTTGCTGGAGGTCCATAATTATAAATTGGTGCTGAAATTATTATGATATCACTCTCTTTTAATTCTTTTACAAGCTTGTCAGAAAGCTCAAACATTTTCTTGTGTTCTTCTGTTTGATCTTTTTCATCTATGTTCATTCCAGATTCTGTAAGTCCACTTACAAAAAGCATCTCATCATCTAAATCTCTATAAATTACTTCATCTTCTGGTTTTTTAATTTTATCTAAAAGCTTTTTTGCTAAAGCTCTAGAGGTAGAGCCTTTTTTTCTAGCACTGGAATCTATTTGATAAATCTTCATTGATACTTTTTATCCGAATTTTTGCATAAATGGAAAGATTTTAATTATATAAAATCCTATTGCTTGTAATTGATTAGTCAAAATTAAAATACCTGTAACTAACAGAGTTATTCCACCAATTTTTGAAATTAAATTTATGTTTTTCTTAAAATTTTTAGAAAATAATAAGAATCTTTGAATTAAGTATCCAGACAAAACAAACGGGATAGCAAGACCTAATGAATAAGAAATTAACAAGATTACAGCTCTTGATAAAGTTTCTTCAATAGATGCCAAAGCTAAAATTGAACCTAAAATTGGACCAATACATGGTGTCCAGCCAAAACCAAAAGCAACACCAATCACATATGGAAAAAGAATATTTCTTGATTCTTTTGCATCAAATCTTTTTTCAAAATTTAAATATGGAATATTGATAATTCCAATTAATTGAAGAGAAAAAATTATGATTACTATTCCTGCTGAAATTCTTAACACTTCTGAATTTTGTAGTAATGCCTGTCCTAAAAAAGATGCTGATGCACCTAAAAGAACAAATACAGTTGAGAACCCTAAACAAAATAAAATTAATGGAAAAAAATTAATTTTTTTTTGATTTAAAATTTCTTGTAAAGATTGACCAGAGATATAAGAAATATATCCAGGTATTAATGGGAGAACACATGGAGACAAAAAACTTATAAGTCCTGCTCCAAAAGCAATTAAGTATTCAAACATTTATCCAGTATTTTTCATTGCTGCAGAAATACCTGCAATCGATGTCATTAAAGCATCTTCAAGAAATTTTTTATCTAAATTTTTATATTTTTTATTTGTTAATTTGTTCATTACATTTGCCTGAAGTATATTTAACATCTCTGTATAGTTATTTCTTATAAATAAAGCTTTTCTAAATTCTTTCCTTTCTTTTATCACTTCTTTGGGGGTAATTTTATTGTGCAATTTGACCAGTGCCTCAAATTGAAATCTTAATTTTTTACCAATTCTTTTTAATGAGGCATCAGCTAAGTTATTTTCATAAATAACTGATATTTCTGGATCCACCTTAGAAATTACCATATCTAGAATATCCATCGTTGATACAAAGTATGGCCAATTTCTTTCCATGTCAGTCATTGTTCTTTTAAATTTTTTAATTGAACCGTATCTTAATGCTTCAGTTGTACCAAGCCAAGCAGGTAACATTAATCTAATTTGTGTCCAAGCAAATACCCACGGGATAGCTCTTAAACTTTGAATATTATCAACATTCTTTCTTTTGGTTGGTCTTGATCCAATTGCAAGTTTTCCTAGTGATTTATGTGGCGTAACTGTTTTGAAGTAACGAATAAAATCCTCGCTTTGATTTAAATATTTTCTATATGAAGATGTAGAAATTTCTGACATTTTTTGAATTAATTCACGCCAATTAGTTTTTGATCTTGGTGGAGGATTTAAAGAAGCGTCCATTACAGCCCCTATATAGCTACATAAATTGTACTCAGCTAAAGGTTTATAGCCATACTTTTGCTGAATTACTTCTCCTTGATCAGTAATTCTAATTTTTCCGTTAACTGTACCGGAAGGTTGTGATTTTAAAGTAGCCTGTATTGGACCACCTCCTCTTCCTGGAGATCCACCTCTGCCGTGAAAGAAAACAAGATCTATTTTATATTTTTTAGCTAAATTTCTAAGCTCTTCTTGAAGTTTGTATTGATGCCAACTTGCAGATAATTTTCCAGCATCTTTACTGGAGTCTGAATATCCAATCATGACTTCCTGTTTTGACTTAATCATTTTTCTGTACCATGAAAGTTTGAATAAGTTTGTCATAACGCCGTTAGCATTTTTTAAATCATCCAGAGTTTCAAAAAGTGGAACAACTCTTAATAAATTTTTTGTTTGTGCCTGCATTTGTAAAAAATAAACAGATAAAATATCAGATGCTGTGGACGTCATCGATATTACATAAGCACCAAGACATTGGGTTGGTTCTTTAGAAATTTGTTTAAAAGTATTCCATACTTCTTTGTTTTCTTTATCTCGAATATTTATTTTATCTACAAAAAATTTTCCTTGTTTAATATTTTTATTTAAAAGTTTTATTTTTTCACTTTCACTTAGAGAAGAATAATTTATTTTATTTTTCTTTTTAAAGATTTCATTTAAAAGTTTTTCATGTCGATCAGACTCTTGTCTGATATCTAATCTTGCAAGATTTATTCCAAAACATCTCACTCTTCTAATTAAGTCTAGTAAATCAGCATTTGCAATATGTTGACCTTTGTTTTGATTCAGAGAACTTCTTACTTCTCTCAAAGGGTTAATAATTTCATATTTATCTTGGAGTAATTTTTTTTCATCTAAAGGTTTATTAAAGTTTATGTGTGCCTCTATTAATTGATGAGTATTTCTTACTTTGTCTCTTAATGGTCTTAAATAAACTCTATATGGTTCAAAACTTTTTCCAGTAACTCTACTGATTGCAGGAGAACATTCTTCCATGGATAAATCTTGAATTAATTGAGTAAGTTCTTTCTCGTATAGTTTTGCAGCTTGCCATCTAGAAAATAAAATTACTTTCTTGGTTACCTCTGAAGTTACATTTGGATTTCCATCTCTGTCTCCACCCATCCATGAACCAAATTGAATAGGATTAAAATTTCTAGGCAAGTCTTTGTTTAAATTTTTTCTAAAGATATCATTCAATCTCTTATAAACTTTAGGAATAGTATCCCACAAACTATCTTCAATTACAGCCAGACCCCATTTTGCTTCATCCAATGGAGAAGGTTTAGTTCTTTTTAGTTCATCAGTTTTCCAAATAATTGCTATTTCTGAATATAGTTTTCTATCTAATTCTATAATTTTTGAGGGATATTTTTTATAGAGGTGTCTTTGCTCCATAATTGATATTAAATTTGCATATTTTTGAATTAAAGTTCTTCTTTTAACCTCTGTTGGATGAGCGGTAAGAACTATCCCAATATCTAGCTTGGTTGCCAAATCATAAATTTTATTATTTGAAATATTTTTATTTTTAAAAAGTCCCTCAATAATATCCTCAATAAATAAATTTTGATTTTTGCTTTTAAAATATGGATTTTCATATTCATTTAATTTTCTAGATGCATCTAAAGACTCAGCTAAATTCATCAAATTAAGGATGTGCGAAAAAGCCCTTGTGATTTTAAAAGTTTTTTCTGGCGAAAGTTTTTTTACTTCTTTTGATATTTTTGAGAAAACTTTACTCTTGTTTTTATCTAGTAATGTGTTTTTAGATAGTAATCTTAGTCTTTCAACAATTTTAAAAAAAGATGGTCCTTCTTGATCTTTAATTACTCTTCCTAAAAATGTTCCTAATAATCTAATATCTTCTCTTAAAAGCTTTGTAGGTATTCGCTCATAGTAAAGATCTCTTTTCTTCATTATTTAATATAAATTTTTTTTGCAAAACTCCTTTTGCATTTGTTTTTACACTAAAAAAGAATCCTGAATATCTAAATTTTCGCAAATCTGCTTTGCTCATACCTTTTGTTGCTGTTGAAACGTAAAGTTCTTTAGTATTTTTACCTCCAAATGCACAATTAGTAATATTTTTTGCAGGAAAATGAATTCTGTGAATTAATTTTGCTTTTTTATTAAAAACAGAAATACATGCACCATGAAAATGAGCTACCCATAAATTTTTATTTTTATCTAAGGTCATTCCATCTGGTGAACCCTCTTCAGGTGATAATTTTTTAAATATTTTTTTGCTGACTATTTTATTATTTTTATTTATTTTAATTTTATAGATTGTTTTTTTTGGACTATCCGTATGATAAAAATTATACTGATCAATAAATGCTGGTCCATTAGTAATTCTATAATTTTTATCAACTTTTATTAATTTAAAATTTTTATCTAGTTTATACAAAGAACCTTTTTCAATTTTTCGCTCTAAGTTGTCCATAGTACCAAACCAAAGATTTCCTGCAGGATCTGTTTTTCCATCATTAATTCTATTTAACTTTAAGTTTGGTTCTATCTTAATTGATTTTAAAATTTTTTTTGATTTTAGATTTTGAATTCTTAATTCACCCTGAAGGCCTAAAATAAAAATATGATCTTTGATATGAGCGATAAAACCAATTTCTTTATTTACTTTAAAGATTTTCTTTTTTTTATTTTTAATATTGAAAGAACAAATTTTCTTTTTTTTTATATCTACAAAATAAATTGAATTATGTTCACCAACCCATAATGTTCCTTCACCTAAAGTACATCTTATTTTCCAAAGAGGTTTTGGTTCTGAGGTTTTTATTTTATTCATTTACTTCAAACTCCTTTATAAAGTCTTCATCAGGATTAATTCCAATACCTACTTTATCTGTTACTGATGCAAAACCATTATTGTTTTTAACTTGGTCTAAAATTGAAAACTCTTCCTTTGGCAAATCTGTGATAAAAATATTTTTTTCTGTTGTATCAAACTCGAGCATAGATTTAGATGGAAATAATCCACCTGGCATATCTGGTTGTGCTGTCAACAAATGGAGATTAACTGCAATACTCACTGCAGAGCCCCATACATGATTAATAACTGGTATAAAATTTACTTGCGCTAATGCTGCAACTTTTAAATACTCCGTAATACCGCCAAGTCCACAAACCTCTGGTTGAGCTATATCAATACATTTGTTTGATATTAATTTGTTCCAGCCATATTTGGTAAATTCAGCTTCCCCTCCTGCAATACTAGTAGAGATTTTTTGTTTTAATTCTCTGTAACCTTCATAATCTTCTGGAGCCACAGGTTCTTCAAACCAATAAATATCTAGCTCATCTAAACCTTTTCCAACATAAAGAGCATCTTTCAAGTTGTAAGCGTGGTTGGCATCAACCATTAATTTAAAGTCTTTTCCAACAGAGTCTCTTACAGCTTGAACCAACTTTAAATCTTCGTTTGGACCTAATCCAACTTTCATTTTCATGGCTTTAAAATTTTTTGATTTTATTTGCTTAGATTCTTCTTTGAACAAGGCAATCAATTCATCAACTGATTTTTTTTGTAACATCATACCGTATCCATACACTGGAACTTCATTATTACATTTGCCACCAACAAGCTGATAAAGAGGAGCATTTGTTTTTTTTCCAAGAATATCCCATAATGCAATATCCACTCCTGATAATGCTTGAATTGGCATGCCCTTTTGACCGCTATCTCTTAAAAGATTGTATACTTTTTGCCAAATATGTTCTTTCTTTAAAGGATCTTCACCAATTATTAAAGGCTGTATAACCTTTTCAACAATAAACTTATTCGCTAAAGCTATATTTCCAGGACCAAAACATTCACCCCAACCTGTTATTCCTTCATCTGTTTGAACTTCAACAAGATGAGCTGTACGATGTTTATAATACTGTTGTGAGTAACCAAGTTCTTTTTCTAACTCATATCTAAGTACATGACTTTTAATAGAAGTTATTTTCACAATTAATTATAAAGCAACTACCTTCGAGTTTTGCTCTCCTAAGTTTTCTATTGATAATTTCATTGTATCACCGGCTTTTAAGAATTGTTGAGGCTTCATACCCATTCCAACACCTGGAGGTGTTCCAGTTGTAATTATATCGCCAGCTTGAAGAGACATAAATTTACTTAAATAAGATACAATTATATCAACATTGAATATCATTGTGCTTGTGTTACCTGTTTGCATTCTTGCACCATTAACATCTAAACTCATTTTTAAATTGTTAACATCTGCAATTTCATCTTTTGTAACTAAGTAAGGTCCAATTGGTCCATAAGTATCATGAGATTTTCCTTTAACCCATTGACCCATTTTTTCAATTTGCCATTCTCTTTCACTAATATCATTTACTAAACAATAACCTAAAATATGATCTTGAGCTTGGCTTTCAGAAATATGTTTTGTTTCTTTTCCAATAACAATTCCTAATTCAACTTCCCAATCAAGTTTTTTTGATCCTGAAACTATTTCGATATCATCGTTTGGTCCATTAATTGAACTTGTAGCTTTCATAAAAGTAATTGGTTCAGAAGGAACATCTGCTCCCGTTTCAGCAGCATGATCAGAATAATTTAATCCAATTGCAACAAATTTACCTGGCTTAGTAATACAAGATCCTATTCGATCACTTGCAGATAATTCTGGTAAAGAAGATAAATCAGCACTTTGTAATTTGGAAATAGTCTCAAAATTTAAATGATCAGGATTTAAATCTTTAACATGAGAACTAATATCTCTAATTTTACCATCTTTGTCTAAAACAGCTGGTTTTTCGTTTCCTTTATTTCCTACTCTTAATAATTTCATATTTATCCTTTTGTTATTTAATTATATTGAAATTCCACCATCAACATGAATTGTACTTCCTGTTGTAAATGTTGCATCATCGCTAGCTAAATAAACAGCCACAGCTGCTATTTCTTCTGCTGTACCTAATCTTCCCATAGGTTGTCTTGCTATAAAATCTTTTTTTGCTTGAACAGGATCTGGGCTTTGATTTACCCTATCTTGCCAAGAAGGTGAATAAACTGTGCCTGGCGCAATTGAATTACATCTAATATTTTGTTTAACGAAATCTGCTGCAATCGCCTTTGTTAAACCAATCACCGCACCCTTTGTTGTTCCGTAAACAAATCTATTTGGAAAACCTTTAAAGCTAGATGCACATGAAGATATATTAATAATACTTCCACCATTTTGTTTGATCATTAAAGGTAAAATAGCTTTGCACATAAAGTACATCGACTTAACATTTACATTAGAAGAAAAATCCCAATCTTTTTCATCACATTCCAATATTGTTCCATGATGAACAAATCCAACGGCATTAAATAAAACATCTACTCTATCTAAAGTTTTAGTAAATTCTAAAATTGCATTGTTGTCTGTTGAGTCTAGCTTTTGCACTTTAATCTCAGGATATTCTTTATTTAAATCAGCTAAAGTTTTATCATTTAAATCAGTAGCAGTTACATGAGCACCTTCTTTGTGAAAAGCTATTGCTGTTGCTTTTCCAATCCCTTGGCCTGCTGCTGTTACGAGAATTTTTTTACCTTCTAATCTTCCACTCATTTTTTATTCATCCTTTCGATTTCATTGTAAAGTGAACTATGATCTGTATTTCCATGACCATTATCGACCAAGGTTTTATACATTTCTTTCACTAAATTTGAAATAGGTAAATGTGTATTATATGAATTTGCACACTCCAAAATGTTATTCATGTCTTTTAAATGAGTAGATGTTTTACCTTTTGGGGTAAAATCTTTATCTATCATTCTTTTTCCATGAGTTTGTAAAATTTTACTATCTGCCCAACCTCCAGAAAGAGCTTTAATTAATTTTACTGGGTCAGCTCCTGCTTTTTCACATAAAGTTATTGCCTCCGCAACAGCTCCTATTGTAACTCCTACCACAATTTGATTTGCTAACTTTGAAACTTGTCCACTTCCAATTGGTCCAACTAAAGTTGGATTTCCCATCGCTTTTAAAATATTTATAGAGTTATCAAAAACACTTTGCTCTCCTCCAACCATTATAGCTAATGAAGCTTCCTCAGCTCCAATTGTTCCTCCTGAAACTGGTGCATCTAAATAATTTATATTTTTTGATTTTAGACTATTTCCATATTTTGTTGCTGTCGTTGGTTTAACCGAACTCATATCAATAACAGTTGATCCAGATTTTAAATTTTCTAATAAATCTGAATTATTCATTATCTCATCAACAGCGCTATCATCTGTTAACATTGTAATAATAAAGTCATTATCTTTAACAACTTCACCTAAAGTTTTTGATATTTCAGCCCCAAATTCCCTCAAAGGCTCTGCTTTACTAATTGAACGATTAAATGCTTTTAATTTAAAACCAGATTTTAATAAATTTTTAGCCATTGGAAGACCCATAAGGCCTGTTCCAATAAAGCTTATTTTCATCATGGTTTTGGTTTAAATTCGTGGAAGTTTTGTGTCATCGCTTCTGGAAAGAACATAACACATGCTAATACAATTAACTGGATAACTATAAATGGAGCAAAACCTCTAAATATATCTGTTAATGAAATGTGAGGAGGTGCAACAGATTTTAAATAAAAAGCGGCGGGTCCAAATGGTGGACTTAAAAATGAAACTTGCATGTTTACACAAAATAATATTCCAAACCAAATTGGATCAAATCCTAGAGCAATCACTATTGGTAAAAATACAGGCATTGCTAATAATACAATTCCAACCCAATCCATAAATGCTCCCATAATTAAAAACATAATCTGCATCATGAAGATTAAATACATCGGTTTTAAATCATAAGCTAAAATAGTTTCTGCTACATATTTAGGACCTCCAGCAAGAGAATAAGCTCCTGCTAAAACTGTAGCACCAAAAGTAATAGTTAAAATAGTTCCTGATGCTTTAAAAGTTCTTGTTAATGCATCTTTAAATAAAAACCACGTAAGTTCTTTTCTTGCAAAAATAATAATTAATGTGGCAACTACTCCCATGCCAGCTGCTTCGGTAATTCCTGTCATTCCAGAATAAATTGAACCTAATACAATGATTACTATACCAATTGGTGGTAAAAGACCTGGGAGGTATGACATTTTTTCTTTTAAAGTTAAAGCAGGCTCATCACTTAAAGGTGCTAAATGTGGTTGTAATCTTGTTCTAATTAAAATGTATGTAATAATTAAACCTGAAATCATTAAACCAGGAACAATGGCTTCTTGAAACAACATAGTGATAGAAGTCTCTGTTGTTAATCCATAAATAATTAAAACAATTGAAGGTGGTATCATTGTTCCTAAAGATCCAGATGCACAGATGATACCAATCGACATATCCTGATCGTATTTTAATCTCAACATTTGAGGCAGTGCAATCAAGCCTAATAAAACTATTTCTCCACCAATAATTCCGCTCATCGCCGCCATGATTGTTGCCATAATGGCAGTAACGACACCTACTCCACCCCTAGTTTTTCTTAACCACGCATTTAAAGCGTCATAAAGATCTCTTGCGATGTTTGAACGTTCAAGCAAGGAGGCCATAAATATAAATAATGGAACAGATAAAAAAGAATAAGTAACAACAAGAGAATAATATCTTGAAAGTAATATGCCTAATGCATGTTCACCTATGTATAAAAATACTAATACTGCACCCATAAAACCAGATGCAAAACCCATAGGAACACCAATAGATATAAGTAATAACAATCCTACTATAAGTATTATCGAAAGTGATCCTATATCCATATTATTTTAATTCTTTAGATGGATCGTATTGTTTTTCTTTTGGATTTCTCCAATCAATAATTAAATTGTTTACAGATTGAACAGCAATAAGAAAAACACATAGAAGTGTTAGTGGCTTCATAGTAGCAGGAATTGGTGGATCCCAATAAGTTGCAAACCTTTCCCAATTTATAAATGATCTGTATGCATCTTCCATACCTCCATAAATTACAGCTGCTGCGAAAAGAACAATAATTAAAGTACTAATTAGGTCAAAAATTCTCTGTGTCGGTCTACTAACCCAATCATATAATAATACTATTCTAATATGGCTTCTTAATCTTGTTGCATATATTCCACCAACTAAATAACAAACTCCCGCAAGCCATAAGCACAGTTCGTTTGCCCACAAAGTTGGTTTAAACAATACATATCTCATAAAAATTTCGTACATCATCACAATTACAATTACAGGAATTAAATATTTTATTGTGTGACTTAGAAATAAGGAAACTCTATCTATCCAATTTATTGGAAAATCATCTTTACTCGCGACTTTTTCATTTTGTTCTTGTAATTCTTTATCGATCATTGCGTAAAAATTTAGGTAATTCGAAGGGCCTTTGCAGGCCCTCCAAAATTTTTTTATTACATGATACCGTTAGCTTTCATATAAGCTTTATGTATCTCAATAAGTGCCGCAGCTTCTGGAGATTTAGTCTTCCATTCTTCCCAAGCAGCTAAAGCAGCTTGTCTGAATTTAAGTCTATCTTCTCTAGACCAGTCGTGAAGAGTAACACCCATTTCATTTAAAGCTTTAACAGCTTCAGCGTTTTTTCTTTCAACTAAGCTAGTGATAGTTCTTCCAGCAATTTCTATTGCAGCTTTCATAGCACCTTGCTCATGTTTCTTTAACTTCTTCCATACTTTAGTATTACAAGCTAAATGGTCAGCCGGCATAGAATGAAAACCTGGGTATGTAGCATACTTATTGTTTTCATAGTGTCCACCTGCATAATTTGTAGCTAATGATGAATAGTCAGCACCATCGATTAGACCAGTTTGTAATGCAGTTGGAACTTCACCAAAGTCCATTACGATTGGCTTAGCACCTAATGCTGTAAAGATCATACTTTCCATTCCTGGAGGTGATCTAAATTTGAAGTCTTTCAATGAAGCAACATCTGGGATTGGTCTGCTAGATATTAAAGACTCATGTCCTGGTATCCACCAACCAATTAATGTCATTCCATATTTGTTATAAAGTGCATCAACAGCTTCTTGAGCTCCTGGGAAATTCAAGAATTCATATTGTTGATATGGATTATCGTATCCACCCATTACATCACCTGCAAATTGGAACGCTGCATTTTTACCAGTTTGGTAACCAGCACCAGTCATATCACAATCGATAATTCCAGTTTGTGCAGAGTTAAACACCTCAGCAGATTTACCTGTTACTGATGATGAGTAGAACATTTCTACTTTTAAGCTTCCGCCAGAAAACTTCTCTACGTTTTTAGCGAATTGAGCAGCAACTTCACCATTTGGTGAACTAGCTGTAAAGTGTGTTTCAATCTTTAAAGTCTTTGCATTTGCAGAGCCGAATAAAGCAACTGAAACAATAGCTACAGCTGCTATAGTTTTAGATATAAGTTTAAACATTATCTTCCTCTCGTTTATGTTTTTTCGAAAGTTAATCATAAAAGATTTTTGAGATCAATAATTTCGTTTAACTTTTATATATAGAAATTATATATATTTATTGAACAGACAACTTATAGTTGTTCTAAACTACTTCTGAAATAAGAGGTTTTTTATTGAAAAAACAGTAGATATTGTCGACAGCCATCATGCTCATAGCTAGTCTGGTTTCATGTGTTGCGCTCCCAATGTGCGGTAAAACAAAACAGTTGTCTAGTTTTAAATATCTTTTATCTAAATTTGGTTCGTTGTTGAACACATCTAAACCTGCTGCATAAATTTTTTTGTTTTCTAATGCATTTATCAAAGCATCATCATCAATGGTTGATCCTCTTGAAGTGTTTATAACTACCGCATGTTTTGGTAACAAGCTTATTGTTGAAGAATTAAGAATATGTTTAGTTTCAGCAGTTGCTGGAGTGTGTATACTTACAAAATCACACTCTGGTAGCATAGTTTTAATGTCAGAAAAATACTTTGCACCATCCTCAAGATCATCAGGGAGTTTATTTCTGTTGTAATAAATTATCTTCATTCCAAAAGCTTTAGCACATTTTGCAGCCATTCTTCCGATACGACCCATACCAATGATGCCTAAAGTTTTTCCTGTAACAGAATTTCCAATCATAAATTTAGTTAAATCCGGTTTTTGATTTTTCCAATCATCTGTTCTAACTAGATTATAAGCTTCACCAATTCTTCTAGATGCAGCTAAAATCAAAAGTATAGTGGTTTCAGCTACCGACTCATTTAACACATTAGGAGTATTTGTTACTTTAATTTTTTTTTCTTCAGCTGATTTTATTGAAATATTATCATAACCAACCCCAACTTGAGCTATAATTTTTAATTTCCCATTTAAATTATTAAAAAAATTTTCACTAATTTTGTCAAAACCTGTTGAAATCATTCCATCATAATTATTAACCAATTTTATTAATTCGCTTTCTGGAATGGGTTCATCTTTTGGATTAAGGGTTACCTCAAATTCTTTTTGAAGTTTTTCCTCTGCTAAATCAGATATTTTTCTAGAAACTAATATTTTTGGCTTCATATTAGTGAGAGTCTCTTGGTAAACCTTTGGTATGTGATACGTCTAAATATTTACCTCGAGAATTAATACATGCACCATCATCCAATTGACCAACTGTATTTCTAAATATTTCCTGCCAAGGAGTTTGGTTATTTGGTTTAAATACTTTTTTATTTTTTCTTCTTTTTTTAAATTCAGCTTGAGAAATTAATAAATCAACTCTTCTCTTATTTAAGTCTATTTTTATTTTATCGTAAGTTTTAACAATTCCTAGATCTCCACCTACTGCTGATTCTGGTGAAACATGTAATATTGATGGACTTTCTGATGTTCCACTTTGTCTTCCATCTCCAAGAGTTGGCAAATGTCTTATTCCTTTTTTTAATAATCTATCTGGTGGTTGCATATTAACTACTTCAGCAGATCCGGGATAACCAACAGGTCCGCAACCTCTAATAATCAATAGAGAGTTTTCATCTATTTTTAATTTCTTATCATTAAGCCTTTTATGATAATCCTCAGGACCGTCAAAAACTATAGCTTTACATTCAAAAACATTTGGGTGTTTAGGATTTGATAAATATTGATCTTTAAATTCTTTACTAATTACTGATGTTTTCATAATAGCTGATGAAAAAAAATTACTTTTCATAACTAAAAAACCAGCTTTTTCAGTCAATGCATTCTTAAATGATTTAATTACTTTGCTGTCTACATCAACTTTCTTTCTCAAGTTTTCACCTACAGTTTTTCCTGTAACTGTCTTTATGTTTGTATGAATTTTTTTGTTTTTAATTAATTCTTTCATAACTGCAGGTATTGCTCCAGCTCTGTGAAAACTTTCCATTAAGTATTCTCCTGCAGGTTGGCAATTCACCAATAAAGGAATGTTGTGCCCAAGTTTTTGCCAATCAGAAAGATCAAATTTAATTCCCATATGTTTTGCAATAGCACTTAGATGAGCTGTGCAGTTACTCGATCCGCCAATGGCACTTGCAACTACGACTGCGTTTTCAAAAGCTTTACGTGTCATAATTTTTGATGGGGTTAAATTTTCATGAACCATTCCAACAATTCTTTTTCCTGTTTCATAAGAAATTTGTTCTCTTTCTCTGTAAGGAGCTGGAATAACTGCACCTCCTGGTAAAGACATTCCTAATGCTTCAGCAACAGAGTTCATTGAAGAAGCTGTTCCCATTGTATTACAATGTCCAGCACTTGGTGCGGAAGATGCAACCATGTCCATAAATTCTTCGTATTTAATTTCTCCTTTGGCCAACATTTTTCTTGCTTCCCAAACTACCATTCCTGAACCAGCTAATTTTCCTTTGTAAACTCCGTCTAACATTGGACCACCTGATAAAACTATTGCAGGAATGTTTACAGTTGCAGCTGCCATCAAAGCTGCTGGAGTAGTTTTATCACATCCTGTTGTAAGGATAACTCCGTCAATTGGGTACCCATATAAAACTTCCACTAGTGACAAATAAGAAAGGTTTCTATCCAACATTGCTGTTGGTCGTTTTCCTGTTTCTTGAATTGGGTGAGTAGGAAATTCCATTGGTATACCGCCTGCTCTTCTAATTCCATCTTTAATTCTTTTGCTTAAAGAAATGAAATGCCTGTTACATGGAGAAAGATCACTGCCAGATTGTGCTATTCCTATAATCGGATTACCAGATTGTAATTCTTTTCTTGTAAGACCATAATTTAAATATCTTTCCAGATATAAAGCAGTCATGTCAGGGTTTTTAGGATTATTGAACCATTGTTGACTTCTGAAACTCTTTTTTCTTTTTTTAGGCATAATTTAAATAATGGTTTGTTTAGATTTATAGTTATATAATAATTTTATGAATAATCTAATAGTTTTAAATAAGAATGACAATGTGGGCGTAAGCCAATTTATTATTCCTGAAAAAACTAAAATTGAAGGTCATGAAATTAGTACTATCGATCCAATACCTTTTGGGCACAAAGTTTGTTTAAAAACAATTAAAAAAGGTGATCCAATCATTAAATATGATCAAATTATTGGGTTTGCATTAGATGATATTAAACCTGGACAACATGTACATTCGCATAATTTAGAATTTAGAGAATTCAAAAGAGATTTTAAAGTTACAGATAAAAAACACATTGTTGATGAGAAAGCAGACACCTTCTTTAATGGAATTTTAAGAGATAATGGACAGGTTGCTACTAGAAATTATATTGGAATTGTAAGCACTGTAAATTGCTCAGCAACTGTAACTAAAATGATCGTTGAGAGGATTAAATATTCTGACATTTTAAAAGATTATCCAAACATTGATGGCATAGTACCTATAACTCACTCTACAGGATGTGGAATGAACACTGAAAGTGAAGGGATGCAAATTTTCCAAAGAACTATAGATGGATTTAAAAATCATCCTAATTTTTCACATGTTTTTGTTATAGGTTTAGGATGCGAATGTGCTCAAATAAGTTTATTTGATGAATCTCTAAAGAAACATAACCGAATTCATTTTCTAACCATACAAGACGAAGGTGGAACAAAAAAAATAGTAGATAAAGTATTATCTCAAATTAAAAATTTACTTTCTGAAGCTAATAATATTCAAAGAACTGCACAACCCGTAAGTCATCTAACTTTAGCTCTTCAATGCGGTGGTTCAGATGGTTATTCAGGAATAACTGCAAATCCTGCATTAGGAGTTGCGGCAGATCTCTTGGTTAAAAAAGGTGGAAGTTCAATTTTATCTGAAACTCCAGAGATTTATGGAGCTGAACATTTGTTAATTAATAGAGCAAGCTCACAAGAAACTGCTGATAAACTAATTAAAAGAATTGAATGGTGGAAACATTATACTTCAATCAACAATAGTTCCATGGACAACAACCCTGCGCCAGGAAATAAAAAAGGTGGTCTCACAACTATTTTAGAGAAATCATTAGGAGCTGTTGCAAAAGGAGGAAACTCTATCCTTCAAGATGTATTGCATTATGCTGAACCTTTAAAAAATAAAGGTTTTAATTTTATGGACTCTCCTGGGTATGATCCTGTGTCTGTAACTGGTCAAGTTGCATCAGGTGCTAATGTTATTTGTTTTACAACAGGACGTGGATCCTGCTTTGGTTGCAAACCAGTTCCAAGTTTAAAACTTTCAACAAACTCAGCGATGTTTGAAAGAATGTCAGAAGATATGGATATTAATTGTGGTACAATTGCTGAAGGAAAAGAAAAAGTTGAAGAAGTTGGTCAAAAAATATTTGAATTAGTTGTAAATACTGCTTCAGGGAATAAATCAAAAAGTGAAATCAATGGCTACGGTGACGAGGAGTTTAATCCTTGGCAAGTTGGCGTTGTAATGTAATTTATTTTTCCTGTGCCTCAACAAACATCATTAATTAACGTAATTTTATTAGCCGCTGGTGGTTTTTTTATGTTTGTTTGTATGGACTCTACAGCAAAATATCTTGGAACAGTAATGCCGGTTACTCAAGCAATTTGGGGGAGGTTTTTTTTTCACTTAGTATCTTTAATTATATTTTTTTTAATTTTTAAGCCAAAAGTAAATTTAAAAAAAAATTTTAAAGTCCAAATAATTAGATCAATATTAATGGTCACTGCCACCACGTTTATGTTTTATTCTTTACAAAAATTTGACCTGGTAGATATTTATGTTGTTTTCTTCACAGCGCCTTTAATCGTCTCATTACTTTCAGCATACTTTCTAAAAGATATCTTAAGTCCAAAGGGTATACTTTTAATGCTGCTAAGTTTTGGTTCAATTGTTTATTCGTTAGGTCCAAGTATGAGAATATTTAGTTTAGAATTAATATTTCCAATTGTACCTCCAATTTGTTGGGCTCTTTACCAATTTTTTACTAAAGTTATATCAGGTGATAATGACCCATTTGCTGCTATTTTTTATACTTCGATTTTAGGCGCAATAATTTTTAGTATTTTTATATTTTTTAACTGGGTACCATTAGAGAAGAATATCTTTTGGCTTTATTTAGTAATTCTTGGTGTGGCAGGTTTTGTAAGTCATTCTTTAATTATTTATGCGATTCAACTTTCTAATTTGTCATTTGTAACTAATTTTCAATACTCACAATTAGTTTGGTCTACAATTATTAATTTCTTAATTTTTGGTGTACCGTTTGATTATAATAAAATTGTTGGGGTGATAGGTATTATTGTTTTTGGTATAATGTTCATAAGAACAGAAGGTAAAAAGAAAAGTTAAATAGTGAGGTTTAGGTGAAAAATATAGGTTTTATTGGTGTTGGATATATGGGCTATGGAATAGCTAAAAATATTTTAAAACACAAAAATAAGCTTTTTGTCATTGCTAATAAAAATAGAAAACCAATTGAGAAAATTGTTAGCGAGGGAGCTGAAGAAGTAAAATCTTTTGAAGAATTTTCTAATAAAAATTTAGATGCAATGTTTATGTGTGTTACTAACACTCCCATAGCAAAATCAATATCAGAAAAAATTTCTAATGTTTTAAATAGCAAAACTCTTATTATTGATATTACTACTCATAACAAAACTGGCTCAATGGAAACAGAAGAAATATTTAATGCAAAAAAAATAAATTATGTTGAGTGTCCTGTAATGGGAGGTCCAGTTCAAGCAGAGGAAGGTATTTTAGGAGGAATTGTTGGAGCTTCAGACGAAAATTTTAAAATTGCTGAGCCATACTTAAATTTTTTCTGTAAAGAATATTTTCACTTTGGACCTGTTGGCATGGGTGCAAAATCAAAGCTGTTAAATAATTTTTTATCCCTTGGAAATGCTGCCTTAGTTAATCATTTAGCTAAAAGTGCCAAAGAAATGGGTTTGGATTTAAAAAAAGTATTTGATGTTGCAAAACTTGGTTCTGGAAATTCTGCAGCTTTAAATCGAGTTTTTGACAATCTATTAAAAGGAGATTTTACTGGTTTTAAATTCACAGCTAGTAATTCTGTAAAAGATTTAACTTATATTCAAGATTTATTAAAAGATTTTCCAGAAGCCGAAAAAGTTGCTGAAGTAAATAAAAATTATTTTCAAAAAGCTGTTGATGATGGTTATGGTGAAAATTTTATTAGTGAATTGATAAATAAAAAATAATTTTAGGAAGTTATTTAAGTTACCGGGAATCTACTAAAGCACTAGGTTGTATTCAATAAATATATTTGCATAAAATGAAAATAAATTTATTGAAATTGTATTTAATATAATTACCTTTTTTATAGAAGGAGGTTTATGTTAATACTTTCACCGCCTGATACTTAGCTGAACAATTTTAAATATCAAAAAACTTAAAAAACATAATAAATCCACTTGGATTTAAATGCCAAAGAGGCGAAATAAGGGAGCTCTTTAGGTATCATCTTAAAGAGCGAACCCTTAAAAATAATTAATTTACAGATTTTAATATTTCTAGTGGAAGTGGAGCTTCTGGGTATTTTTTTTGACACAACTTTTCGTAGTTTTCACAAAAACTCATGATGGTTTTTTGAACCTCTTTTTTATTTTTATTTAAAAGATCAAGCTCTTTAATTAATTCACTACAATTTTTTTCAAGTTCTTTTATTTGTTCTCCTGAAAAAAATTCTCCAGTTTCTATTTCCCAATATGTGTCTTCAAGCTCATCATCATTTAAACTGTTCAATTTTTTTTGTAATAATTTTATAGTCTCATCCTCGGTTTCCTTGTCTCTCATAGGAGAATTCTTAAGTTTTCCAAGGCATTTATCTCTTAATCCATCAATGAAATGAAAATATGGTTTACCTTCTGAAAAATCTCTAAAGTGATTTGTGTTAAAATACCTATCTATAGCGGATTCTGTTGAAATTTTTTCTTTACCCTTGATTATTGCGATTTGAACGTAAACTTCTTGGCTAATATATTCTTCGATATGATCTTTAACTTTTTGAGGTATCATTCTTGCTTAGTTACTAATGCTCTTCTCTGTACCTACTATGACAAGCTTTACAATTACTCCACATAAATTTAGTTAATGTACCTCGAATATCATCTGCATCTTCGATTACTGATACAAGTTTTGTCATATCATCAGAGGCTTTTTGCATTAATGCATTGAAGTCATCTTTTTCATCCCAAATTGTAAGTAAAGCTTCAGTATCAAAACCCTCTTGTGTATTTTCAGGAAATAGATCTATTAAAACTTTATAATTTTCACTCATTTCTATCATAAGTTTTTTTGCTTTTTCAAAATCTCCTTTTGAAGAGAGCGCTTGAACCCTTTTAGCTGTACTATAGTTTTTACTAAACAATGCTTGTCGACTTTTAATAATTTCTTCAACTGTTAACTCGGCATTACTAGATGAGACGAAAAATACGCTTAAAATTGAGAATAAAATTATTTTAATATATTTTTTTATATGATTAAATAAATTATGCATGTAACGAATACCATAACAGAGTATGGCATTATCTCAAAGGTGTTACATTGGCTCAGCGCAATTATTCTTTTTATACAAATACCTTTAGGATTTTATCTAGTTGATTTGGATTTTGGTGAACAACGAATAACCATTGAAGATATACATGTTGCACTAGGTTTAACTGTTTTTTACATAATAATAATAAGATTAATAAATAATATACTTAATCCAACTCCAAAATTAGATCCAAGTATTTTTAAGGGACAAAGGTTTCTAGCAAAGATGAACCATATTCTTTTATATATTGCTATTTTATCGATAACAATTTCAGGAATATTAAAAAAACTTTTTAACGGTGAACCTTTAGTAATTATTTTTAAAGAAATTATAATAAAAGAAAATTTTGAGCTTGCTGATCAATTTTACGATATTCATATTTTGTCAAACTATTTTCTTATAGGTCTAGTTGCTTTACATATAAGTGCTGTTATAATTCATAAATTATTCTTTAAAGAAAATTTGTTAAAAAGAATATTATAAAAATTTACCGACACTTATGGAAAAATCTTCTATTGGATATATTTTAAAATTATCCGTTCCGATCTTTTTTGCTAATTTAGCTATTCCACTAGTTGCTATTATTGATACTTCATTAATGGGTAATTTGGGTGATGTTTCTTATTTATCGGCGACTTCTGTAGCAGCAAATTTATTTTCGATGATTTTTTGGAGTTTTGGTTTTTTAAGAATGGGAACAGTTGGTATGGTTTCACAAGCACATGGAGCTGGAAATTATAACGAGATAATTAATATAATTTTAAGAAATTTGTTATTTGTATTAATTTTATCTATTATTTTATTTATTGCTCAAAACTTAATCTTAAAGCTAAGTCTTCAGGTTTTTGAGCTAAATGATCAAACTACTGATTTTTATAAAGATTACTTTAAAATTAGAATTTATTCTGCACCTGGTGAACTTTCTCTTTATATTATTACAGGTCTCTTTGTTGGACTGCAAAAAACCAAAATTTCAAGCATAGCAGTTGGTTTTTTTTCAATATTAAACATAATTTTAAGTATAATTTTTGTAACCCAATATAATCTAAACATTAAAGGTGTTGCTTACGGAACACTTTTTTCTGGAATAATTACTTCTATAATATTTTTAAGTTATACTTTCATTTACTTAAATAATTTTTTAAAAATTAGTTTAAAAATAGATGAAATTATTAATCTTAATAAATTAAAATATATATTTAATATAAATTTTAACATTTTTATCCGAACTATTTTACTTACTTTTTCTTTTTTATGGTTCACATATCTTGGTTCAAAAATTGGAGAAGAATATATTGCCGCTAATGCAATATTAATTAATCTTGTTTTTTTATCTGCATTTATTTTAGATGCATATGCATTTTCAACAGAAGGAATTATTGGCTATTCTCTGGGTAAGAAAGACAAAGATTTATTCAGTTCAATAGTTAAAAATTCATTTATTTTGAGTTCTATTACAGGATTAGTAATTTCTATTGTTTATTATTTTATTCACAAGAATGTGATCTATATGATGTCTGATATTGATTTAGTAAGATCATTAAGTTTAGATTATTCAATTTGGATGATCATTTTGCCTTTTTTTGCATCTTTTTGTTATCAATTTGATGGTATTTTTATTGGGGCTTCTCAAACAAAAGAAATTAGGAATGCTATGTTTTTTTCTGTTTCTTTATATCTGGTAATTTCTTTAATTCTTACAAATTACATTTCAAATAATGGAATTTGGATATCTCTCACAGTTTTTATGATTTTACGAGCCCTATCTTTATTTTACTATTTGAAAAGAATTTATTTAAGATTTAATGACAGCTAATACCATATTTCTTTAATCTCCAATAATTATATGGCCAAGGAGTTAAAAAACCAACAAGAAGCATTATCGGAACTACCCACCAAGTTAACATGGCTCCACCTGTTAAAAGATAATCAGTTAAATTCATTGCAGCTTCCATGCTTACCATAGAAATAAAGCTCATCCCAAAAGCAGTTTTTAATGCATTTTTAAAAGTAAAGTTTTGTTTAAGTAATATAATTGTCTCTAAAATTATACTAGTAATTAGTCCATTTATAATTGCTAAAGTCATGATTGCAATAACTGGCCATGGGATACCAGTAATTTGAAAATATAAAATTGTACCAAAGTCACCAATAGCACAACCCAATAAACACCATGCTGTATTCTTAGCGCTTCTCCTCCAAGTATGCTTACATGACCAATTCAAAGTTGCGACTGCACTCATTAATTGCTCATATTAATTTGAATCTCATACAGATCAAGTGGCCAGTATGATTTAATATAAGCTAAAATATTGTCTATATCTTTATCAGACAATTTTTCTCCAAAACCCATCATTTTTCCCTCATAATTTTTAACCAATTTAGCTAATCCGTATTTGATTATTGCATGTAAAGTTTTATCATCATGATGCCAAGTATGACCTGTGCCGTTTAAGGGGGGAGCTTTTCTATGTCCATCTTCATCTACACCCTTCCAGTTTTCAGCACCAGCTAAATTAATCATATGACAAGAAACACAATTTCTTTCATATGCAATTTTTCCTCTTTCAATCATAAGTTTAGAATCAGTTGTTATGGGAAAATGATTGTGAGCACTTACTGTATTTGAAAAACTGAATGTAAAGAAAACAATAACAAATGAAATGTGTTTGAACATAAAGATTATATGGATATTTGATTTATTATAACAAGTACATGTGTTATTTTAAGTCATGATATTTAAGCAAGTTTTTGATACGAAATCGTCAACGTACACTTACATAATTGCATCAGGTAAAGGTCGAGAGGCTGTAATAATTGATCCAGTAATAGAAAATGTTGAAAGCTACATTAAGTTACTAAACGAATTAAATTTAAAATTAGTTAAAGTAATAGATACACATATACATGCTGACCATGTAACAGGTGCAAGTAAACTCAAGCAAGAAACTAATTGCTCTACAATTATGGGGGAACATACACCTGCTGATGCTGTAGAAATTAAAGTAAAAGATGATGAAATAATAAAAATTGACCAAATAAAAATCAAAGCAATGTATACACCTGGTCATACTTCTGACAGTTATAGTTTTTTAATGGATAACCATTTGTTTTCAGGAGATACTCTTTTGATCAATGGCACAGGTAGAACTGATTTTCAAAATGGTAGTTCAAAAGATGCGTATAATTCAATTTTTAATAAATTGTTAAAATTACCTGAGGATACCATTTTGTATCCTGGTCATGATTATAATGGCAAGGTATCTAGTACAATTGGTAATGAAAAAAAATTTAATCCAAGATTGCAGGTTAAAGATGTTGATGAGTATGTAGAGCTTATGTCAAATCTTAATTTAGCTAAACCAGAATTAATAGATATTAATGTAAGTAGAAATATTAAGTTAGGTGCTAATTAAAGATAACAAAAATTAAAAACCAATAAGAAACTAATCCAGCTGAAATTGTTGCAATAATATTTTTTGAAAAATAACCTACAATTACAGCAACTAATGCTCCAAAAATTTTAGGATCATTCATTTCTATAAAAGTTCCAAAATCATTTATAAAGATCCCTGGGAATATTATTGCTGGGAATACTGCAGAAGGAACATATTCCAACACTGCTTTAATTTTATCTCCCAACATATCTCTACTTATTAAAGCGATCATAGTCATTCTAGTGAGGTAAGTTAATATTCCAGCAAAAATAATTGTAGTTAGTGTCATTTTTTTAACCTCAATAATAGTGCAGCTACAAATAAAGCAATTACTGGAGAAATAATTATGTAAGATTTAAATGGAGCGTCAAAAAATAACAGTGAACTCAAACCACAGGTAATCATAACAATAACATGATCTAATTTTTTTAAATCCTGAACAACAATTGCTATAAATGTTAGAGGAATTGCAAATTTTAATCCAAGTTCCTCTGGAACAAACGATCCTAAAACAATACCTGATAAAGTTGCAATTTGCCAACAAACCCACATTGTGCAGCCAGTACCAATTAAATGATAATGTAAAAATTCTTCACTTCTATTTTTTTTGAAAAACTTATTAGACTCTGCAAAGCCTTGATCTACAACTACATATGAAATTAACAATTTTTTAATAAAAGATAATTTTTCTAAATATTCAGATAAAACAGCTCCATATAATAAATGTCTGGAATTTATAATTCCAACAGAAGCAACTGCAACTAAACTAGATGCGCCTCCTGATAACAACTGTAAAAATACTATTTGTGAAGCTCCTCCAAAAATTATGAAGGACATTGCGTAGACCAAATATGGGTGAAATCCAAGTTCAACACCTATTGCTCCACAAATTATTCCAAATGGAATTACAGAAAGCATATGTGGAGAAATATCCAACATCCCTCGAGTAAATAATTGTTTTTTGGTATGCATTTGCTTGTTTTATTAAAAACAAACTATGTGATCAATATTAATCGGTCTCTTAATTCCAAACTTTTCATCAGCTTCATGTTGATGTTCGTGATGAGAATGAACAAAAACTGGTATTAATAAATTGCTATTAGTTTTTAAAGTATAAATAAAGTTTGTACCTCTAAATTTCCGATCCACTACCTCTAGCTTCAAATTGCTTTTGTCATCATGCTCAAGATCCTCTGGCTGTAATAAAAGTTGTACATTAGAACCTTTTGGATAATGTTTAGTGAAGTTACCTTTAATTGTTCCTAAATCATCATTTTCCAATGTGTTTTCGTCAGTAACTTTTGCAGGAATTAAAATGCCTCTATTTAAGAAATTAACAACATCCACAGAATTTGGGAAATGATAAACATTATATGGATCATCAAATTGTTTGAGTTCACCATCTAAAATAATTCCACATTTACTTCCTAAATAAAAAGCTTCATAAGAGTCATGTGTAACAATTATTGTTGTAATTTTTAAATCTTTTAAGATTTGTTTTAATTTAACTTGTATTTCTTCTTTAAAACTCTGATCAATATTTGATAATGGTTCATCCAAAAGTAATAGATCAGGATTTGACATTAAAGATCTTGCTAAAGATGCTCTTTGTGCTTCTCCAGAACTTATTTCATGAGGAAATTTATCTAGAATATTTTCTAGATGAAGAAATTTCACTATATCTTTAAGGTTCAATCCTTTCTTTTTTTTTCTATTTCTTTCAGCTCCAAAGTTAATATTTTCTAAAACATTGTAATGTGGAAAAAGTGAATTATCTTGAAATGCTAATGATATATTTCTATCTTCTGGTTCAACGTGATTTTCTTTAGAAGAAATTGTTTTATTTTTTAAAATAATTTTTCCTGAATGTATCTTTTCTAATCCAGCTATTGTTCTTAAAATTGTAGTTTTTCCAATACCAGATGGTCCTAGAAGACATACAATATCACCTTCATTTTCTATATTAAAAGAAACATTATTCACTTTATTTTTTGAACTTGCTGCAAAAGTAACGTTTTCAATTTCTAAAAAATTATTTTTCATATTTATTTATCTTTAAGAATATATCTTGATGTAATCAAAATGAAAACACTTGCTATAAGTATAAGTATCAAAGATGGTGCTGCGGCAGCTTCTAATAAGTCTTGAGAAGCAAAAATATAAGCTTGAGTAGCAAATGTTTCAAAATTAAATGGTCTCATAATTAATGTAATTGGTAGCTCCTTAATTATTTCAATTGATAATAAGACACCAATTAATAAAACAGAATTTTTTAGATATGGGATGTGAATATTTATAAATGTTTTCAATTTAGAATATCCTAACAAATAAGCACTTTCATCTATTGAGTAATTAATTTTAAGATAACCAGATTTAAGACCATTATTCGCTAAAGAATAAAATCTAATAAAATATACAATTACAAGTCCAGCAATTGATCCTATAAAAATTGCTTTAATATCAAAAAAATAAATTATATTTTTATCAAACCATGAAATAAACGATATAAAAGCTACAGCTAAAATTATTCCTGGAATAGCGTAACCAGTAATTGAAAAAGTAGTTAAAATATCTAAAAGTTTATTTTTATTAATTCTATTTCCATAATTAGATATGAAAGATAATGAAATTAAAAGAAAGCTTGATAGAAAAACTAAAATTATTGTATTTGATAATAAATCAATAATATTTAGGTCTATAAAATGTTTTGGAAAAATTAATGTCCAATAAAGCATTTGAGTTACAGGAAATAAAAAACTTAAAAAAAATATTATTGAACAAAATAAAATTGCAAAAAATGATTTCCAACCAGTTAATTTTTTTAAAGATTTTGATTTAAAATTACCTCTAGTATGTGAATGATATTGAGCTTTTTTTCTAGAAAAATTTTCTAAGACAAATAAACCTAAAATAAATATTAACAAAAAAAATGATATTCTATTTGCTAATGCTAAATCATCAAAAGCTATCCATGCATCATAAATACCTGTAGTCAGAGTTGAAATTCCAAAAAAAGAAACGGCACCAAAATCTGAAAGAGTTTCCATAGCTACTAAGGATAATCCAGCCACAATTGCTGGTCTGGATGCTGGTAAAATAATATTTAAAAATGTCTTTTTATTTGAAAAACCTAGGTTTTTACCTAGTTCAAGTAAATTCTGTGACTGATAGTGGAATGATGCTCTTGTCAAAACATAAACATATCCAAATAATGAAAATGAAATTGAAATTATTGCTCCAAACATCCCATCAAATTTTGGAATATAATTATTATAATCTCCCTCACCGAACAAACTTTTCATAATTGAAAATGCTGTACCATAATTTTCAAAGAATGCTGTTAATGAATAAGCATAAATATAAGCAGGTACAGCAAATGATAAAATTAAAGCCCCTTTAAAAAATGATGAGCCTGGAAATTTATAAAATGAAACTAAATAAGCGCATCCTACTCCAATAATAAAGGTAGCTGATAAAACACCTATAAGAAGAGTTACCGAATTAAAAATATATTCAAATAAAAAAGTATTTTTAATTATTGATAAATATTCTCCTGTAGGTTCGAAAAAACTACTAAATACAGTTACTATCGGTATAGCAACTATAATTGATATAAGCAAAGAGCTTAAAAACCATATATTTAATTTATTACCCATTTTAACGAAGCACTAATGATATAAAGTAGGGTAATTAACTTTATACCAAAAGTGCTTAGTGTTAACCTCTTTTATTTCCAACCAGCTAGTAACATTACTTCTAATGCATCAGCTTGGTTTTTTTTATAGTCTCCAACTTTTGTTTTTAAATCCTGTTTAAAATCTTTACTCATTTTTTTTACTAAATCATGTGGTTCAACACCTTCAATCATTGGATATTCAAATGTGTTGTTGACTATATGTTGTTGTGCTTCTTTTGTTAGAAGAAACTCTAATAATTTTTTTGCATTTTCTGGATTAGGAGAATTTTTTAAAATGCCTCCTCCACTTATATTCATATGAGTTCCTCTATCATTTTGATTTGGAAAGAAAGGCATTACTTTTAAAGCAGCTTCTTGTTGCTCTTTGCCTTTTTGACCTGATAACATCAATGCATAATAATAAGTATTGGCCACTGCTATGTCAGCTTCACCTGCGGCTACTGCTAAAATTTGAGCTCTATCATTTCCTTTAGGACTTCTTGCAAAATTAGAAACTAATTTTTTTGCCCATTTTAATGTTTCTTCTTTTCCATTATTTTTTATCAATGACGCAACAAGAGATTGATTATAAATATTATTTGACTTTCTAATAACAATCTTTCCTTTCCACTTTGAATTGGCTAAATCTTCATATGTCATTCCACTTAGATCACTTAAACTTACTCTATCTGGTGAATAATAAATAATTCTTGCTCTCTTTGCGATACCTGTCCAATTATCTGATCTAAAATTTGAGGGGACGGTAGCTTCAATAATTGGTGTCATTGAGTTTTGAAACATTCCTTTTGCATCAAAAGCTCCTAATCTTCCAGCATCAGCAGTGATATATAAATCTGCCTTTGAGTCTTGTCCTTCCTCACTTATTCTTTTTTGTAAAGCTTTGTCTTTTCCTGATACTACGTTTACTTTAATTCCTGTCTTTGCAGTAAATTTTTGATACAACTGAATATCAGAGTCATAATGTCTTGCGCTAAAAACGTTTACTTCATTTGCAAAACTAAACTTGGCAAAGAAAACCAAAACTATTCCTATTAAACTTATTTTTTTCATTATTGTCCTATTCTTTACCCTAATTAATTTGCGAATGAGAATTATTCTCAATGCGAATGATTATCAATCGCATAGATTGTCTCAGAAAGCAAGATATATTTAATATTATTTTTAGAGGAGATTTCTATTTCCAGTCGCCGATTTTACTGAATAAGAAGTTTCTAAAAGCTTGAACTCTAGCTGTGTTTTTTAAGGATTGTGGGTACACAAAGTGAGCTTCTGTTATTGGTCCTTCTACTTTCGGAAGTACTTTAATAACGTTATTAGAATTTGATACTAAATATTCTGGAAGTGCAGCTAATCCTACTCCAGACTCAACTGCTAACAGTAATCCCATAACACTATTCACTTTCATGATTGATTTTCTTTTCTTTCCATCATGCATTCCAATTTTTAACGCCCAATCAGGGTTATAAACTGGAGAAGGAGCACCTTTTCCAAAAGAAATAAATTTATGTTTATTTAAGTCTCCTATTGTTTTTGGCATCCCATTTTTTTCTAAGTACTTATTTGATCCATAAATATAGTACTTAATATCAACTAATTTTTTTTGAATATAATTAAGCTGTTTTGGTCTTCTCATGAAAATCCCAATATCTGCTTGTCGAGTACTTAAATCTAATTCTTTGTCATCAAAAACTAATTCGATTTCAATTTCAGGGTTAAGTCTCATAAATTCTTGAATTCTAGGTGTTAACCAGTGAGTTCCAAAACTTCTGACAGTAGTAATTGTTAATTTACCTGTTGGCTTACTTTTTTGGTCTCCTAATGAGGTTTCAACTTCTTTTAGTTTACTTATTACTTCATGGGCTGTTTTAAAGACATATTCACCATTTTCTGTAAGTGTTAGTCCTCTTGCGTGTCTTTCAAACAATTGTACTTTTAAATCTTGTTCTAATGATTGAATTTGTCTGCTAATTGCTGATTGACTAAGATTTAAGTTAACAGTAGCGTTCGTAAAACTACCTGCTTCTGCTACAGCATGAAAAATTTTTAATTTATCCCAATCCATTATTTATTTAAATCAACTAATACTCTTCCAGCAATTTCACCTTTTAAAATTTTTGGATAAGTTTCAACTAATTCCTCCAAGCTGACAGTTAAAACTGATTTTTCAATTAAATCAAAATCAATTAATTTAGATGCTTCTCCCCATATAAATTCTCTTCTCTTTATACTGCAGTTAGCAGAGTCCATTCCCCAAACTTTAATACCTCTTAACATAAACGGAAGTAAATTTGTATTAAGCTCATTACTGTTTGCATTTCCACAAACTGCAATAATTCCATTTGATTTTGTTTGAGCTATTGCATTTGCTAAAATTTTTCCACCCACAGTATCAACTACTCCATCCCATAAACCTTTATCTATTGGTCTTGGATCTTTATCAAATTCAGCCCTATTTATAATGTTTTTAGCGCCTAATGATTTTAAATACTCTGACTTAGAATCTTTTCCTGTTACTGCAGTAACGTTGTAACCTAATTTAGTTAAAGCCATAACTGCTAAACTACCAACTCCACCAGTTGCACCAGTTACCAAAACATCATTAACTTTTTCTCCTAATAAAATGCTTTCTCTTGCTTGAATAGCAAATGCGCTCATTAAAGATGTTAAACCTGCTGTTCCTAAAATCATTGCTTGTTTGCTGGTTAAACTATCTGGTTTTTTAACTAAAAAATCTCCACTTACTTTTGCAATTTGTGAAAACCCTCCAAAAAAAACTTCACCTACTCTAAAACCAGTAAGAATTACTTCATCACCTTCTTTAAATTTCGGATTATCGCTTTCAATAACAGTTCCAGAAAAATCTATTCCTGGGATATGAGGATATTCTTTAACTAATCTTCCCCCATTCTTTAGAATCATTCCATCTTTAAAGTTTAAGTCTGAATAATCTACTTTTACAGTTACATCACCATGTTTTAAGAAACTTTTATCTAAGGATTTTACTTCACGCGAAAAGTTTTCGCCTTCTTGATTAAGGACTATTGCTTTGAATTGATCGGACACCTTAATCTTTTAACGTAGTGCTAATAAATCGTAAATATCTATTTTGATAACTTAAATCTTCTTTGAATTGGCCTAAGTAGTAATTTGTAACCGTAGTTGCTTGTTCTTTTTTAATACCTCTCATTGTCATACACTGATGAGTTGAATCAATAGTTACAGCAACTCCTTTGGCATCTAGAGACTCCATTAAAGTGTTGGCTATCTGCATAGTAAGTCTTTCTTGTGTTTGTAATCTTTTAGAGAAAACTTCAACTACTCTTGCTAACTTACTCAATCCTACAACTCTTTCTTTTGGAATATAAGCTACGTGCGCTTTTCCAATAATTGGAGCCATATGATGCTCGCAATGACTTTGAACTGAAATATTTTTTTGAACAACCATGTCATCATAACCTTCTACATCACCGAAAGTTTTATCTAAGATTTTATTTGGATCTTCTTTGTAACCTTTGAAATATTCTTTAAATGCTTTTACTACTCTTTTAGGGGTTTCCAATAAACCTTCTCTATTAGGATCTTCACCCATCCAAGAAAGGATGGTTCTAAAAGCTTCTTCAGCTTCTTTATCTGAAACTTGCTTTGTGTCTAAATTTTTGTTGTCTGCGTTTTTAACTAATTTCATAGCGGTTTTTATACAGTAAATACCTCATTTTAAAAATATTTAATATATTTAGATATGTGCTACATAATCACCCTTTATGTTCAAAAAAAGAGAAAATATCTATGATATTGAGGAAGGAAATCTTCTTTCACCTAAATTTGATAATAATGGTTTAATTCCAGTAATCACTATGTGTTCAAAAACTAAAGATATTTTGATGCATGGATATATGAATATGGAAGCTCTTAAAAAGACAATTGAAACTAAAGAGGCACATTATTTTAGCAGATCAAGAAAAGCTATTTGGCACAAAGGTAAAACAAGTGGTTTTACTCAAAAGGTTACTGAAATCAGAATAGATGATGATCAAGACTCAATATGGTTAACAGTTGACATCGGTGATGGAGCTAGTTGTCATGTTGGTTATAGATCATGTTTTTACAGATCTATTCCTATGGGACCAATAGAAAACGGAAGAGAAGTTAAAATGGAATTTCTTGAAAAAGAAAAAAAATTTGATCCAGAAGAGGTTTATAAAGGTCAACCAAATCCAACAAAAATTTAAATCATGGAAAAATTCGAATTCCAGATTATTAAAAATCTTGGGCCTTCAGTGTTTAAGACAAAAATTCCAGATGAAATATTAAATAAAATAAATAATTATATTGATGAAATAATTAAAGATGAGGAAAAAATAAAAGAATTAGATCATGGAAGCAAACTTGTTGGAGATGTGACCCAAGAGTTTCAATTAGAAAAAAAAATAATGGAGGAAAGTGGATGGTTAAATTTTTTAGCTAATTGTACAGGAGAATGGATCAAAAGAGAAACAGCAAAAACAATTACAAAATTCTCTATGAAGGGCTCATGGGTTGTGAGACAGTTTCAAAATGAATATAATCCAACTCACTGGCATGATGGACATATTTCTGGAGCTGGGTTTTTGAAAGTACCTAAAAATTTTGGAAGCAATATTCAAAAAAACAAACAGTCTTATCAAGGTGGTAATTTACAATTAATCCATGGTTCAAGAATGTTTCTAAGTCAGTCCATAATTAATATTGTCCCAAAAGTTGGAGATTTATATCTATTTCCAAACTACTTAATGCATACAGTTTTTCCATTCAAATATACAAATGAAGAAAGAAGATCTATTTCCTTTAATGCAGTAATTGATAACAAAATCTACGATGTTTATGGAAACTAAACTTCAAAAAAATGTTCTAGGAGAATACCTGGAAGAATGTTCAAATGACCCTTTAACAGGTTGGTTTAGAGATGGGTGTTGCAATACAGATGAAAATGATCATGGTTTTCATACAGTTTGTGCTAAAGTCACTACTGAATTTTTAGAATGGTTAAAAGAAGCAGGAAATGATCTAATAACTCCACATCCTGAATTTGGTTTTCCTGGTTTAAAAGATGGAGATGGTTGGTGTGTATGTGCTAGTTGGTACGCTAGAGCTGTTGAGGCAGGTAAGGGTTGTCCAATATTTATTAAAAGAACTCATAAAAATACTTTAAAATATCTTCCTATCGAAACGTTAAAAAAGTTTGCGATAGACCTATCGTAATTACATATTCCCATATCTTGGACCACCACTTCCTTCCGGTGTAACCCAAGTTATATTTTGAGAAGGTTCTTTAATATCGCATGTTTTACAATGGATACAATTTTGAGAATTAATTACAAATTTATTTACATCATTTTCTTTTTGAACTTCATAAACCCCTGCAGGACAATATCTTTGAGCAGGTTCGTCAAATTTTTCTAACGTATAATTAATTGGTAAATCAGGGTCTTTTAGCTTCAAATGAACCGGCTGATTGTCTGCGTGATTGGTTCCTGTTAGATAAACTGAGCTTGTTTTGTCAAAAGTTATTACATTATCATATTTTGGATAATCTATTTTTGGCATTTGATTTGCAGGTTTTAATGTTTCATGATCAGCATGTTTATGTTTAAGTGTAAAAGGAAGTTTTCCTCTAAATAAAATTTGATCAATACCTGTGAAAATTATTCCTAAAATTAATCCCCAGCTAAAACTAGGTTTCACGTTCCGAGCTTCATAAAGCTCCTTATGTAACCAACTATTTCTAAATTTACTTTCATAAATTGATAAATCTTTGTTTTCTTTAAAATGTTCATTAATAGTTTCAGCTGCAATTATCCCACTTTTCATCGCTGTATGAGAGCCTTTAATTTTTGGCATATTTAAAGTTCCTGCATCACAACCAACTAATAAAGCTCCAGGCATAAACATTTTTGGTAAGCTTTGAAATCCACCTTCAATTAAAGCTCTTGCACCGTAAGAAATTCTTTTTCCACCTTCTATTATTTTTTTTATAACTGGATGTGTTTTAAACCTCTGAAATTCATCATAAGGAGATAAATGTGGATTTTTGTAATCTAGACCAATTACATAGCCCAGAAAAACTTGTTTATTTTCTGCATGATAAACAAAACTACCACCATATGTATTATTATCTAATGGCCATCCAGCTGTATGCATCACTAAGCCTTCTTCGTGATTTCTATCCTCTATTTCCCAAATTTCTTTAAAACCAATTCCGTATTGTTGAGGATCTTTACCTTTATTTAATTCAAATTTTTCAATCAATTGTTTTCCTAAATGACCTCTGCACCCTTCGGCAAAAACAGTTACTTTACCTAAAAGCTCAATACCTGGTTCAAAACTATCTTTTTTATTACCATCTTTATCTATACCCATATCTTGAGTTGCAACACCTTTAACAGATCCATCTTCGTTATATAAAATTTCACTTGCTGGAAATCCTGGAAAGATTTCTACACCTAAATTCTCAGCTTGTTCCGCAAGCCATCTACATAGATTTGCTAAACTGATAATATAATTTTTATGATTTTGTTGTACCGCAGGTAGTAGCCAGGTTGGCCAACTTAAAGATTTAGTTTTTCCTAAAAATAAAAATTTTTCTTTAGTTACTTTTGTTTTGATGGGAGAATTTAATTCTCTCCAATTTGGTAATAATTCATCTAGAGCACGAGTTTCAAATACATTTCCACTTAAAATATGAGCTCCAATCTCTGATGCTTTTTCTAATAAACAAACATTTAAATTTGGATCTAATTGTTTTAACTTTATTGCAGTTGATAATCCTGATGGCCCTCCACCAATGATTACAACATCATATTCCATCGATTCTCTAGACATACTCTAGTTTTTAACTGTAAGGATTATTTTTGTATAGTGTTTAATTTGTTCAGCTCTTCCATGAACTGAGGCAGTGCCTCAAATAAATCAGCTTCAAGTCCATAATCTGCAACACTAAAGATTGGAGCTTCACCATCTTTATTAATTGCAACTATAACTTTACTTTCCTTCATTCCTGCTAAATGCTGAATAGCACCTGAAATTCCAACAGCGATATATAGATCTGGTACTACCACTTTTCCTGTTTGACCTACTTGATGATCATTACTTATATATCCAGCATCTACTGCTGCTCTTGATGCTCCAATTGCTGCACCTAGTTTGTCAGCAATTTCTGTAATTAATTTAAAATTGTCTCCACTTTGCATTCCTCTGCCACCTGATACAACAATTCTTGCTGTTCCAAGTTCAGGTCGATCAGATTTAATTTCTTCTCTTTTGATAAATTTAGTATTTGAAAACTCTTCACTAGCATCTACTTTTTCAATTGGAGCTGATCCACCTGTGCTCTCACAAGGATCGAAAGAAGTAGGTCTGATAGTTACACACTTTTTAGCATCATTACTCTTAATTGTTGCAAAAGCATTACCTGCATAAATTGGTCTTAAAAAAGTATCTTGTGATATTACTTTAATAATGTCGCTTACTTGCGATGTATCAAGATGAGCAGCAATTCGTGGCATCAAATTTTTTCCAAATGTATTTGCTGAACAAATAATGTGAGAATAATTTTCTGCAAGTTTAACAATCACTGGAGCAAAATTTTCTGCTGTGAAGTTTTCATAGTGAGCTCCTTCTACACTCAATACCTTTTTAACTACTGGAAGTTCAGATAATTGTTTTGCAGCAACTGCAGAGTTTTGACCAATAATTACAGCATGAACATCTGAATCAATTTGAGATGCTGCTGTAGCTGCATTAAGAGTAAATGGTCTTAATTCTTTATTATTGTGTTCCGCTATAAGTAAAACTGCCATTAAATTACCTTCGCCTCATTTTTTAACTTTTGAACTAGTTCTGCAACATTTGCTACTTTTATCCCCGCTTTTCTTTTTGGAGGTTCCTCTACTTTTAATTGCTCTAATCTTGGTGATACATCTACGCCTAAATCAGAAGCTGCAATTTCCTCTATAGGTTTTTTCTTAGCCTTCATTATATTTGGTAGTGATGCATATCTTGGTTCATTCAGCCTAAGATCACAAGTTACAATAGCTGGAACATTTATTTCAATTGTTTCAAGGCCTTCATCTATTTCTCTAGTTACTTCTAATTTATTATCTTTCACATCAATCTTTGAGGCAAATGTTGCTTGTGGCCAATTTAATAAAGCACTCAACATTTGGCCTGTTTGATTACAATCATCATCAATTGCTTGTTTACCCATAAATACTAAATCTGGTTTTTCTTTATCGACTATTTTTTGTAAAATTTTTGAAACAGCGAGTGGTTCTAAAATTCCATCCACTTTCACATGAATACCTCTGTCCGCACCAACCGCTAAAGCTTTCCTAACAGTTTCTTGAGCTTTTTCTTCACCAATAGTTACTGCAACTACTTCTGTAGCTTTGCCTGCCTCTTTAATTTTTACAGCTTCTTCTATTGCATTATCATCAGGAGGATTAGTTGACATTTTAACATTGTCAGTAACTACACCAGATCCATCTTCTTTAACTCTAATTTGAACGTTGTAATCAATGACTCTTTTTACAGCTACTAAAATTTTCATTAAGCTCTCAATAAATTATTTTCTGAATCGTATGGACTCTCATCTAGGACTGTAGCGTCGTACATTTCACCTAATATATCAACTTGTAATTTGTCGCCCACATTCGAACAATCTGGTTTAACCATCGCAAGCGCAATTGATTTATCTAATCTAAAACCAAATTCACCTCCAGTTGCTCTTCCAACAACTTTTCCATCTTTGAAAATAGGATTATTTCCTAATACATCAGCATCTTTGGTATTATGAACCTCTAAAGTGACCAATTTATTATCAAAACCTTTTTCTCTCCATTTATTAAGTGCTTCTAACCCAATAAAGTTTCCTTTATTTGGATGAACAAATCTATCAAGACCAGACTCATATGGTGAATATTCAATTGATAATTCTGTTCCAACTAGCTTGTAAGATTTTTCAACTCTTAAACTATTCATAGCTCTAATTCCAAAAGGTTTAATACCTAAATCTTTTCCTGCTTCCATTAATTTATCAAAAATATGGTTTTGATATTCAATTGGATGATGTAGTTCCCAACCAAGCTCACCCACAAAATTTACTCTCATTGCATTTACTGGAGCATATCCAACATTTACATTTTTAGCAGTCAGCCATTTGAAATTCTCATTAGAAAAATCGTCTGTTGAAACCTTTTGCATTAACTGTCTAGCTTTAGGTCCTGCTACTACCAGAACTCCTGTACTATTAGTTAGATCTTCAAAAATTACAGATCCATCATCTGGCATCCATTTTTGTATCCAGTCATGATCTAATCTTAAATTTGCTCCAGCAGAAACTAAATAGTAACTATTCTCTCCTTCTTTCATTATTGTAAATTCTGAATGCACCCCACCTTTAGTGTTCAAAGCATGACATAAATTTATCCTTCCAATTTTTTTTGGAAGTTTATTCGCAACTAAATAATCTAAAAATTCCTCTGCTTTAGGCCCTTTTATTCTACATTTTGCAAATGCAGTCATATCTAAAAGACCCACATTTTCTTTTACATTTTGACATTCTTTTTTAATTGCATCAAACCATTTTGATCTTCTAAATGACCAATCATCTTTTTGCTCCATTCCATCTGTTGCAAAAAAATTAGGTCTTTCCCATCCAAATTTCTGACCAAAGACTGCTCCTAAATTTTTCATTCTTTCATAACAAGGAGATGTTCTTAATGGTCTTGCTGCTGGTCTTTCTTCGTCAGGATAGTGAACAATAAATACATGGCTATATGCTTCTTCATTTTTTGCTTTCAAATAAGATTTAGTAGCATAATTTCCGTAACGTCTTGGTTCAACTCCTAACATGTCAATTGTAGGTTCGCCATCAACGATCCACTCTGCTAATTGCCAACCTGCCCCACCTGCTGCTGTTATTCCAAAACTATGTCCCTCATTAATCCAAAAATTTTTAAGTCCCCATGCTGGACCAACAATTGGATTACCATCAGGAGTATAACATATTGCTCCATTATAAACTTTCTTTACTCCAACTTCTCCAAATGCAGGAACCCTATGAATTGCACCTTCAATATGTGGAGCTAATCTGTCTAAGTCTTCTTGAAATAATTCATATTCTGAATTTTTTGATGGACCTTCTACATAACAAGCTGGTGCACCATCTTCATAAGGGCCTAAAATTAATCCTCCAGCTTCTTCTCTCATATACCATCTGCTATCACTATCTCTTAAGACTCCCATTTCTGGTAATCCATCTTTTTTTCTTTTTTGAATTGCAGGATGTGGTTCTGTAACAATGTATTGATGTTCAACAGGTATGACTGGTATATCCAGTCCTACCATTTCACCTGTTTGTCGTGCAAAATTTCCTGAACATGAAATAACATGTTCGCACTCTATTGATCCTTTGTCTGTTTCTACAACCCATCCTTCTTTAGTTTGTCTCATTGATAGAACAGTTGTATTTCTATAAATTTCAGCTCCTCTATTTCTTGCACCAGTTGCTAATGCTTGTGTTAAATCTGCTGGTTGAATATATCCATCTTCAGGGTGTTGTATTGCGCCTACTAAATCGTCTGTATGACATAATGGCCAAATTTCTTTTACTTGTTCTGGCTTTAAAAATTTAACATCTACTCCAATAGTTCGAGCAACACCAGCGTATTGATGGTACTCATCCATTCTATCTTTTGTGCTTGCTAGACGAATATTTGAAACCACACTAAAGCCAACATTTTTTCCAGTTTCTTCTTCTAATGTTTTGTAAAGATTAACTGCGTATTTATGAAGTTGTCCAACTGAATAACTCATATTAAATAAAGGAAGCAAACCTGCAGCATGCCAAGTCGATCCTGATGTTAATTCTTTTCTTTCAACCAGAACAACATCAGACCAGCCTTTTTTTGCTAAGTGATAAAGGGCACTAACCCCTACAACTCCTCCACCAACTACTACAACTTTAGTTTTTGTTTTCATTCTGCGATTCCTACTAAATTTTTAATTGTTACGAAACAAAAATGTATCTGTGCACAATCAGATTGAGCTTCCTAGGGGGATTGGGCTAGATACCATTGTAGTTAACCAACAGTCTTTTAAAGTGCCCTCGGAGGTGTACTTTTCGACTTGCCAGTTGAATTTGTGATAAATCTTATCTTTATCAAGAATGATAACTTCAAATTGAGCCCATTTGTCACTACTTCCAAGTTCAGTTATTGTGTGACTTAGGTGGTTAATCATCATCCCGTAAGAGTCGCTTTTTATCATCATCTTAAAGTTACTTAATGGTCCTGTTACTCTTTTATTATTTGGGTGAGCAAATTTCCAAGTTTGTTCTATGCCGCTATCTTTATATTCAAGATCATTTTGTTGAAGCCCACTCAATTGAATTTTAATAACTTCTTTCGGGCTTATAGTGCTATTGGGGCTTAATAATTCAGCGTAAGAAAATGAAATAAAGAAAAAAAATAAAATTAAAGCTTTAAAGATTATTAGCGGTTTTTCTAACATCATCTAAAAATTCTTGTCTCTTTGCATCGCTAACAAATGGTACTGCAAAATATCTTCTATAGACAATGTTATATATGCCACACATATGAAATACTCCTCTTTTTAATCTTCTAATTGGTAAGTTTAAAAAAAAAGTTGTAATTGCTAATCTTGGTGAACCATATGTGCAGAATATTATAGCTTTTTTATCTCTTAAGTTTCCAATTGGATAACCGTAATTTCCAACTAACTGTTTAAATCTAAAAGCCCAAGGTGGGGCTAAAACTTTATCTATCCAACCTTCTACTATCGCTGGCATTCTAAAGTTCCAAATTGGTGCGATTAAAACAATGGTATCACTTTCCTCAATTCTTTTTCTATGATCTAAAACTTCCTGATCAGGTTCCTCACCAGCAAAAACTGGATTAAAGTTCTCTTTATATAAATCAACGACATCAACTTGATTTCCATTCGCTTTTGATTGTTTAACAAATTCATCTCGGATTGCCGCATTAAATGAACTGTCATTATAATGTCCGTAGACTAAGAAAATTTTTTTCATAATATTTATTTTTATTCGGAAGTTTTGTATTTACTATTATTAATAATAAATACAAATACAATTGGAAGAATTAAAGTTAAAAGTGTTACAAAAATTAACAATATTCCAAGTTCAGAATAATCTGCTGTTGTTTGTATCTCACCAGAAACTTTATCCTTAACCTCCCTAGTCACAGTAAATATTTCATTTAAATATTTTGTACCCAACGCGCTTGCTGATAAAGCAAGATTAGTAAAAGACGCAAAAACTGCAAAAAAAGTTGCCTTTAAATGTGCGGGAGCATTTTTTGCTATCCAAGCTAGTAGAGGGATCATTGATACTTGACCAAGAGGAGACTCTAATGCGGTATTAATTAATGCAATAAACTTAGCATCAACTACTCCACCCGTTAATGAAGATGTCCAATTATGAAAACCATAATACATTCCAACACTTGGTAAAAACAATATTGCACCAGCAATACTTAAAACAACAATTATTTTTGCAATTGAATTATTTGCCATAAATGGCCTTAACAAAACAATACCAGCTAAAGTTAAGATTGACGCAAGTAGCGATAGGATAGAAAAAAATTGCTCGTTGAAACCGAGTACATCAATTTCGAACCAAGTCAAACCTGGTCCTGGTCCTGGCATGGCTCTAAAAACAAAAATAATTACTGCTGTTCCTACAATTGTTAAACGTAATTCTTCAGGTAATTCCTTGATTAGTTTAAACATTAAAAACAAAATAATTATAACTGATCCCACAAATACAATTTCTTGAGCAAATGGTACTTTGAATGAACCAACTGATAAGGTGAAAATTACAAAAACCAAACTTCCTCCTAAAATCCACCAATTAATTTTTGTTTTTTCGTTACCTCTTTCTTCCTTAAATTCTAAACCTTTGGATTGTAAAAGCTGAATTTTTTTGTGTCTTAAATAATTTGCTAAAATTACACCTAAGATAGAAACCAAAGGTATTACAAGAGCATAAATATAGATAGTTCCATATAAATTTATCTTGTCAGCTTGCTCCAAGCTTTCTACATCTCTAAATAAAATAACATTAACTAACGCAACAAGAACAGTTCCACCAATTATTGCAAACCTTCCAAGTGTTTGCATAGTTGTATGCATTATTTTTATTTGATCTTTAGAGTAATCATTTCCTTTTTCATCAACTAAAGGAACAGCTTCAACTGTCATAGCATCAGCAACAACATCTTGAACTACATAACCAACCGGAGCTAAAATCACACTTATTACAAACCATGTTTCAACAGAAAATACTTGGGACATCTCCTCTGTATGAATAATCAATCCATACATAATTAGTAAACTAATAGCTATCAATGAAGCTCCAAAGTAGACCATGTAATTTTTTCTTTGCCAAATAAGATCTACCAAATGGCCTAAAGGCATTTTTAATGCCCAGGGAATACCTGCCCAAAAAACTAAACCTGCAAGAAATGCAGCAGATAAATTTAAATAATCCTTAACAAAAAATGTACCAACTATTCCTGTTAAACCAGAAATACCAGCTGCCATATAAACCATTAATGGCGGTAAGTAGGTCCATTTAAACTCACGTCCTAAATCTAAAAAAGTACTATCTAAAAATTTAGCTAATTTATTCATAATTTAATTTTTTATTATATATGAAAAAAAATTTATTGAAATTTATCTAATTGAATTAAGATTTAACAACTTAACTAAATAAAATCCTACAAACATCGATACTACAAATAAAATTGAATAAATATTTAATAAGGCTAATGAAGAAATTGCTGGGCCTGGACATAAGCCAGCTAATCCCCATCCAGCTCCAAATAATATAGATCCAAAAATAAGTTGTTTGTTAATATTTTTATTTTCTGAATAATTAAATTCATTCACTAATACTGGTTTTTCTCTTTTCTTTATTAAATGAAACATAGGTGATGATATTATTAATGCTCCTATCATAACAAAAGCTAAAGATGGATCCCAATTTCCAAATATGTCTAAAAATCCTAACACTTTTTCAGGATTAATCATTTGTGATATCACAAGACCGATACCAAATATAATTCCAGAAATTAGAGAAATTAATCTATTCATAAAATATTTTTTAAATAAACAGTTATTATTCCAACAATCATAAATGTAATTGTTGCAATAATTGATCTGACAGAAAATCTTCCTATCCCACTTATTCCATGACCACTTGTGCATCCGCCACTTACTCTTGTTCCAATTCCAACTAAAAGTCCCGCAAAGATAAGTAATAAGTAAGAGTTTGAAATAGAAATACTTATCTGCTCTTGGTTAAATAAAGTATAAATAATAGGTCCTATGATTAAGCCAATCAAAAATAATATATTATCTAACTTATTTCTTTCTTCTGTAAGAGCATTGCTTGCAATCCCACTTATGCCAACCAATCTTCCATTAAAATAAAAGAAAATTGCTACTGCAAAACCTATAATTATTCCTCCGGTCAAAGCAGAATAAGGTGTGAAGTTTACTATATTCATTTAATTACTTAGTACTGGAAAAGCAGGTCTGATTTTCAAAAAATATTTTTGATATTCCATTTTGGTACATTTATTGTCGACATATTCTATATTATTTTTTTCCATTAAATCTTTAGCTTTCTCATCTCTAATACCAAGCTGTAACCATAAAACTTTAGCCCCTATCTTAATTGCATCTTCAGCAATAGCATAAACTTCTTTTGATGGTCTAAAAACATCTACAATATCAACCTGATCTTTAATATCAGATATTGTAGCAAAAACTTCTTCTCCTAAAATTTTTTGTCCCGCAGCTCTAGGGTTAACAGGATAAACTTTAAATCCATATTTTTGCATATATTTCATAACTATAGTTGATGCTTTTGTAGTATCGTTACTAACCCCAACCATTGCAATTGATTTATATTTAGAAAGAATTTCTTTAATATCGCTCATTTATTATTTTTAATTTGTTCTTCACAAAATATTTTAGCTTCAGTAACTGTCATTGGTTTTTCTAATTTTTGACTACCAGCAATACATGCATCTATTGCTCTTTTTTGATTATGATCTTTAAAATTATAAATTACAAACATGCCAACAATAATAAAAACAACTATTAAAACATTCTTGACCATTATTTATTCTTCCATTTTGGTTTCCTTTTTTCGAGGAAAGCAGAAATTCCTTCTCTTGCATCCATTGCCATCATATTAAGGGTCATCATTTTACTTGTATAAGCGTAAGCTTTACTTAATGGCATTTCTAACTGTTTATAAAAAGCTTGTTTTCCAATTTTTATCGTTAAGTTAGATTTTGAAGCAATTTTGTTTGCTACTTTTAACACTTCATTATTAAGTTTAGCTTTTGAAAAATTATCATTTATCAACCCTATTTCTTTTGCATAATTTGCATTAATAGGATCTCCAGTTAATAACATTTTCATCATTGGTTTTCGGTTTATTTTTCTACTGACAGCAACCATAGGTGTACTACAAAATAAACCAATATTTACACCAGGAGTAGCAAACAACGCGTCCTTAGTACTATAAGCTAAATCACAACTTGCAACTAATTGACATCCGGCTGCAAATGCAGCTCCATGAACTTTAGCAATTACAGGTTTCCTACCTTCAACAATCTGAAGCATTACTTTTGAACAAAGATTAAATAATTTTAAATATTTATCTCTCTTTTTTAAACCTCTAACTTCTTTTAAATTGTGTCCTGCACTAAATCCTTTACCAGCGCCCTCTAATATTATTACTTTAACTTTTTTATCAGTATCTAATTTTTTTAATGCCTTTAATAAATCTGAAAGATTATTGAATGATAAAGAATTATAAGTTTTTGGTTCATCAATGATAATTGAAGAAACTTCGTTGTTAATTTTTTTAATTTTAATGTTACTAGTCATTTAATCAGTTAATCCATCGGATCTGGCCTGATTTCTTTCTATATGAATTGGTAAAACTTTGCCATAAATTGCTTTGGAATGTTCTGGGGTGTTTACTCTCCATGGATCTAAAACATAAGCTGGAATACACATATATCTTGATTTTTGGCCTTCAACTTTTGTAACCCTATGCAATGTAAATCTACCTTTAAATATTTGTAAATCTCCTGGCTCTAATTTTAATTGTCTTACTCTTGATCTGTCTCCAGCTATAACTTTTTGAACTTCTTCAAAATTTTCATTTCCTGGTTCTCTTATATTTGGACAGTACTCAAATACACCACCCTTCTCAGGTTTTTGGATCATTAAACTAAGTGTAAATTCACAACTATCAAAATGCCATGGGAGTACTCCATCTGGTTTCATAACATTATAAGCATGACACGCTAAAGGATCTGCCCATCTGTAAATAGGAGAAACACCTAAACAAGCAGATACAAATTTTAAAAGTTCTTCAGTTTCGTATAGATATTTCATCTCAGAATCTTTTGGAAAACAGTCTGAATTTAAATATCCATTATATCTATTCATAAAAGTTCTTTTAGGATGATCTATTGGCAATGAAGGATCATCCTTTGCATACAAATAAGCATTTATACTTTCTTTGGACATATAAACTTCGTCTAATTGTTTTTCTAACTCAGAATTCATTATCTTAAGTGATTTAGGTAAAATAAAATTTGGTATTGTTGAACAGCTATGTTGATCCAGTTCTTCTTTACATTTTTTAACTAGATTTTTAATTATTGGTGAATTTAAATCGTGTATTGGATATTTTTCTAAATCTACAATAGTCTTAAGTCTATCGTTCATTTAATTTTATTTTAACTTTCCTTCTTCTCTCATTTTTGCTCTTATCTTAGTAGCTGATATTTTTTGAGTTTCTTCATCCAAAACTATTTCCTCAATCTTATATCCAACTCCCCTACCATAACAAATATTTGTAATATTAGGTACTAACATTATTTTAAATTGTCCTTCAAATTCAGGATTTAATCTGTCTTCAATGTTTTTTTTTACTGTTTCAAAATCAAAAGGATTATCATCTACACCTTGCACATCTCTAATTTGAATACAAACCTGTCCTGTTTTTTTAATAATTTCTTTAAACAAAGTATAATGTCCATCGTGGAAAGGTTGCCATCTTCCTAGCATTTGTGCTGTTGGTTTTTTGTTATCCCATTGGTGTGTCATTTTTTTATCTCCTCTATTATTTTTGGTGCCCAATTTTTTGCATCCTGAGTTGTTACGTGAAAATCAAAATTCTGAGGATTAACAAACATTTGGTTAGTGTCTTCAAATCTTCCTTTTTTAATTGTATCGACCCACACTCTAAAATCTGCTGGAAACAAGCTTCTTGCTTCAGGGGTTGGTGCAATAAAATCTGCTATTACATAATGTCCCTCTGCTTTTAATTTTAAAGCTGCCTCAGCCATTCTTTTTGCCTGTCTTACTCTTCCCTCTTCAGAAAAATCCCAATCGTTTGCAGCTTTTCTTACTTCGTCTGCATTTAATCTTTTTGCATTTAATAGTGGTGCCATTTCATTTGCTAGAGTTGTTTTACCTGCTCCAGGTAATCCCATTACTAAAATAATTTTCATTAAATATCTTCTAACGGATGATGGGACATTAATTCAAGTCCATTTTCACCAATTAAATACTGTTGCTCAAGTTTTACACCCTCTTTGCCGCCAACTTTACCGATATAGCTTTCAACAGTTATAGTCATATTTTTTTGAAAAATTCCGCCACGCTCACCTCCATCTGTAGGATATCTAATTGCAGGCCACTCATCACATAAACCAATTCCATGAACCATTACTGAATAACGGTTTGGATAATATTCCTCGGGTAATACCCAAGATTTTTCTGTAAATTCCTGAAAAGTCATTCCGTCTTTTATTAATCTGGAATTAAAATTTATTTGCTCCATAGCCATTGAATATAATTTTTTTTGTTCATCATTAAATTTATTTCCTACAACAAAAGCTCTGGAAATATCTGCGCAATATCCATAAGGACCAACCATATCAGTATCAAAAGCAACTATTTCTCCCTGTTGAATAACTTTGTTACTACTTTCTTGCATCCATGGATTTGTTCTTTCACCAGAAGATAAAATTCTACATTCAATCCATTCACCTCCATTTTCGATATTTGTTTTGTGTAAAATTGACCACAATTCATCTTCAGTCATTCCTGGTTTAAGATCTGATCTCATCTTAGATACACCTTTTTCTGCAACTTCTATTGCTGCTTTCATGCAAATTAATTCATCAGGGGATTTTATTACTCTTGCTTGTTCTAAAATCAATTTTGCATCTACAACTTCAATACCTTCTTTATTTAAAGCTGCTACCGCAGGACCATTTAAAACATCAATTGCAATTTTTTTTGATTTAAAATAATTCTTTGATAAATCTTTAACTTCACTTATCCATTTTGATAATTGTAGATTTGCTTGGTCTCCATTACTAAAATAATCCCATGTGATTGCAGGTCTTATTTCGTCAATTAGATTTAAATGCTTTGATAATATTTCACAATTAAAATACTCATAAAGAATAGTTGGCCCATTAACCGGAACAAAACAATATCTTGTCAAATTATGCATATTATAGACACTCATGTTCACAGTATCTAAAGCATAACGAACATTCACTGGATCAAATAGAATACAAGCTTCTAAATTATTTTTTACTAATTCTTTTCTAACCCTATCTAAACGATATGATCTTAACTTATCAAAATCAATCTCGTCTTCTCTTAATCTTTTTTTTGTTATAAAATTTTGTCTTGGTTTTATCTCAGGAGCTATTTTTCTTCTAAACCTCATAATACCCTATATAAACCTAACCATGCGTTAACATCTTTGCTTGCAATATAGTCGGATTTAAAAAATTCTAATTCTTCCCACCTCTTGCTATCTTTGAGTATATCAATTTTTTTATCAAAACCATACTCTTCATGAATTCCCTCATTAATCGTGAAGCAAATTAAACCACCTGGTTTTGTTATCCTTATAAATTCGTCTAATGCATTTGGTTTTACATGACCAAATGTAAACGTACCTACACACATCAATCCACCATAAAAATCGTCTTCAGATTCAATTGGTTGGTTTAAATCTACTTTTACTAATTTTTGATAAAGATCTTTTGGAACTGTATCTAATAAAGTTTGAGATAAATCAGCTCCATGAAAATTTTTGAACCCATATTTTTTTAACTCAACTCCAACTAAACCTGTTCCACAGCCTGCATCAAAGATTAGTGTATCTTTATTATTTTCGTGTTTATTGAAAGTTGCTACGGTTTCTTTAGGTCCTGTATAGTTCCAATCAACCATGTCTTTATTGTATTTATCTTTGTCTCCCCACTCATCGTAGTACTTCATAACTTCATCAGTAGTTTTAAGCTTATAAATTGGAATTTTGTTTCCTACATCTTTTTGAGCCATTAGCTTCTCATTTTTTGACCACTTGGATCATAAAGTGGTTCTTTAATAATTGAACAATTAAATAGATCTCCATTTATCTCTACTTGAATTTTATTTTCAGATTTAATGTTTTTTTGATCAACAAAAGTGAACGCTACACTTTTATTTACAAAATGCGCAAAACCACCTGAAGTTACATAGCCAATGCTTTGATCTCCATTCATAACAGCTTCATTATTTGTTACATCAATATCATTGGTTTCAACAATTAAAGGTATAAGTTTGTTTGAAGAATTTTCCTTTTGTGCACTTTCTTTACCAATAAATTCTTTATCCCAATTAATAAAAGCATCTAAACCTGTCTCCTTTGCTGTAAAATCTGGTCTATAATCTAAAGTCCAAGCTCCCCAATTTTTCTCCAATCTCATTGACATTAATGCTCTTCCACCAAAAGGTTTAATATTAAATTCTTTACCAGCTTCTATTAATTCTTCATAAAGTTTTAATTGATAATGGGGTGCTACATAAATTTCATATCCAAGTTCACCAGTAAATGAAATTCTATTTATTATTGCTGGAACTCCCCCAACAAACATTCTTCTAGAGTCTCTAAATTTAAATTTTTCATTTGAAACATCATCTCTTACAATTTTTTCTAAAACTTTCCTTGAGTTAGGTCCTGCAATAGACAATCCATGATACTCGTCAGATCTGTTGGAGTAACTTAAATTAAATTTTCCTAAATGACTTTCAAACCAACGTCTATGCATTTCTTGAGCAGCTCCAGAACCAAATACCATGAATTCATTTTCATCTAAACATGCCACAGTTAAATCACCACACAACTTTCCTCTATATGACAACATTGGTGATAAAGATATTCTTCCTGGTTTTGGAAGTCTTCCAGCCATTATGTGATCTAAAAATTTTCTAGCATCAGGACCTTTGAATTCATGTTTTGAAAAGTTGGCAACTTCGATTAAACCAACATTTTCTCTTACATTAATAACTTCTTTTGATACATAATCATGAGATCTTGATCTTTTTATTGTTGGTTCCTCATGAGCATCTTCTTTATTATTTGCAAACCACAAAACATTTTCCAATCCAAAGCTATCTCCCATAACAGCACCTTGATTTACAAAACGATCATACAGCGCAGTAGTTTTTTGTTTTCTTCCTTTTGGTAAAGTTTCATTAGGAAATGTCATTATAAATCTTCGTTCATAGTTTTCTGAAGATTTTATTGTTCCATATTGAGGGGATGCATAATCTCCAAATCTTGCAACATCCATTGCCCAAACATCAATGGAAGGTTCACCATCAATAATCCATTCAGCTATACATTTTCCAACACCTCCTCCTTGACAAAAACCAGCCATCACACCAACTGCAACCCAATAATTTTTCATTCCTGGTACTGGACCAATAAGAGGACTTCCATCTGGACCAAAGGTAAAAGGACCATTTACTATATTTTTTATTCCTGCTCGCTCTAATGCTGGCATTCTCTCAAATCCAATTGCCAATCTATCTTCGATATTATCTAATTTTGGTTCAAGTAGTTCATGACCAAAATTCATTGGTGTACCTTCTACTTTCCAAGGGGTTGATTTTGGCTCATAAGTTCCAAGCAACATTCCTTTGCCTTCTTGTCTAAAGTAAATATTTCCCTCAAAATCTGTACCTATAGGTAATCTTTGATCACCCATTGCTTCAATTTCTGGAATAGGTTCAGTGATTAAATAATGATGCTCCATTGGTTGAACAGGAAGATTAAGTCCAGCTAATTGTCCAACTTCTCTTGCCCACAAACCACCCGCATTAATTACTATTTCAGCATTGATATTTCCTTTTTCAGTAAAGACATCCCAGGTTCCATCTTCTTTTTGTTTCGTGTCTTTAACAACCGTGTGAGTGTAATATTTTCCACCATGAACTTTTGCGGCTTTTGCAAAAGCATAGGTAACTCCTGATGGATCAACTTCACCATCAATCGGATCCCACAATGCAAGCAAGTATCTAGACGGATCAATTAATGGGTGTTTCTTTTTTACTTCTTCTAAAGAAATAAATTCTTGATCCAGCCCCATGTATCTTGCTTTTGATCTTTCTCTCTTTAAATAATCAGCCCACACTTCATTTGATGCTAAATAAAAACCTCCGCTAGGTTTAAATCCAGTTGAATGACCAGACTCTTTTTCAATCTCTTTATATAAACCTATTGTGTAAGCCATCATCCGAGAGATATTAGGGTCAGATGAAATTACATGAACATTACCTGCAGCATGCCACGAAGAACCTGATGTTAGTTCATTTCTTTCAAGTAAAATACAATCCTTTAATCCAAATTTAGATAGATGATAAAGTATAGAGCACCCAACTACACCTCCACCTATGATTACTACTTTGGCATGCTTTTCCATTAATATTTAATTTCCTTGTTTACTTTTTTCAAAGATTTATCAGTGCCGTGGTGAAAATGTTTGCTCATATCTGGCATATATTTCATTGAAATTGGTTTTTTACCAATTGCAACAGACATTTCTCTGACATGATGAGCTTCAGCACCACAACATATACCAATAAAATTTATTTTATTCTGAACACAATCTTTTGCAAATTCTGCCATTTCAAATCTGTTACAAAATAAATTATCTAAAGCTACGGGGAATGCATTTCCACCAGGAATACAATCACAACCATGATCAGTAATATTTAAAAAACCAGGTTCTACCTCTGTAGTTCTGTAAGGAACTGGAAGTCCTGATACATGACATGAAACTTTGTCTCTAACTTTTTTTAAAAGTTTCATTGTCATCTCTGGTCCTCTGTAACAATTTAATCCAACTACATCAGCACCTAGATCTTCCATCATCTTACATGCGTCTTCAGCACTGTGTCCTTCTCTAGTTTTATCCCCTCTAGGAATTGCAAAATTGCATACCGCAATAAGTCCAGCATCCTTAATTGCTTTTAGTGCAATTTTCATTTCATCAGTCCAGCTTATTGTTTCAGCAATAACAAAGTCAACTCCAGCCTCTTTTGCCCAAGCAACTTGCTCTTCGTACATTTGTTGACACTGCTTATGAGTATTTGAATCACCTGGATCAAATACGTTTGTATTTGCCACATCTCCACAAACCATCAAATCTAAATCTTTAAATTCAGCCGCAGCATCTTTTGCAATTTTAAGAGCACCTTTTTGCATTGGTTCTAGAAGATGTTCTTTGCCAATTATTCTAAGTTTTTCTCTATGACCATAATAAGTAAATGCTTGAACAACATCTGAGCCTGCTCTGATAAATTCTCTATGTAATTGCGTTACTACCTCTGGATGTTCTAAAACAACTTCTGGAACAAATGGTCCTGCTGAAAGATAACCTCTTCTTTCCATTGCAAAAAGATAGCCTTCTGCACACATTATTGGACCTTCATTTAATCTTGTAATTAGATCTTTTTTCATAATTTACCCTCTCATTTTGTTAAGTTGGTTGCAACCCACTTATGAAACATCAAAGTAGGAGTATCCATTACAGGTGAAAAATTCCCACCATTGTAAGCTGGGGAATTTCGCCCGTTTTGCATTCCTTCTATTGCAGTTACATCTTCATTCATAACTTCTTGCCAAAATGCAAAATTTTTTTCTCTTATGTCTTTAAACTCATCACTAGAGGCACTTTCGTCTCCAACATAATATAATTCAAAATGTTCTTTAGTTTGATTGTTAGAAATTGGCTCTAACCAAAATGCATAGAAATGATCAATATGTATTCCTAACATTACGTTTGGATATAATGATACATATTCAGATTTTTCAGAAAGTTCAGTAGGCCAGTTAGGAAAGCATTTAAATTTAATGTTTCCATCAAACTGTTGTGAATATTTATTACTTCCTTGTCCTGAAAAATTTAAATTCTCATCTTCAATATGATAGTGATCTGAAATATTTGAAACTTTATTTAGTTCTGGATGTATCCACGGCAAATGATAACTTTCACAATAATTCTCAATTGCAAATTTCCAATTACTATTTACTGTCATATTAAAATATCCTTTATCAGTTGAGTGTCTAATTAATTTTTGATCTTTTTTAGAAATAAACTTAGACCATCTATCCTCTAGAGGTTTAATAAAATCTTCAAATGGCTTTGCGTTAGAATTAATATTAATAAAAATTAAATCCATCCAAATATTTGAATTAATTTCTTTTAAGTTACTATTATTTTTATCAAACCCTTTAACCTCATGTTTTCCTAGTCCTCCTATATGTGGAGTAACAGTTAATTTTCCATTAAAATCATAGGACCAGGAATGATAAGGGCATCTAATTACATTTTTTAATTTACATTCCTGATCAACTAGTTTGAAACCTCTATGACTACAAACGTTATGAAAAACTTTTACTTCGTTCTCTTTGTTTCTAACTATTAGTATTGGTATTCCTAAAAGATTAAAAGGTTTTGCATCGCCTGGATTTGGTACAGAACTTGCAACCCCAATCATCGTCCAATTATTTTTAAATATTTTTTCTTTCTCAAACTCTAAATAATCATTATTCAAATAACATTCATTAGGTAATCCATGAGCTTTCTCTATAGGATTTTTAACAACTTCAATTTTATTTGGATCTAAGATATCTGATAATTTTTTATTTAAATTCATAAACCTCCTTTTTTTAATTAATTAAAAAATTAATCGAGGCTTAAAATTATCTTTCTCTAATTATGATTTGTTGAAAAACAGTTTTGCAATTTAAAATATAAACAAATTCTTTGAAAAAAAAATTTGCAGAAAAAGTCATTCTTAAACCCTAAACAAAAATTTAGGTCAGTTAAAGACAATTTTACTTCAACCAATAGTTGAATTAAATTTGCATTATAAGCCTCAATATGTTCAATTTAACTTTTAAATGAATCAAATGTTGGGAGATATAATGAAGATTAAAAGAATACTTCTTTCACTAGCTGTTGTGTTTGGTCTTACTTCTTTTGGAAGTGTTGCAAATGCAGCTTGTGGAAATATAACGATCGCTAATATGAACTGGGCTTCAGCAAACTTTATGGCTGAAGTTGATAAGATCATATTAGAAGAAGGTTATGGATGTTCAGTAGAATTAGTACCTGGTGCTACAATGCCTACGTTTACATCTATGCAAGAAAAAGGTGAGCCAGATGTTGCTCCAGAATTTTGGGCTAACGCTGCTATCATCGCTTTGAATAAAGCTGTTGATGAAGGAAAAATGCACTCACTTAATAAAGCGCCAATTACTGGTTTGGGTGAAGGATGGTGGGTATTACCTCACACACTTAAAAAACATCCAGAGCTAACAACTGCTGAAGCAATTTTAGCAAGACCAGATCTGTTTCCTCATCCAGAAGATCCATCAAAAGGTGGTTTTCATATTTGTCCTCCAGGTTGGAACTGTGAGCTAAGTAATAGAAATCTTTACAAAGCTTTTGATATGGAAGCAAAAGGTTGGGCTATTGTTGAAACAGGTTCTGCTGCAGGATTAGATGGTTCTATTGCCAAAGCAGCTGAGCGAGGTGAAAACTGGTTTGGTTACTATTGGTCACCAACAGCTATCATTGGTAAATATGATATGAGAGCTGTAGATATGGGAGCTTGGGGTGGAAAAGATAACTGGGATAAATGTATAGTTTTACCAGAACAAGAATGTGGAGACCCTAAAGCAACTTCATGGACAAAATCTGAAGTTTACACAATCGTAACTGACAATTTCAAAAATACAGCTGGAAGCGCTGGTATGGAATACTTTAAGAAGAGAACATACCCAGGTCCAGTTATGAACGGTATGTTAGTTTGGATGGGTGAAAACCAAGCAGAAGGTGCTGATGCTGCAATTGAATTCCTTAAAACTCAAGAGAGCGTTTGGAGTAAATGGGTTTCAAGTGATGCTGCAAAAAAAATCAAAAAAGCACTTTAATTAAAAATATTATCAAACCCGCTTCGGCGGGTTTGATTTAATAAAAATTATGGACTTCTTTAATAAAATTCCTGTAATGGATAGAACAGCTCTTAGAGAGCTTAAAAAAGGAATTGACTCTAGTTTCAAAGAATTTTCAAGAGCTTATGGAGATGGGATTGAGGGTTTTTTTGATCCACTATTACATTTTTTAATTTGGTTAGAAAAATTATTAGTAAACAGTCCATGGCCTTTAGTAATTGGTGTATTTGCTTTATTAGCTTGGATTGGATCAAGAAGTATTAAGCTTGTAATTGGTACAGTGGTTTGTTTCTTGGTAATTGGCTATTTTGGAATGTGGAAAAATTGTATGGCGACCGTTGCAATAATATCTGTTTCTACATTAGTTTGTATTGTTGTTGGAATACCGATTGGAATTGTAATGTCAAAATCCGCTAGAGCAGAAAAAGCAATTTTACCTGTTTTAGATATGATGCAAACCATTCCAAGTTTTGTGTATCTTATACCTATAATTATGCTTCTTGGTATTGGTAAAGTGCCTGGTTTACTTGCTGTATGTATTTATGCCCTACCCCCTATTGTAAGATTAACAAATCTAGGGATCAGAGAAGTTGATAAAGAGACTTTAGAGGCCAGCGAAGCTTTTGGGGCAACCCCAATGCAAAAATTAAGATCAGTTCAAATCCCACTTTCTTTACCAACCATTTTTGCTGGGATAAACCAAACGATTATGATGGCTTTAGCAATGGTAGTGATTGCTTCAATGATAGGTGTAAAGGGCTTGGGAGTCCCTATTTTACAGGCTATTTCCAACCAGTATTTAGCACTTGGAATGATGAATGGTTTAGCAATCGTGGCTCTGGCAATTATCTTTGATAGAGTAACTCAACAGTACGGACAAAGAATTCAAAAGCACAGAGGTCAGTTAAAAAAGTAAATTAGTCTCAATCGAATTTTCTAGACTCATATTTCAAAATAAATAAAGATCTTCCCTATGAATTTTTCATTGGAAATAGGTCCTAAAACAGAGGTTGATACAGTTCCAGCGTTGTCTGACATTTATATAACAATGCTACCTGGGGGTGATTATAGAGAAACTGCTGATAAAGCAGTTGAACTTGTAAAAAAAGGATTTAATCCCGTACCTCATTTTCCTGCTAGATCAATGCATGATGAAAAAGAACTTAAAGATTATGTTTCTAGATGCAAAGATGGAGGCGTAAAGCAGGCCTTAATTATTGGAGGCGGGAGAGAACCAGTAGGTAAATTTGATAGTTCATTTCAACTTTTGGAGACAGGTTATTTTGAAAAAATGAAAATAGGAATTGCTGGACATCCTGAGGGGAGTCCTGATATATCCGATTCAGATTTAGAAAAAGCTATGATAGATAAAAAGCCTTACGCTGATTATATTGTAACACAGTGGTTGCTAGATCCTCAGCCTATTATAGATTTTATTTCTAAGCAAAGCGTACCAGTGCATGTGGGAATTACTGGGCCATTAAAAATATCTAGCTTAATTAAATTTGCTAATATTGTAGGGGCAAAAAATTCCTTAAACTTTCTTAAATCTAATTTTAGTAAGGCATTGGATTTATTGAAACCTAAAGACCCTAATGATTTAATTGGGAAAGTTAAATCGCATACTGATAACTTCCACATTTATACATTCGGCGGCTTGAAGGAAACTAACAAGTGGTTGAGGGAGAATAGTTATGTCTAATGAATTTGACTATACTAAATTAAAACATGTTACTTCTGTTGATCAATCAGATAGAGAAGTACCATACAATTTAAGACAAAGTGGGCCAACAAAAGTTGAAATGTTAATTTCAACAAGGGTAAGAAAGTCACCTTATTGGCATTTATCAATGCAGGCAGGTTGTTGGAGAGCAACTGTATACAATCGTATTTATCACCCAAGAGGTTATGTAAAACCTGAAGATGGTGGAGCTATGGTTGAATACGATGCGATCGTAAACCACGTTACAATGTGGAACGTTGCTGTTGAAAGACAAATAAGAGTAAAGGGTCCAGATGCAGAGAAATTTACGGACTATGTAATCACTAGAGATGCAACAAAAATTTCTCCAATGAGAGCAAGATACGTGATTTTGTGTAACGCTTATGGCGGAGTTTTAAATGATCCAATTCTTCTAAGAATTTCAGAAGATGAGTTTTGGTTTTCATTATCAGACTCTGATATTGGAATGTATTTACAAGGTGTTAATGCTGATGGAAGGTTTAATTGTACTATTGAAGAAATTGATGTCAGTCCAGTTCAAATACAAGGACCTAAATCAAAAGCATTGATGAAAGATCTATGTGGCGATCAAGTTGATTTTGATAATATGCCTTTCTACGGCTTAGCAGAAGCTAAGGTTGGAGGAAGAGATGTTGTAATTTCACAATCTGGTTTCTCAGGAGAGGCTGGTTATGAAATTTATCTAAGAAATTCTACTTTGTACGCTGAAGATATGTGGAATGCTGTGCTTGCGGCTGGAAAAAAACACAGCTTAATGGTTATTGCTCCTGCTCACCACAGAAGAATTCAAGCGGGCATTCTTTCATGGGGACAAGATATGGATCAACAACACAATCCGTTCCAATGTAATTTAGGTTATCAAGTTTCTTTGTCTGGAAAAGGAGAGTGGAACAAAACTGCTGATTATGTCGGTAAGGCTGCACTAGAAAAGATGAAAGAGGAATTAAAAGCGGGGAAAAAACCTTACAAACTTCAACTGGTTGGTATGGAATTAGGTGGTAAACCTATTGATAATTATGCACCTGACTTTTGGTTAGTTTCTCCTGAAAGTGGTGGAGATCCAGTAGGATTTTTAACATCACCATGGTGGCACCCTGAAAAGAAAACAAATATTGCAATGGGATATGTTCCTTTCGATGGAACGTTGAATGCAAATGGTTTTCCAAAAGGAAAAGTAGGAACTAAATATAAAGTTCATCTACCAGAACAATATTCAGAAACTCCAGGAACACCTGTAGATGCTGTAGTGGTGGATATTCCATTCAAAGAGTCTTTCAACGCAAATACAAGAGAAGTTGTAAAAGGCTAAAATTTACTATAGGGGAGCTAATTTCAGCTCCCCTTTTCAATTCTAATGACCAAAAGTTTTCTAATAGCAGTTTGCATTATCATTGCTATTGCTTTAATAATATTTCCATTAATTGTTTCTTATAGGGCTCAAAAAAATAAAAATAAAAAAAATTAATGTTTGCTGAATTTTTAAATATAATTTTTAAGTCAATAAAATTAGACAAAACTCTTTATTCGGATAATAAAAATTTTGGAGAAGCATCAATATACTTTGCTGGGATTATAATGATCTTAGATGGTATCGCTGGCGCAGTAGCAGCTAATACCATTATTAAAACAGCTATTGCAATGTCCGGTCTAACTGCAATAGTTACTTGGCTAATATGGGCGATTTTTATTTTTGTAATTGGAGTTAAATTATTTCCTGATAAGCAAACCAAAGTTTCATTCAAAAAAGTTTTAACAGCTGTTGGATTTGCACATGCCCCTGGTTTATTAAGATTTTTTGCAGTCACACCAGATTTAATGATACCAATAATTTTTCTTACCCAGTTTTGGATTTTTGCAGGTTTAATAATTTCAACTAAACAAATATTGAATTTAAAATCTAATTTTAAATCTTTTGGGATTGTACTTTTATCCTTTTTAATTATTGCTTTTTTATCTATCTCATTTGTAATGAGTAGAATGAATATGCTTCCAGTAAGTCAAATCAGTTAAAGTGGAAAAATAGTCTTAGACACTCTACAAGATTTACATAATTTAAACCCAGTAAGAATTAAATTTTGAGTGACACTTTCGTCTTCCTCTTTGCATTCATCACAAATATTGTTTAATTCTTCAGTATCTACCTTTAGATTTTTTTCATCTATTTTATCAATCATTATCTGTCAAACCAGCGCCTGCTGCACCCTCTTTTAAGCTGTCACTCTCTTCAACAAAAGTTTCTTCGGATAACTTGTATAAATTATTCCATTCTTCGTCTGTAAAGTTATCTTCATTTTCAAGTAGATTGACCTCAATTGTATTCGCTATCTTTGGAAATTCTTGATCAATAAAATTTGAAAAAATATTTACATTTAGATTTAGTAAAATTTTTTTTTCATCTATTTTTACATTAATTTTTTTTCCAATAATTTCTGATGAACGACTTATGAAGGAAATAAAAATTATTGGATAAGCAACATTTTTAAACTCAATTTTTTTTAAATTTTCTAAAACATTTATTTGATCTAAAAAACTAACACCTAAAGTAATTGGACAGTATGGATTGTTTGATGAAGAATTATTTTCACTAATTAAATTTAAATTTTCAAATTTACTTTTATTTTTTTGATTAAAATATTCATTAAGGTGCTTAATACCTGGTAAACTAAATAGCTCTAACAACCTTATACTTTTTCCTGTTTCCTCAGAAACTCCCCAAGAATATCCCGCTGCCTTTGAAGCTCTTTTAACAGTAGTTTCAATTTCACTCAGTGATTTCATTATTAAATATTAGTTTTATATACCCACTGCTCATCATAACTTTTTAGCTCATTTGGAAGTGGAGCACCTTGGAACATACAAATTCTTAACCATTTGTCAGATCGTGGATCAAATTTTAATGCACCAAAAAAAGATAATTTTAATCTTAGCATATCAATAGGCATTAAATCTTTACCAATTGTATTATCTTGTATTTCTGAATAAGGAAATTTTTCTACAATGAATGCTCTCCTCACGACATGTCTTAATTCAGAATTTGATGTTAAAAATTCAGCAATAGTTAAACTATTTTTTGAGACTAATAATTTGTCATAAAGTTTTTTTATATCTCTTGCTATTGCTAAAGGCTGTTCTAATTCTGATCCATGCTCCTCAAAACGATCAGCTAATCTAGGTTCCTCTTTATTTTTTGAAATAAACCAAAAGTTTTTATTATTTTCTTTTTTTTCAAAATTAATATCTAAAATGTTTGGATACTTTGCTTCAATGATATTTCGTAATTCTTCAACTTTTCTATAAGTTGGAATATTAAAATATTTTTCTTCATCTGAGCTCATTTCTTTAACCAAAGGATTTACAATATTGTTGTAGGGTTCCATCATTATTGAAACTATGTATTCGATACATTCCTCGCAAGTATTATCCTCCAACCATTGATATATTTTGTTAAAAGGATATTCGCTCTCAAAATTAAAATCTTTATCTATAAAATTTAAGAATTTTTCAACATCCTTTAATAATGAAGAAATTTTTTTTTGTTGATATTCGCTATCTGTATTCCAGCTTGTAATATTTCTTAATGATTTTTTTACACAATCTATAAATAAATCACTATCTTGACTTTCTACATCTTTGATTTCTCTAATTTTCTTAAGTGCTTTTTCTCTACTTAAAATCCAATTATTTAAAAGAGTTGGGTGATTGACTATAAATGGAGCCATACCTAGGCCAGTAGAATTGCCAATTCCCAAGTTTTTACAAATATTATCATCTAACTTAACAGCTATTTTTGGATTTTTATGATAAGCAACGTGATTAACTTGATCAAAAGTAAATTGTCTTACCAAATAAACCAACATCATTTCTAATCTGAATGGACCATTAATTTCTTCACGATTTTTAATTCTAAATCGATCTGCAAGACCAAACTTACCAGAGCCATATACTGCCGTAGTCCTATATAAATAGCCTACTTTTGATAATAAGTTTAAATCTGGCTGCTGACCTTTGCTTAAACTTTCAACTACGTGATTATAAATTCTTACTGATTTGTTTGCTCTCGATAAAGTTAATTCTTTATAAGAAAGTCTACCAACTTCTTGTTTTGGAACTTCATTTTTTAATCTTTCTATGTCTTTTTTTGTAGGAACTCCATCATGTAATGTAAAAGCTGCATCCCATTTTGTTGCAATAACTCTATCTGATCTTTCTTCGTCTTTGATTTCATTTGCAAAACAAACTAAAGAATAAACTCTTTTATTTTTTTTAAATGAATAAACAGCTTCTCCAAAACCATTTTCATTTAAATTAAATAAATCTCTTTTATATTCCCACTCTTTAAATTCATTAAGAAAACTTCTTAAAAAAGATAATTTTGATTGATGAAAAGATCCAAGCCTTGATAATTTCATTATCTTGTTTGGGTCTCTTAATTCAACTTTCATAATTAAATCGATTTATAAAAATTGTACCAGTTATTTCCAAGTATTCCATGTGTCTCTGTATCTGAAAAACCTGCTTTTTTTAGACCTTTTTCAATATTTGAGAACCCTCTTGCATCAAGAAACCAGTCAGGTTGTTTTGGAAAACCTGGTTTATTTTTCGAACCTTCACCATAATTTTTACTTTTAGACCAAGAACCATTTCTCATCCATTCAACAACAGTATCTGGATGATCTAAACAAAGATCTGATCCTATTCCTATTTTTTTTACATCCATTATTTCAGCAGTTTTTGCCACCATTTCACAAAAACTATCTAGAGTACAATTTGTGTTATCTTTTAAGTGATGAGGGTATAGTGATAAACCCAACATACCACCACTATCACTCAAAATTTTTAATAAATCTGAAGATTTATTTCTTTTTGCTGGATGCCAAAAAGAGGGATTAGCATGAGTAATTGCTATTGGTTTTTCACTGAATTCAATTGCATCAAGAGTGCTTTTTTCTGCAGAATGTGACATGTCAACCACAAGACCAACTCTATTCATTTCTCTTATAACCTCACGTCCAAAATTTGTAACTCCGCTATCTACTTTTTCATAACAACCAGTTGCTAGCAAAGATTGGTTATTATAAGTAAGTTGCATAAATCTACATCCTAATTCATAAACCTTTTCAACAAGATTTATGTCATCTTCAATTGGTGAACAGTTTTGAAAACCAAAAAATATTGCAGTTTTGTTTTCTTTATTAGCTTTATCAATATCGTGAAAGTTCTTACCAGGAAAAATTAAATCTGAGTTTTCATGAAACAATTTTTCCCATTTTTTAATTTCAAGTTGTAATTCATCAAAATCTTCATGGTAGACAATGGTAACATGGACAGCATCTAATCCAGCAGATCTATTGATCTCAAAGATTTTCCTAGACCAATTACAATATTGAAGATTATCAATTTTATAATTCATAGTATGCTTAACTCTAATCAATATGTATTTTAAATACTATTAATTTTATTGAAATTTTAAGTTAATTTTGAAATAAACAGATTGATCAATTTTCATGAAAAAAAATAGTAAATTAAAAGTTTCAATCATAATGGGAAGTCAATCTGACTATAAAGTAATGAAACTAGCCGAAAAAACCTTAAAAAAAATTGGAGTTTCATTTGAAACAAAAATTATATCTGCTCACAGAACACCACAAAGAATGTATGAATATGCTGCAAAAGTTGAGCAAAATAATATAGGAGTAATTATTGCAGGTGCTGGAGGATCTGCTCATCTTCCAGGCATGATATCAGCGCTTACACATGTGCCGGTACTTGGTGTTCCTGTTGAAAGTAAAAAACTTAAAGGTTTGGATAGTTTGTTATCAATTGCACAAATGCCTAAAGGAATTCCTGTAGGAACGCTTGCTATAGGAGAAGATGGCGCCATTAATGCTGCTTTATTAGCTGCAGCAATAATTGCTAATAATAATTCAAATGTTCGAAAAAAACTTAAAAATTTTAGAACATCACAAACTAAATCTGTAAAGAAATCTCCAAAATAAAATGTCAGAAATTACTCTTGGTATCATTGGGGGTGGTCAACTTGGAAGTATGCTTGCAATAGCGGCTAAAAAATTAAATGTTAAAACTGTTGTTTTTTGTGATGACATAGATGCGCCAGCACAAAATTTTTGTAATCAATTTGTTACAGGAGGTTATGATAATAAAGAAAAAATATCAGAATTTATAAATCAGGTTGATTTGGTCACTTATGAATTTGAAAATATTCCTTATGAAACATTAAATGAAATAAACAAATTTAAACCTGTTTTGCCAAAGCCTTCGGTTAACAGATTAATTCAACATCGATTGGCTGAAAAAGATTTTGTTAATAAATTAAATATTAGAACAACCAGATATGTTTCAATTGAAAAAAAGTCTGACATAGATGCTTTAGAAGATTTTTTACCAGGAATATTAAAAACAACAACACTTGGTTATGATGGCAAAGGTCAATATCCAATTAAATCGAGTGAAGATCTTAATTCATTGAACATTGATTTTTCAAAAGGATATATTCTTGAAAAACTTGTAAAATTAAAAAAAGAGATTTCAATTATAATTACAAGATTTAGTAATAATAAATATGAAATTTATGAACCAATAGAAAACTCACACGAAGATCAAATTTTAAAATATTCAAAAATACCTGCTGATATTAATGAAAAGATTTTTAATCAATCTAAAGATTGGGCAATGCTAATTGCTGAAGAGCTTAAATATATAGGAACTTTATGTGTAGAATTTTTTATTGATAGAAATGATAATCTTTATGTTAATGAGATTGCACCTAGAGTACATAACTCAGGACATTTAACAATAAATGCTTTTAATGTGAGCCAATTTGAAAATCATGTAAGAGCTGTATGTGGTTTAGAACAAATTCCTATAAAAAAAATATCTAATGCTAAAATGATGAATTTGCTTGGCGATCAAATTACTCATTATAGAAATATACAAAAGTTTAATGAAAATGAATTTTTCTTTGATTATTTAAAAAAAGATATAAAAGAAAAAAGAAAAATGGGTCATATCACAACTTTAGTATAAATGTTAAAATCGATAGAAGGCAATTTTGATAATCTAGAAGTTAATGAGCTTCTAACCAAACATTTTGTGGAGCTTAGAGCTGCTTCTCCAGAGGGAAGTGCTCACGTCCTAGATATTCCAGGTTTAAAAGTACCATCAATTAAATTTTGGAGTTTGTGGGATAATGAAAAACTGATTGGTTGCGGTGCTTTAAAATTTTTAGATAAAGAACATGGGGAATTTAAGTCGATAAGAATTCACGACAATTTTAGAAAACAAGGGCAAGGAATTAATGTAATTAATCATTTAATTTCTGAAGCTAAAAAACTTAAAATAAAAAGATTAAGTATTGAAACAGGAGCAGGTGATTTTTTTATACCGGCAAGAAAACTTTTCAAAAAAACTGGTTTTACAGTATGCGAACCTTTTGCACACTATAAAGAAGACATCAATTCTGTTTATTTAACAAAGCTTATTGATGATAGATAAAAATTATTTTTTAATTGTTGATCTATTTTGTTGACAAAACCCAATAAAATCTAAAGAAATCCAATATTACTTAATTATAAGTAATAATTAAACATAACAAAAAGTAAGAAGAAAAATATGAGTCTACAAGGTAAAGTAAAGTGGTTCAATCCAACCAAAGGTTTTGGTTTTATTGAAAGAGAAGATAAAGAAAAAGATGTGTTTGTACATGTTTCAGCAGTAAGAGATGCTGGTATGAACGGTTTAGATGAGGGTCAAGCTTTGACTTTCGATGTTGAAGATGGTCCTAAAGGTCCTTCAGCAGTTAACTTAAAAACTGCATAATTTCACAACTTCCTATTGGCTGAAAAATTTATTTAACTTTAATTAATTTATAATTCAGCCAATACCTTATTTAAAAACAATCTTTAAACACATTTATTAATTATAGATTTAAATTATAAAATTAATAAATTAATCAAAATTATGATTGGAATTTTAGGTGGAATGGGAACTCAAGCAGGTCTTGATTTTTGTAACAAGCTTGCGGTTCTAAATAGAGGTAAAATTGATCAAGAGTATCCATTATTTTTACTTTATAATAAATCAAATATTCCCGGAAGACCTGAATCTATAGGCTCTCAAACTAAAAATCTTTCAAACAAATCTACAAATAAAACAAGTAGAGTAAAATATAATAAAGTTTTAAAGAGCTTGCTCAAAGGTTGTAAGCTTTTAGAAAAGAATAAATGTAAATTTATAGTTATACCTTGCAATACGGCACATTATTGGTTCGATGATTTACAAAATAAAATCAATATTCCAATAATTAATATGCCAAAAGAAGTTTTCAGATTTACTAAAAAAAAATGTAAGAAAAACTCCAAAGTTGGTCTCTTAGCAACTGAAGGTACTCTTAAAACTGGAGTTTATAAAAAATTTTTTGAAAAAGATTATCAATTAATAGAGCCATCTCAAAAAATACAAAAATTATCAGTTAATAAAGCAATTAAATTAGTTAAAATGGGTAATGTAAAGGCTGCAGCAAAAGCAATTAAACCTGCAATTGATTCATTAATTAAAATGAAGTGTAAAAAAATCATTTTAGGTTGTACAGAGCTCCCTATTGCGATTTTTGCATTTAAATCATTTAAAAATGTTAAATCCTCAAAAGTTTTCTTAGACCCTAACTTAATTTTGGCTCATTCAGCTATGGTCAAGCATAAAAATTAACTTATGTCTAATAAGACTGAAAAGCCATATGTGTTAAGAGCTGCTGAATTTGTTTATGAAAATATAATAGAAATTAAAAAACAAAATCCTGAAATCAATAATATACAAGCTTTTGAAATTTTCATTACTACTAAGGATTATGACATTTTAAGTTCTGGAGAATTTCATGATAAATGGTTTTTAGAACTTAAGAATAATAAATTTATTGACCAAATAACTAAAAAAAAAATTAATGAAGAAACTTTAAGACTTTTAGAACTTCAAAAAGATTCCATGGTTAAATTTTTGATGAAGATACCAAAGCTTTATTATACTAAGAGTCATTTTCCACTAGAAATTTCACAGAGAGCTTTTGATCACTTGTGGAGAGTTTGTGAAAGCTATGAAATGTGGTGCAAAGAAACTGATCAAGAAGATTTGATATATCTAAATATTATTGAGTAGTATTATTTATATAAAGTAACGATCTAGTAACTTCTATTCGTTTTTTAAGTAATTTTTGTAAATTTTGATTATCTAATTTTTGTCTAGTCATTTTAATTCTTGTTTCAACTAATTGTCTTAAGTCTTCATCAAACGAATTTTTTTGAATTTTATTTTCTATTTCTTCCTTAACCAATGTTTCTTTAATTAAAGTTAAAGAATTTTTTCCAGTTTCTTTTTCTATATGTTGATTAATAATAAATTGAGCACTAGCTTTATAAATATTACCTGAGGTAATTGCTGTCACGCTTGGACCAACTAGTGAAAGAATAGGCACAAAACCCGTCAAAAAGAAAAAAGATAGTATAACTGTTAAAATTCTTAATAGTCTAAAACTCATAGTTGAACAATAGGTGATTTGATATTTCATATCTATATTTAATTTGTTCATTATAGGTGTTGATTTATTTGATTTTACTTAATTTATTTGTTTATTGAATATAATGATTAAAATTTTTCCTTTTATATTTATAATTCTATGGTCTTCCGCATTCATAACCACTAAACCTATTATAGATAACAGTGATCCATTTGCAGCTCTAGCTTTTAGATTTGCTTTAGTTGCCTTAGGTTTTTTTTTATTTTCTATTTATTCAAAACAAAAAATTCTAGTAAGCAAAAGAAACTTTTTTGAATCTTTTTTTAGTGGCGTCTTATTTCATGGTTTTTATCTTGGTGGTGTCTTTTACTCAATTTCAATAGGTATGCCTACCGCAATAGCAGCCTTAATTGTAACCCTTCAACCAATTCTCACAAATGCATTAAGTGGTCCAATTTTAAATGATAAAGTATCTGCAAAACAATGGATAGGTGTTTTGTTAGGATTTGCTGGTGCAGGACTTGTATTGGGTTTTGATGTTGGTTCAAAAATACCAGCAGCAGGATTGATAGCAACTATAATAGCTTTATTAGCAATTACATTTTCAACTTTATGGCAAAAAAAATTAAGTAACAACTTGCCTCTACCTGTAAGTAATATGAATCAAGCTATTGGTGGATGTATATTTCATTTATCAGCAATTATATTATTTGTTGATCCGTATATTGATTTTTCACAAACATTTATTATTGCAATGAGCCATCAAATATTTTTGGTATCGTTTGGAGCATTTACAATATTAATGTTTTTAATTAAAAATAACTCAGCAAGCAAAACTGTTTCTATATTTTTTTTAATCCCAGCAACATCTGCTTTTATGGCCTGGCTTTTTTTAAATGAAAGTTTAACTAGCTTAGATTTAATTGGATTTCTAATTACTTCTATTGGAGTTTATATCGCAACAAGAGATTGAAAATTTAAGTTTATAAAGATTCAAAACCAAACTCTAGAGAGGCGTCTGTGATAGAATGATATAAAGACTCGCCAAAACTTCTTAGAGCAAATAACCTTACTTTATTTGGATTTTCACCTAACCTATCTATTGTGAAAGCTATTCCATTATAAGTTGAGTTAATTGAATTATTGTTGTCCAATGTATTAAAATTAAAAGGACATCCTTTTTTTAGAACTTCTATTGTATCATTTCCTTCGATTTCAATAATAGCTCTAGAATTAGATAAATCTGTTACAGCAAAATCTGTATCTTCAAATTTATCCACTAAACTTTTTATTAAATCTTTTTTTGTTGAAACTAAAAGCCAGTTCTTTGGTCCATTCCACATAATCCTTGTAGTTTCATTAAATACTACTGTTAAAGGTTCATTTTTTAATTTTAAACCATCAATATCAATACTCTCAAATGAAACTGAAGAATTTTTGTACTGAACTATTTGAACAATTAATAAATTTTTGATTTCAGATATTTTAAGTATATCATCTCTATTTTTACCCTCATAATCTCCAAATTGGCCTTTCTCATGTACATTTGATAAAGCTGAAATTAATGTCATGATCTAACCCTTTCACCTTTTGGGTCTACATAATGTGATGAAACTATTTCAACTGGTATTACTTTATTTTTAAGTGGCGACATCGCAAAAAGCTTTTCACCAATCATGTTTTTTCCATCTTTCAAAATTGCCAAAGAAAAAGGATTGTCATATTCAACACTCCAACATGATGCAGATATATGACCTAACTTTGGATTTGGTAATGGTGCTTTATCATCTTTAACTAAATGTGAGCCTTCAGGTATACTTGTTTTTTTATCTAATGGAACTACCCCTACTACTCTTTGTCTATCTTCAGCTGTAAATGCAGATCGTTGTAATGATCTTTTTCCAATAAAATCTTTCTTTTTACTAACAAGACCTTCTAAAGCGTTATCGTATGGAATTGTTCTACCATCAAGTTCTGATCCAGCAACATGTCCCATTTCAATTCTAAGAGTTGATAATGCTTCTGTTCCATATGGTTGAATGTCAAATTCTTTACCGACTTCCATTATTTTTTCCCACATAAAATTTCCATAATCAGATTCAACATTTACTTCATAAGCAAGCTCACCTGAAAACGAAATTCTAAATATTCTTGCTTTAACACCAAATAAATCTCCCTCCATATAGCCCATGAATGGCAAACCTTCATTTGATACATCAGAATTTGGAAATAATTTTTGCAATAAATCTCTAGATTTAGGTCCAGCAATAGCTGCTCCAGCCCACTGTTCTGTAGTTGAAACTACGTTCACATTTAATTCAGGCCAAACTAGTTGCAAATAATATTCTAAATGAGAAAGAACGTTTGCTGCTTGAGCTGTAGTAGTGGTCATATGATAATGATTTTCTGAAATTCTTGTAGTTGTTCCGTCATCCATAACAATTCCATCTTCTCTTAACATTACACCGTATCTAGCTTTACCAACTGGTAGCTTCAACCATGCATTTGTATAAACTCTATTTAAAAACTCTGCTGCATCAGGACCTTTGACATCAATTTTTCCTAAAGTTGTTACATCACAAACTCCAACATTTGTTCTTACATTTTTTGCTTCTCTTTTTGATCCCTCAAATAAATTTTCATTTCCTCTTTTATAATATCTTGGTCTTAACCAAACACCGGCATCAACAAAAACTGCGTTATTCTTTTCATGCCATAAATGCATTGGCGATTTTCTCGTTGGTTTTGAATGTTTTCCAACTTCTCTCCCTACTATAGCTCCAATAGAAACAGGAGTATATGGGGGTCTGAAAGTTGTATGACCTACTGCAGGAACAACTTTGTTTTCAATTTCGGATACTAACTGTAATCCATTTAAATTACTTGTTTTTCCTTGGTCTGTTGCCATTCCTAAAGTGGTATATCTTTTAACATGTTCAATTGATCGATACCCTTCTCTTAAAGCTATTTCTACATCAGATACCGCTACATCATTTTGAAAATCTAAAAATCTTTTGTAATTTTTACCTTTCGGCAATGGGACACACCAAAACTTATCATGTTGAGAAGATTTTTTTTCAACAACATTTGGAATAGTTATCTGATTATCTTTTTCAGTAATTTTTTTTGATAGTTCACTTCCTGCTTTAAATGAAGTTTTTAATGTTTCATCAAGTGAAAATACTCCATTAGCTGCACCTAAAGTGATTTCATTTTGTTTTGATTGCCCTGGAACGAATGCATCAATTTCCTCTTTAAACTTTGTTTTATTTCCTGATTGTGAAGCTAAATGAATAGTTGGTGTCCAAAAACCTGAAACGCAAATACAATCACATTGAATATTTTCTATTTTACCAAGTTGTTTTTTGTCTTCTGAAATACTTGCAATATCTGCAGATTTTACTTTTTTGTATCCTTGTGCTGCAACCACAACATATGAATTTTTAATGTTAATTCCTAAATTTTTTGCTTCATCAATTATTTCTGACTCAGCGTTTTTCCTTGAGTCTAAAACAACTGGATCTACTCCATGTTTTTTAAATTCAATTGCTGTTTCATATCCACTATCGTTATTTGTAAATACCAATGGTTTTCTTCCAACTAAAACACCATATACTTTTAAATATTCTTTAGCAGCTGAAGAAAGCATAACTCCTGGCGTATCATTATTTCCAAAAACTATCGGTCTTTCAATTGATCCAGAGGAAATCAAAACTTCTTTTGCACGAATGTACCATAGTCTTTTATTAGGATGATATTTTTTGGTTGATGGTAAATGATCGCTGACTTTTTCCGACATCACAAGCATGTTGTGATCATAGTATCCAAAAATTTGGGATCTATTTTTTACAACAACATTTGGCATTGTTTTAAGTTCTGCAATTATTCCCTCAGCCCAATCTTTTCCTGATTGATTTCCAATATTGACATCACTAGTTAGTAAAGATCCACCAAATCTTGGCTTATCTTCAGCTAAAATTACTTTAGCTCCATTTTTCGCTGCAGCATACGCACCTGCTAATCCCGAGGGTCCTGAACCTGCAATTAATAAATCGCAATATTCGTATTTATGTTCATACCTTTCTTTGTCATGTTTAGTTGAAGCTACACCTAAACCAGCTGCTTTTCTTATAAAAGGTTCATAAATTCGATACCAAAAACTTTTTGGCCACATAAAAGTTTTGTAATAAAAACCTGCTGGTAAAAAAATTTTTAGAAAATTATTGATTGCACCTATGTCAAAATTAACACTTGGCCAACAATTAACACTTTTAGCCTCTAAACCCTCAAACAACTCCTGTTCTGTAGCTTTTATATTTGGCTCTGTTTCATCATTTCTATAAAGTTGAACAACTGCATAAGGTTCATCTACACCTGCTCCAAAGAAACCTCTGGGTCTGTGATATTTAAAACTTCTTCCTACTAAATGAACTCCATTTGCTAATAAAGCTGAAGCTAATGTGTCACCTTCATAACCAAAGTAAGTTTTTCCATTAAATTTAAAAGATAATTTTTTATCTCTATTTATTAACCCGCCATTTTCAATTCTAAAAGCTTGAGTCATTAAGCAACTTCCTCATCAGCTTTGAAGGTTCTGAAAATTTCATGAGTTGCGGTATCTCTCTCAACCTTTATCCATTGTCTACATCCAGAAATATGTTGCCATAGCTCTAAATGCTTTCCTCTTAAACTTTTTCTATTGTAAACAAAATTATCCCATTCTTGATCAGAAACTTCTTTATTAAGTTCTGGTCTTTTAACGCTTGCATCACCACCATACGAAAATTCATTTTGAGACCTCATTCCACAGTGCGGGCAATTTATATAAAGCATTTACGATATCCAGGTTTTTGTTCCAAGTCCCTTTTCATCAATAAGATGACCAGTGCTAAATCTATTTAAGCTATAACCAGCATTTAATTCGTGAACTCTATCTTGTGCAATTGTGTGTGCAAATGTCCATCCTGATGCAGGTGTGGCTTTAAATCCTCCATAGCACCATCCACAATTTAAATACAATCCTTCAATGTGTGTTTTATCAATAATTGGTGAACCATCCATTGACATATCCATTATACCGCCCCAAGTTCTCAACATTTTTAATTTACTTAAAAAGGGCATCATCGCTATTCCTTCGGTTAAAACGTGTTGTAATGTTGGTAAATTTCCTCTTTGAGCATAACTATTATACCCGTCAAGATCACCTCCCATTACCATCTCACCTTTATCTGATTGACTTACATAAAAATGACCAGCACCAAATGTAACTACTTTATCTAAAACTGGTTTAACTGGTTCAGAAACACAAGCTTGAAGTAAATGTGTTTCAATTGGTAAAGTCATATTTAATTTTTCAGCTAATATATTGGTGCTACCGGCAACACAAATACCAACTTTTTTTGCTTTAATATTTCCTCTTGAAGTTCTTATGCCTTTTATTTTACCTGCGTTAACATCAAAACCAATCACTTCACAATTTTGAATTATATCTACACCCATAGAGTCTGCTTGACGAGCGTAACCCCAAGCAACTGCATCATGACGAGCAGTTCCAGCACTTGGTTGCATCAATCCACCAAAGATTGGAAATCTTACGTTGTCTGAAAAATCAGCCATTGGAATAATTTCTTTAACTTGCTCTCTATTTAAAAGAACTGCATCTATTCCATTTAATCTCATCGAATTTCCTCTTCTCGCATATGCATTCATTTGTGCATCAGAATGAGCAAGGTTAATTATTCCTCTTGGAGAAAACATTACATTGTAGTTCAGATCCTGACTCATCTTTCTCCATAAATCCATTCCAAACTCACTGAACAATCCATTTTCATCGTGCATATAATTGGATCTAATAATTGTAGTATTACGTCCTACATTTCCTCCTCCAATCCAACCTTTCTCGATAATTGCAACTTTTGTAATGTTGTGCTCTTTAGCAAGGTAATATGCAGTAGCTAATCCATGACCACCACCACCTATAATTACAACATCGTATTCTTCCTTAGGTGTTGGATCTTTCCAGGCTAAATCCCAATTTTGATGATTAGAAAAAGCATTTTTAACTAAGTTAAATATTGAATACTTCTGCATTAAATAATTTTATAACAAAGAATATAAATAGTGCTTATTTTTTTTATATATATTTTTTAGAAGTTTCCAAATATCTCAAAAAAGGATAAGAAGTCACAGGTAAATGTTTTTAATTTAAAGGATTATTCATGAGCGATGTAAAGTCAGATATTCAGATAGCTAGAGAAGCTAAAATGCAACCAATTAATGATATTTTAGCAAAGATAAATGTCCCTGATGAGAGTGCAGCTTTCAGCCCAATGGGAAGACACATCGCAAAAATAAATTTGGAATATTTAGACACTCTTAAAGATAAACCAGATGGAAAATTAATTTTAGTAACTGCAATCACTCCAACTCCAGCTGGTGAAGGTAAAACAACTACTTCTGTTGGATTGAATGATGGATTAAATAAAATTGGAAAAAAATCTATTGTTTGTTTAAGAGAACCAAGTCTTGGTCCTTCTTTTGGAATGAAAGGTGGTGCAGCTGGCGGAGGATATGCTCAAGTTGTTCCTATGGAACAAATAAATTTACATTTCACAGGTGATTTTCATGCGATCACATCAGCTCACAATTTGTTATCTGCATTAATTGATAATCATATTTATTGGGGAAATAAATTAGACATAGACGTTAGAAGAATTGTTTGGAAAAGAGTCATGGATATGAATGATAGATCTTTAAGATCAATAAACATTAATTTAGGTGGTGTTGCCAACGGATTTCCAAGAGAAGATGGTTTTGATATTACTGTTGCATCTGAGATAATGGCAATCTTTTGTTTATCAAATGATCTAGAAGATTTAGAGAAAAGAATTGGGAATATTACAATTGGATATAACCGAGATAAAAAACCAGTTTATGCAAAAGATTTAAATGCTCAAGGACCTATGACAGTGCTTCTTAAAGAAGCTATTAGACCTAACGTAACACAAACATTAGAAAACAATCCTGCAATTATACATGGAGGTCCTTTTGCAAATATAGCACATGGATGTAACTCAGTTATTGCAACAAAAACTGGATTAAAACTTGCAGATTACGTTGTAACAGAGGCAGGGTTTGGCGCTGATCTGGGTGCTGAAAAATTTTTAGATATTAAATGCAGAAAATCAAATTTAAAACCTAGTTGTGTAGTTATCGTTGCAACAATCAGAGCATTAAAAATGCATGGTGGAGTTGCAAAAGAAGATTTAAAAAACGAAAATGTAGATGCACTTAAAAAAGGATTGGTTAACCTTGAGAGGCATATTGAAAATGTTAAAAAATTTGGGTTACCAGTTGCTGTTGCTGTTAATCATTTTATTAAAGATACAGATAGTGAAGTAAAAGCACTAATAGATTTTTGTAATGATTTAGGAGTTAAAGCAAGTCTTTGCACTCATTGGGCAAATGGTGGAGAAGGAACAAAAGATTTAGCAGCTCATGTTGTTGAATTATGCGAAAAAGATGAGGCAAAATTTAAATTCTTATACGAAAGTAAAACACCATTGTTCAAAAAAATTGAGACAATAGCAAAAGAAATCTATAGAGCTGATGAGGTAATAGCTGATACTAAGATTAGAGAACAGCTTAAAAACTTTGAAGCAGCTGGATATGGTGACTTACCAATTTGTGTTGCAAAAACTCAATATAGTTTTTCAACTGATCCAAATTTAAAAGGTGCTCCATCTGGTCATGCTCTTCCATTAAGAGAGGTAAGGCTATCATCTGGTGCAGAATTTATAGTAGTTATCTGTGGAGCAATCATGACTATGCCTGGCCTACCAAGAGTTCCAGCAGCAGACTCTATTAAGTTGAATAAAAAAGGTGAAATAGAAGGTTTATTCTAAATTTAAATAGTCTAACCAATTCTCTAATTCTCTCATTCTAGAAACTTTATCTAATTTATTGTTCTCAGTTTCTATATGTTTAATATGATTATCTATTTCATTTTCATCTTTAAAAGCACCTTTTTCTAAGAGTTTCTTTTTTCTAAAAATAATCAAATTGATCATTTTATTGTAAGTTATCTCAGGGTGATATTGAAGGCCCCATATATTACAGTTACCAATTTTAAAATTTATTCCTTGAACATTATTGATTGAGTTTGAAGCTAATAAAGTTGAATTTTCTGGCATAGTTACAACTTCATCAAAATTAAATGCTGGAGTATTAAATTTTTGATCTTTATTTTTATAAAGTGGATGATTTAAACCATTTTCATTAATTTCTATATTTGAAGCAATACCTCTATGAGATCCTTTTGTACATTTTTTCACTTCTCCACCAGCTGCTGTTACAGCTACTTGCATGCCCCAACAAATTGCTAGTATTTTTTTTATTTTTTTCTGACACTCTTTCATAAAATCAATTTGTCTTTTTATTTCTGGAGTATTGTTGTAGATGTTTAAACTACTTCCTCCCCAAATAAGACCATCGTAGCTTTCAAGTGCATCAATATTTTTATCGATATTTTCGTCTGAAGAAGGATTAACCACGTGGGTTTCTAATTTATCTGTGAAAAACGCTAAACTATCTTTAAGGCTTTCTGTATGTGTTTGAATTCCAGCCTCAGAAAAACTTTGATTTTCTTCTCGTAAGTTTCCTTCTACTATCAATATTTTTTTCATTAAAATAATTCTCCAGAAATACTTTTTATATACATTTCTTTTAGATCATTTTGACTTAATTTTTTGGGATTTCCTCCTGTTGATGGATCTTCAAATGCCATTGATGAAAGTTCATCTAAATCAATATTATTACAATCCATTACATCTGATAATTTGTGTGGAATATTTAAATTTTTTCTTAATTCCAAAATCCAATTTAAAAAACTATCAAAATTTTTATTTAAATTAAGATAATCACAAATCGATATTATTTTGTTTTCGATGGATGGTTTGTTAAATGTTAAAACATAAGGCATAAATATTGCGTTAGATAAACCATGGTGAACATTGAATTTACCGTTTACAGGATGGCTCAATGAGTGAATTGCTCCTAGTCCCTTCTGAAATGCAGTCGAGCCCATTGAAGCCGCTGAAAGTAAATCCATTCTAGCGTTAACGTCTTTTCCATTTGTGAATGCTTTAATTAAAGAATTTTTAATTAACTTCATCCCTTCTATCGCCATACCATCAGCCATTGGATGATATCCTGGTGCACAAAACGCTTCTAAATTATGAGCTAGTGCATCCATTCCTGTTGCTGCTGTTAATCTTGGAGATAAATCTAGTGTAAGTAAAGGATCTAAAATCACAATCGAAGGTAACATTTTTGGGTGAAAAATAATTTTTTTTACACCTGTTTCTTTATTTATGATTGCAGATGCTCTACCAGTTTCTGATCCAGTCCCAGCAGTGGTTGGAACTGCAATAATTTTTGAAATTTTTGAACTATCAGCTTTTGTCCAGTAGTCACCAATATCTTCAAAATCCCATAACGGTCGAGATTGATTACACATAAATGCTATAGCTTTTCCAACATCTAAACCACTTCCGCCTCCTAAAGCTATTACACCGTCACAGCCAGAAATATTATAAACTTTAACACCTTCTTCTACATTTTCTCCAATTGGATTTCCCGTAAAATTAGAAAAGCTAGCTAGGTTTTTAAAACTTTTTTTTAATGTTAATATTATATTTTTAGTTAAATCTAAGTTAATTAAATCCTTGTCTGTTACAAATAATGGATTTGAAATATTTAACTCTTTACAGGCTAAGGATAAATCTTCAATTCTATTTTCTCCTATCCACATAGTGGTTGGATAATTCCAATTAATACCCATAACAAAATATAATTTTATTTTTTTAAAAATTGTTAGTAAGATATATTTATAAATTTATTAATGATAGGAAAAATTCTATGTCAAAAGTAGCAATCATAGGCGCTGGTCCATGTGGACTTTCAATTTTAAGAGCATTTGAGCATTTAGAAAAAAAAGGAGAAAAAATTCCTGAAATAGTTTGCTTTGAAAAACAAGAAAGTTGGGGTGGTCTATGGAACTACAACTGGAGAACTGGTTCAGATCAGTATGGAGATCCTGTGCCTAATAGTATGTACAGATACTTATGGTCTAATGGACCTAAAGAATGTTTGGAATTTGCTGATTATTCTTTTGATGAACATTTTGGAAAGCCAATTCCTTCCTTTCCTCCAAGAGAAGTTTTGCAAGATTATATTCTGGGAAGAGTAAGTAAAGGAAATATAAAAAGTAAGATTAAATTTAATACAAGAGTTACAAATACTGTTTTTAAAAATGATAAGTTTGAAATTAGCTACCAGGACAAAGTAAATAATAAAGTTTTAAATGATACATTTGATTATGTGGTAGTCTCTTCAGGTCATTTTTCTGTACCTTTTATTCCTGAGTACGAAGGAATGAATTCTTTCCCGGGAAGAATAATGCACTCACATGATTTTAGAGATGCAGAAGAGTTCAGAGGAAAAGATGTGATTGTTTTGGGAAGCAGCTATTCAGCTGAAGATGTAGCCCTACAATGTAATAAATATGGTGCTAAAAGTGTAACAATTGGTTACAGGCATAACCCAATGGGCTTTAAATGGCCAAAAGGCATGAAAGAAGTTCATTACTTAGATAGGTTAGATGGAAAAAAAGCTATATTTAAAGACGGAACAGAACAAAATGCCGATGTAGTGATCTTGTGTACTGGATATCTTCATCATTTCCCATTTTTAGATGAAAGTTTAAAATTAAAAACACATAACAGATTATATCCACCAAAACTTTACAAAGGAGTTGTGTGGCAAGATAATCATAAACTTTTATACTTAGGTATGCAGGACCAGTTTCATACATTTAACATGTTTGACTGTCAGGGATGGTATGCGAGAGATGTGATCATGGGAAAAATCAAAATGCCTAGTGACGACGAGATAGATAAAGACATAAATAAGTGGGTTTCAATGGAGGAAAAATTAGAAAATCCTGATCAAATGATAGATTTTCAAACAGAATATACCAAAGAACTTCATGATATGTCTGATTATCCTAAAATTGATTTTGAATTAATTAGAAAACATTTCAAAGAATGGGAACACCATAAAGTAGAGGATATTCTAACTTATAGAAATAAATCGTTTTCATCTCCAGTGACTGGATCAGTTGCGCCAATTCATCATACGCCTTGGGAAAAAGCGATGGATGACTCTATGGAAACTTTTTTAAATAAATAGAAATTAATAATTTATTTTAAGTTTTTTATTTTTAGTAATCGTATCCAAAAGCGCAATCATCAATGGGATCTTACTTTTACTTATTTTTTTTCTTATATATGGAGCTATTTCATTTGCCAAATCAGCACCTTCAACAGTGTCGTTTTTCATAAATTTATTCTTAGCATTTTTAAAAGAAAATCCTTTACCCAAATATTCACCCATTTTGCTATTTCTACCTCCAACTGCACTAACATATAAATCACCTAAACCCGCTAGACCTCTGACAGTTTCTTTTTTGCCTTTAAAATGTTGAATTAAATATTCCATTTCATCAAATGATTTTCTAAATAACGCTGAAGAAGTATTATTTCCTTCACCAGATCCTATAACCATTGAATAAATGTTTTTGATAGCTGAAGAAAATTCTACTCCTATAACGTCTGTTGAATATTCTGTTGTATAATAATTGGTTGAAATCATTTTTCCAATTTTTTTAGCAATACTTATTTTTTTATTTGCAATCACAGTATAACTTTTTATTTTTCTAGCTAATTCTTTAGCTAGACAAGGTCCTTTTAGTACTGAAATATTATATTTCGTTTTTCCTAAATTTAATTGCTCAGACATGCTGATTATATTATTATTTTTTAACTTTAGACCTTTTGTTAAAACAAGAATTAGAGTTTTGTTTTTAAGATTTTTTAGATAATTTCTAATCATATCCATGCCTAGTGAACTAACTGCAATTACTATCAAATCCCATTTTTGATTCAAAAGTTCAGTATTAAATTTTTTAATGGAAAGTTTTTTTGATAAATTAATTTTTAAAGCTGGATGAAACTTTTTTTTATTATTTATTTTTTTTAATAAATTAAGGTTATACGGTTCAGTTATAGTTACTTTTTGATTATTGTCTATCAAAGGCACAGAAAACGCTGCACCCATTGCACCTGCTCCAATTATTAAAATTTTTTTCATAACTATCTTATGCCAAAGTTTTTTTAATTGCTTGCTGCCAACCTTGCAATAAATGATTTCTAATTTTTTTGTTAATTTTTGGCCTAAAAGCTTTATCTTTTTTCCATATATTTTTAATCTGATTTAATGATTTGAATTCTCCTACTTGATAACCTGCAAGCAAGGCGGCTCCAAGAGCAGTGGTTTCTAAGACTTTCGGTCGAATTACTTTTAGATTAATCACATCTGCCAAAAATTGTGAAAACCAATTATTAGCTACCATGCCCCCATCAATCTTTACTATCCTGGGCTTTAAACCATCTTTATTCATTGAATAAAATAAATCATAACTTTGATAAGCCACTGACTCGACTGTTGCTCGAACTAAAGTTTTCCAATCACTATCTCTTGTAAGTCCTGTTATTAAACCCCTTGCATCAGGTCTCCAATAAGGTGCGCCTATTCCACTAAAAGCTGGGACAACATAAACTTCATTATTGCTTTTTGTTGATTTAGCTATTTTTTCAGTTTCATACGCATTATTAATTAGTTTAATTTTATCTCTTAACCATTGTACGCCCGCTCCTGCTATAAAAATAGATCCTTCAAGAGCATAGGTAGTCTTATTATTCAATCGATAACAAATTGTAGTTAATAACTTATTTTTTGAATTTATTTTTTTTGATCCAGTGTTCATTATTATAAAAGCACCAGTGCCATAAGTACTTTTTATAGATCCTTTTTCAAAACAAGCTTGACCTACAGCAGCTGCTTGTTGATCTCCTAGAACAGCTGAAATAGGTATTTCTTTTCCTATAACTCTATTGTCTGTTTTTCCAAAATTATCTGCAGAATTTTTTACCTCTGGCAAGATACTCTTTGGAATTTTTAATTTCTGTAAAATTTCATTATCCCATTTATTGTTATTAATATTAAACAACATAGTTCTACTTGCGTTGGTAGCTTCGGTTAAATGCTGTTTACCTTTAGTTAATTTCCAGATTAAGAAGGTATCTACTGTACCAAATAATAAATTATTAGTTTTTAATAACTTTTTTGAAACTTTTATATTATCTAAAATCCATTTTATTTTAGTGGCAGAAAAATAAGGATCTATGAATAACCCTGTTTTTTCTCTAAAAGTATTTTCATAATTTTTATTCTTTAGAGATTTACAATATTCCTGCGTTCTTCTATCTTGCCAAACGATTGCATTATAAACAGGTTTTCCAGTTTTTTTATTCCACAAAATTGTAGTTTCTCTTTGGTTTGTAATTCCAATAGTAAGTATATGACCTTTTAAACTTTTAGCTTTTTTAATTACTTGTTTTAGTGCTTTAATTGTTGTCGACCAAATTTCATTTGGATTATGTTCTACCCAGCCATTTTTAGGAAAGTATTGTTTAAATTCATATTGTGAAATAAATTTAATGTTCCCTTTAGTATCGAACAAAACAACTCTCGAAGAGGTTGTTCCTTGATCAATGGAGACAATAAATTTTTTCAAAATTCTAAGCTATGCCAAGATGTTTTTTTCTTTTCTCAACCCAAGTTCTAATCAAATTATCAAAGATCAATCCTATAAACGCAACACAGACACCTAGAGTTAAACCAATTCCTGCTCCATTTTTATCTGAAAGTGCTTTTAAAATGTATTGTCCAAGATCTTCTGTTCCAATGAAGGCTCCAATTATCACCATAAATAATGCAAAAACTATTGTTTGATTCAAACCAAGCATCATGTGTGGAAATGCTAATGGAAATTCAATTTTTGTTAATCTTTGAAATTTATTTACACCAGACATTGTTGCGGCTTCATGCAAGCCAACTGGAACACTTCTTAAACCTTCAATTGTATATCTTGTTGCAGGAATTGTGGCATAAACAATTACTGCAATTAATACGGAAGTATCTGTAATTCCAAAAAGCATCATTACTGGAATTAGATATACAAATGATGGGAATGTTTGAAATATATCACAAACACCTAGCATAAACGCAGCTGATTTTTTATTTTGAAAACATAATGTTCCAACTGTAAATCCTATTAAACAAGAAATAACTACTCCAAAAGTTGCCATATATAATGTTACTAGCGCTCTATCCCACCATGGACTTAGTGCTATAAATAAAGTTAAAGCAGCAACAACTAATGCTGAACGAACTCCTCCAATTAAATATCCAGCCCCAACTGCCAGTACTAATGTAGCTACTGCAGGCATTCTCAAATATAAAGCTCTCATCGGCTGAAGCACATCTTGAATTAACCATGTATTGAATGCTTTTATATAAACAAAGAAAGTATCAAAAATCCAATCAACTCCTTTATTCCAAAAATCTGCTGTTGATATTCCTTTATTATGAGGAATTTCAAACAAGTAATTAAAACTACCTTTGAAAATAAAAGTCCCAACATATGCAAGAATTATTCCAATTACGAATGAAGCTGCAAAAAATATTACGTTTTTATTTCTTTGGAAAAATGTCAGATTACCAAAATAATCTGTTTGTTTATTTGCCCATGCCAAAGACATTTTATCAAGTAAAATTGCAATTAAACTAATACACAAACCAGCTTCTAGTGCCAACCCTATATTGAGTTGATTAAGTGCTAACAACAAATTAAATCCTAATCCTTTCGCGCCAATGAACGCAGATATAACTGCCATTGAAAAACAAACCATAATAACTTGGTTAACTCCAATTAAAATATCTCTTCTTGCTGTTGGAATTAGTACCTTGAACATTAATTGCCAATTGGTACAACCACTCATTCTTCCAGCTTCAATAACTTCTGGCGGTATGGCTCTTAAGCCTAAAATTGTAAGTAAAATCATTGGTGGCACTGCAACAACCATTGTAATGATTACAGCAGCATGATCACCAACTCCAAATAAAACAAGGGCAGGAACTAATACAGCGTATTGTGGCATAGTCTGCATCACTAGAAGAATTGGGTACAAAGCTTTTTCAACACGTTTGCTTTTGTATGCTGCAATACCCAAGCCTAAACCAAAAATAAATGAAAGTGGAGCTGCAACAAGTATAAATGAAAGTGTTTGCATTGAAGGTTTCCATTGACCAAATATAGAAATATAGATCATTGTTAAACCTGCAAATAAAGCCAATCCTTTTCCACTTAATTTATAAGAAAGTATCGCTGCTCCAGCAGCAACAATTGTCCAAGGTAAACCTGGCAATTCTAACCAAGGATAAGCATCAATAAAATCCCAGCTAGTAAATGCAACAATAGTTTCTAAACCTCCAAGCAAAATCTCTCTAATTAATTCAATTAAAAAAGTCATAAATGAAGTTAAATTTCTACTTATCTCTAATAATAATGGTCGAGTTTTAAATTCTTGAGTATCTTCGTTCCAAAACTCCATTGGCATCCACTCATTCATTAAGAAAAACAAGGAGTCGTTTATCCAAATAGGCAGCCATCCTAGAAGTGGAGGCAGTCTCCAAAATACATCGAAGGCATAATACCTAACCTCTTTACCTAAAAAAATGTAAACACTTTGGTTGGGATCTTTAACAAATTCTGCCTGGCCTCTTATAAATTTATAAGTTTCAGGAACATCAATTGCAAAACATAAAGCAAAAAATACAATTAACAAAAATAACCATTGGAATAATTTTGGATATTTTTTTAAATACTCCATATTTTAACTACCGTTGTTTCTTCCTCCAAAAACTGTATCAATTATTTTTGAAGGTTTAATTGATCCTACAATATTATTATTTGAATCAACTACTCCTACTAATTTTTCTTGAGTAAGTATTTTCTCTGCAACATTTTCTATAATTTCATCTTTTGATACTTTTAAATCTCCTAAATTATCTTTACTTGAAGCATCCATTACATCCTCAATAATCAAAACTTTCTCCCTCGGTACTTCTTCAGTAAACTTTCTTACATATTCTGTTGCAGGATTTAATACAATGTTTGCAGGAGTGTCTAATTGTTCAATTATACCATCTTTCATAATCGCTATACGATCAGCTAACTTCAAGGCCTCATCAAAATCATGGGTAATGAACATAATTGTTTTTTGTAATTTTTCCTGAAGTCTTAAAAACTCATCCTGCATTTCTTTTCTTATCAATGGGTCTAAAGCAGAAAAAGGTTCGTCTAAAAACCATATATCTGGTTCCACAGCTAATGATCTTGCGATCCCTACCCTTTGTTGTTGTCCACCTGAAAGCTCTCTTGGAAAATAGTTTTCTCTTCCATCAAGTCCAACTAGCTTTACCATTTCCATTGCTCTACTAATGCTCTCATCAGTATTAGTGCCTTTGATCTGCAATGGGAAAGCAATGTTTTCAACAACTGTTTTATGAGGCAACAATGCAAAGCTTTGAAACACCATTCCCATTTTATTTCTTCTAAGCTCAATAAGCTCTTTATTGTTTAATTCTAATAAATCTTGACCTTCGATAAAAATTTTTCCACCGGTAGCATCCGTTAATCTTGAAATACATCTAAGAAGTGTTGATTTACCTGAGCCAGACAAACCCATTACTACTAACATTTCTCCTTTTGCAACTTCAAAAGAAGCATTGTTAACTCCAACTATACATCCTTTTTCTTGAAAAGTTTTTGCATCTACATTTCCGTTAGATTCTTCAAGCATCTTTTTGGCATTTTCTCCAAAAATTTTATAAACCGACTCGCATTTGATTACAGTCTCAGACATAAATTGTTTTAAAGTTATATTAAATTCTATAAAATTAAAATGTTAATAATTGTTGCCTTTCCTCATTAAAAATTTTTAATAAAATAAACTCTAGTATCAATTCCGGTACTTAAAAAACTTAAAGCTTCTCCACTTATAGTAATACTTTCATTAACACCTACGTTATTTCCACTAACTGTAAAACCCGCAAAACATTTACTTTTTTCTTCATCCCATTTAACAAAAGTCTCATCAATTTTATTTCCATTAATTGTATATAGCTCATGTGCTCTAAAATTTAAGAAATTAGCACCCATTATTGCTCTTTGTGGAATTAGTTTAGTAGCCTTGCATACTTTCTCATATACCTCATCAGTCAGTTTATAATGATCTGTACCGTCAAATGAGACCAATATACCAGAAGGTAATTTAGATATTAGTTCGCTAAGTTTTTTTTCTTCAGCAATTCTCTCCTCCTCTAACTTCATTCTTTTTACTAAATCATCACCCTGTCCAAAAATTCCATTTAAAATGCTAAAAGACATAATTACTATAAGAGTAATAATTATGAGACCAATAAATTGCCTTAGAGACTCAGGTAAATCTTTTATTTTATTAATATAATTTTCTTTTGACATTATTCTTGTAACTTACCGTTTTTCCAAATACCTGTTTTTTGTTTTCCATCTGCCCAGGTAAATGTTCCTTGGCCATTCATAAAACCTTTAGACCACTCTCCTTCGTAGGTAGACCCATCAGGAAAAACTAAAGTTCCCTTTCCGCTCCATTCACTATTTTTAAATTCCCCTTTATAGATATAACCATTAGGCCAGGTTTCGACACCTTGACCTTGTTTTTTAGTATTAACCCATTCCCCTTCATAAGTAGTTTTATCGGTGTAAACCCATTTACCAAAACCATTTTCACAGTTACCTTCTTTGCAGCCAGTGCTTCTTGCTAAAACTGATGAGCAGATCAAAAAACTAAAAAATATTATAAGAGAGTATTTTTTCATTGTAACATTTTACACATATTGAATTAAAAAAAAATCCCCCCCAACGAAGTTGGGGGAGATCTTTAATTTTTAACTATAATCCTTATTTAGTAAATGCTTGCCAAACTGACTTGTTATCAGCTAACCATTTTTTAGCTGCATCTTCGTGAGTCATTTTGTCAACGTCAACTAAAGCTGCCATTGCACCAATTTGACTTGTAGAGAATGACATTTTTTTGAACGCTGCTGCTGCATCAGGATGAGTTTTTGGGAAATCCTCATGAACTGCTTTTTTCAAGTATCCATCAGGAGAACCACATTTACCATCTCCACCATCTTCTGGTCTGCAACCAGCTGTGTATGGAGGGAAGTCAATAAATGTAAAACCAGCACCATCTGTAAAGTTTGGCGTCCAGTTGAAGATAATTGTTCCTCTTCCTTCTTTTTCTGCTGCAGATAACTCTGCCCAAAGTGCATCAGCACTTCCAGCAAATTTAACCCACCATAAATCACCTAAACCAAGTGCATCAACTCTTTGTGGAATTAAGTCACCATGCCAAGTTTGTGGACCTTCCAACATTCTTCCTTTTCCATCTGGAGAGTCAGGTGTTGTAAAGTTTTTTGCGCAATCTGGATTTTTTAAAGCTGTCCAATCTGGTAGACCTGGGCATAATCCTTTTTCAGCAACCCAGTTTGGATATCCCATATCCTCAAGAGTTCTTGCTTCATGATCACCCCAATCTAATAAACCACCTTTATCTAAAGCAGTAGTAAAAGATTTACCGAATGCAGATTCCCATACCTCGTGAGATATAGTTACATCTCCAATTCTAATTGATTCATAAACTGCTTGTGAGTCAGCGTTTACATATTTTACGTTATTACCCATACTTTCGAAAATTCCACCAATAACATAAGCCATTACAATTTGACTTGACCAGTTATGTGTTGGGATCACGATGGGCTTTTTGCTATCAGCATTTGAAATTCCTGCAAAACTTACAACAGAAATAACTAGAGCAGATAGTAAAGATATTATTTTTTTCATATATACCCCTCTATTATTAATATATTAATATTGAAAGTATGTTCCTATTTAAAGTTATAGTCAACTCGTTTTGATTATATTATGGTCTCACTTAAATTTAAAAAATGTTAGGCATAAGCAAAGATATCAAATATCCTGGTTTAAATATCTTACCACCTGGAGTTGAAAGACATGTTGTAAATGGTGGTGGTCTTACTGGTTTTCAAATTTTTCCTGATGATGAATTAGAAATAATCAATAATGAAGGAAATCAAATATGTGAGATTATTTGTTTTGGAAAAGATGGAAATTCAGATCTTGGAATTTTAAATCTTAAATCAAACAATGAAAAAAACTTTGTAAGAAATATTCTTAGTGGGAATGATGAAACAATTTTAGCTACCAACTATCAATTAAAAAAAAGAAATTTAAAAATTTCTAATTCAAAATCATCAATTATATTTGATATAGACGCAGAACCTGGTGAAAAAATTAAATTAAAATCAAAAGATAAATGTTACGCAATATTTTCAGCACCTGGCGAAGATATGGATGTTACAAAACAAAATCCACCAACTGATTTAACTATATTTGTTAAAAGAGCTAAAATTGTTAATGATAAGGAATTAAATGTAATTCCTGATCCTGTTTTCGAACCTGTTTATGAAGAAAATATAAATAAAGAAACTTCAATATCTTATGAGGTTAAAGAAGGAGATTATATTCAAGTGATAAGTCCAACTGGCAGACAATGTTCTGACTTTGTGGCATTCGATACAAGAAAATTAGAAAAAGGAATTGAAAAAGGATTAGACTGGCAAACTACGAGAACATTCATGGGTAATACTTTCCCAGGACCAGGTTTGTTCTCTAAATTTTATGACACAGATCATGAGCCACTTGTTGAAGTAATAAGAGATACCGTTGGTAAACACGATACTTTTAATCTTGCATGTACTTCAAAATATTATGAAGATGCGGGGTATTTTGGTCACCCAAATTGTTCGGATAATTTAACTGAAAGCATGTCGAAATATGGTGTTCAGAAACAGAAAGGTTGGCATGCAATTAATTTATTTTTTAACACCTCTGCTGGAGGATTGAATTCTGTTATTTCTGATGAATCATATTCAAGGCCTGGTGATTATGTAATGTTTAAGGCGTTAAAAGATTTAACAATAGGAACAACTGCATGTCCAAGTGATATAGATCCTTGTAATTCATGGAATCCTACAAATATATTTGTTAGAACTTACGATAAAAATAAAGAATTTAAAAAGTCATTTGGTTTTAGAATGAAAACAGACTCTGAAAATAAACTTACTAGAAATTCTGGCTTTTATGAAAGAACTTCAAAATTAACTAGAAACTTTGTTGATGCTAGAGGATTTTGGCTTCCAAACGATTACACTAAACATGGTTTGGTTAATGAGTACAATGCTTGCAGAAATGATGCTGTATTAATTGATCTATCATCACTAAGAAAATTTGAAATAATCGGTCCAGATGCTGAAGAGTTAATGAACTACACTCTTACAAGAAATATAAAAAAACTTTCTGTTGGGCAGGTTGTGTATTCTGCAATGTGTTACGAAAATGGAATGATGTTCGATGATGGAACTCTTTTAAGATTAAGCGAAACAGGTTTTAGATGGATATGTGGAGATGAGTATGGTGGAGAATGGCTAAAAGAAATTGCAAAGAAAAAGAATTTTAATGCTATTGTTAAAAACTCCACAGATCAAATTAGCAATGTATCTTTGCAAGGTCCAAAAAGTAGAGAAATTTTAAAAAAAATTATCTTTACTCCACCAACACAGCCTTCGATAGATGAGCTGGGCTGGTTTAGATTTACAATTTGTAGAATAGAAGAACTTCAAGGTATTCCATTAATTGTTTCTAGAACAGGTTATACTGGAGAATTAGGTTATGAAGTTTGGTGCCATCCAAAACATGCTCCCGAAGTTTGGGATAAATTAATGGAAGCAGGTAAAGATGATGGATTGATACCAGCAGGGTTTGCTGCCTTAGACAAACTAAGAATTGAGGCAGGTTTAATTTTATTTGGCGCAGAGTTTGATGGAGAGCAAGACCCTTTTGAAGCTGGTATTGGTTTTGCCGTTCCACTGAAAACAAAAGATGATGATTTTATTGGTAAAGAGGAATTGATTAAAAGAAAAGCTAACCCTCAAAAGAAATTGGTAGGCCTAGAACTTAATGGAAAAGAAATAGCAGGCCACGGAGACTGTGTTCATATTGGAAGATCACAGGTTGGTATAGTTACCAGTGGATGCTTGTCCTCTACTTTGAATAAAAATATTGCTCTTTGCAGAATAAATGTTCAATACTCAGAAATCGGTACTGAAGTTGAAATAGGTAAAATCGATGGTCATCAAAAAAGGATTGGCGCTAAAGTTGTTGGTTTTCCATTCTACGATCCAACCAAATCAAGAGTCAGAGCTTAAAAATAATGCCAAAAGAAAAAAAGACGTTATTAGATTTTTGGGAAGATCAAATGAGGCAATCGCATACAGCCAGTAACTATTTTTTTAGAAAATCTCCTTCTCACTATCATATGATGTTATTAGTAATGTCTGCACATAAAGAAAATAAAAAACTATCTGTTGAAGAACTTAAAACTAAATTATTTAAAACATCTAGACCTAAATCCGCATTAATTATTACTGAAGCTTGTGAAAAAGGATTCTTTCGTCTTGAAAAAACATCAACAGACCAAAGGATAAAAAATATAATACCAAGTGATTCATTTATTAAAGAATTTAATGAATACCTGGATACCTTAAAAAATATAAGTTATTAGCGATAAATTTCACAAAAATCGAAATATCTAAATTATATATATAATTTTTAGTTCTATAAAAAATTATATTAATTACTATTTGCAAAAAATAATGTTTTCACATGATGTCATTACCTTCGAAAGCAAAAGTAGTTATAATCGGTGGTGGAATTCATGGTCTAAGTACTGCCTGGAAACTTTCTGAAACTTACAAAAATCCTGGTGATATCGTTGTCTTAGAAAAAAAAGATACTGCTGCTGGCGCAAGTGGAATTGCTTGTGGAGTTGTAAGAAATAATTATTTCCAACCAGCGATGAGAGAATTAATGGCTCACTCAGTTTCTGTGTGGGAAAGTGATCCTAAAGCATTTAAATATAACCCAGTTGGTTATTTACAAATATCACCTGAGGTAATGCACGAAGATGTTGCAACTATTTACGAACAACAAAAAGCTATTGGATACGAGTCAGTATTTATAGAAGGTGAAAAAGATTGTTCAAATTATATGAAGGGTATTTTTGATGATTGGCAAGCACAGGGAATTACTTCTGTACTTCATGAAAAAAAAGGTGGATACGCATTTAATAAAGATTCAATTAAAGCACTAGAGAGTAAATCTACATCAAATGGTGTGCAAGTGATGAAAGGTGTAAAAGTTACAGGATTTAAAAAAGGGAGTAACAGTCAAGCTGTTACAGGAGTAGAAACAGATAAAGGTATAATTGAGTGTGAACAAGTTGTTATTGGAGCAGGACCTTGGGCGAGAGATTTTTGGAATATGTTAGAGTTACCTAAAACAGCAAACATCAAAGGTAAAGATGGTAAAATGCATGAAACTGATATGTGGACATACTGGATGTTACAAGAAGGTGTTATTGGTGTTGAACCAGATTTTTTAAAAACAAATGATGGAAAACAACCACCTGTAGTTCATGTAGACTCGACTGCTCCGTTATATTCAGACAAAACTAAAAAATTATTAACAGATAAAATTTGGGGAATTTATTATAAACCTGATATTGAAGGATTAGGTGTTCAAGGTGGTACTTCACCTTACATAGTCAAAAAACATTTTGATCAAGTTAATGTTGATCCTTATGGAATTGAATCTCCTGAGTATCAAACAACTGATGCATTTAGTGAAATGTGGTGTTCAGCTTTAGCGCATTGTCAAAAAAGATTTGAAGGTAAATCAGATTTATATAGAAAAGGACCATCAGGTGGACTTGGATGTATGACGCCAGACTCGTTTCCAATCTTTGATAGATTTTTTGAAAACGTTTACATGATTGCAGATGCAAACCATGGATACAAAATGATTGGTGTTGGTGAGCTTGTTGCAAAAGAAATTCTTGGTACTGAAAGTGATTTATTAAAACCATTTAGATTCAACCGTTACGAGAAGGGAGAGCTTCACCCTACTTCGAACAGTCCGTTTCCTTGGAGCTAGACTCTAAGCCTAGACACAAATAAATTTTTCAGCTACGTTTGAATAAATTAAATTCATTGAGGGGTGAAAATGACAGATCTAGAAAAACACGTTAACCAACCGGGACGTGCGAAATTAGTAAAAGACGTTAGAGCAAAAATTAAAGAATTAGGAATAACTTATATTTATTTTCAATTCATTTCAGTCACTGGAAGAGTTGTTGGAAAAGGTATCCCTGCTGATCATTGGGAAAGAACTGCAGAAAAAGGTTTTCAATTAGTTTATGGTTCTACTGCAAATTTATTCTTAGATCGTCATAATAATTACATCGGTTACGGACCAGAGGCTATGGAACTTGTGGGAATTCCTGATCCAGAAACTTTCGTTCAATTACCTTGGGACAAAAGAGTTGCAAGAGTATTTTGTACATGTTTCAGAAACAGAGAAGAAAGAGAAAATCCAGGTGGTCATTTAACTTCTGACTGTAGAGGAAATTTAAGAATTTTCATGGATGAATTTAAAAAGAAACATGGATTAGAATTAAGAGTAGGTACAGAGCCTGAAATGATGTGGTTAACTAAAAATGAAGACGGAACTCCTTCAGGAAAAGGTTTTTCAAAACCTTTCTGTTACCACATTGATCAATTTGAGTCATTAAGACCTGTATTTATGCAAGTAATAGAATATGCAAATGCTATGGGTCTTGATATGATTCAGGGTGACCACGAGGATGCACCAGGTCAATTAGAATTAAACTGGACTTACGATAACGTTTTAAGAAATGCAGACAGATTATCTACTTACAGGCAAATTTGTGCTCAAGTTGCAAGAGAGCATAATTTAATTGCTTGCTTTATGACAAAACCTTTTATGGGTGTTTCTGCAAGTGGTTGTCATACAAACATGTCTTTATGGAAAGGTGGAACGGTTAAAGTAAATAAGCTTGGTCATAAATCTTTACCAGGTGTTGATGGGGTGTTTAGTTATGTTGAGGGTGGAACAAATACTTTCATGCCTGATACAAAAGATATGCAAATGCCAGGTAAAATTGGATTGCAATCAATCGCAGGTATCATGAAGCACTTGCCAGCATTAACGGCTCTTGGATCTTCAACAGTAAACTCTTATAGAAGATTGTGGGATCAAGGTTTTTGGGCTCCTGTTTACGCAGACTGGGGATATCAAAACAGAACTTGTGGTTTAAGAGTTTCTGCTCCAGGAAGATTTGAGTATAGATCAGTAGACTCGATGCATAATCCATATCTATTAGGTGCTGCTTTATTAAAAGCTTGCGATGAAGGTATAAGTAAGAAAATGAAACCAGCGGCTCCAGAATCTAGAAATATTTATGAAGCTCAAAAAGCTGGTAAAGATGTTAAAAAACTTCCATTAAGTTTAGGTGAAGCTTTGGATAGACTGGCAGAGGATGAAGTGATCAAATCTGCAATGCCAGATGAAATGTATAAAGTTTTCCATTGGTACAAAAACGATGAGTGGGAAAGATTTCTTGGTGCAACAACGCAATGGGATCTGGATACTTATCTTGATTGTCTACCGTAGGTCACAGAAATAGATAGAAAGGGTATAAATATATGTGTGGGATAGCTGGTTTAATTCATAGAGGAAAATCTTCTAATGTTGGAAGTGAACTACAAGGTATGCTTCAAGCATTAAAACATAGAGGAGAAGACTCAACAGGTTACGCTTTATATGGAGATACAGATGGTAAAAATTTCATTATGCGTTTTAAAGTTGGAGAAAACGTAGGTGAAGGAAGTTCATCAGTTATGGAAGATGTGTCTGTATATGATGAAAGAAAAAAAATTGTAGACCAAACTCTGGCTGAGATGGGTGCTAAAGTAGTTAAAGAAGAGAGAACTCTTCCCTACTCGCTTAGATATGAGATTGATTATGATACAAAAGATTTATTAGATTTTTCCCAAAGAATTGAAAGTATTCCAGGAGTTGAAATTTTATCTATGGGAAAATCATTAGAAGTAATTAAAGATCTTGGTAATGCTAAAATGGTCTGTGATAGATATAATTTAGATAAAGTGGTTGGAACACATGCTATTGGTCATGCTAGAATGGCAACAGAGTCTGGTGTGGATATTAAATCTGCTCACCCTTTCTGGGGCTATCCATTTAGTGATGTATCTGTAGTACACAATGGACAATTAACTAACTATTGGAATAACAGAAGAGTTCTAGAAAACAAAGGTATGAGATTTATGTCTGAGTGTGACTCAGAATTAATCGCAGTTTATCTTGCAGAAAAAATGAGAGATGGAGCAACTTTAGAAGAAGGAATGAAAGAGTCGTTAACTGGTTTAGATGGGGTTTTCACTTACTTTGTTGCAACCAAAGATTCATTAGGTATGGCAAAAGACACTATGGCTGCAAAACCTTTGGTTTTATATGAGTCTGACGATTTAGTTGCAATGGGATCAGAAGAAATAGCAATAAGATCTGTATTACCACAAGAAATTGATACATATGATCCATTTGATGGGGAGGTGAAAGTATGGCAAATCTAAAAACAGTATCTAAAAAGTCAAAAGCCCAATCAATGGGTATGCACACCGAAGTATTAACAGGAAGAACTCAGCAAAAATTCTTTAATCCTGATGAAGCAGAAAACTTTTATTATTTTGGCACATACGATGTAGATTTTAATAAAAGAACAGAGCTTGATGTTAAGGACATGACAGCACCAGAAGCTAATAAAGAAATCGATAACCTAATGAGCCAAGGTTATGGAACAATAGTTATTAAAAACCCTCAAGGTAAACACAGTCTAGGAGTTGGTATTTTAAATAAACTTAATTTAATTTTTGAAGGAAGTTTAGGGTACTTTGGAATGGGTTCTTGTGATGGTCCAATCGTTAGAATTAATGGAAGAGTTGGATGGTCGTGTGCAGAAAATTTAATGGCTGGTAAAGTAGTGATAGAAAAAAATGCTGGATCTTGTTTTGGTGCGGCAATTAGAGGTGGAGATTTAATTTGTAAAGGTAGTGTTGGTGCCAGAACTGGTATTGATATGAAAGGCGGAACTATAATAATTGGTGGTGACGCTGGTGCATTTACTGGTTTCATGATGCAAAGAGGAAGAATAATTATTCTTGGAAATGTAGGAATAAATTTGGGTGACTCAATGTACGATGGGACAATTTTCGTAGGTGGAGAAATTGGATCTTATGGTAGTGATGCAGTAGATGCTGAGTTAACTAAAAGCGATCAAGATTGGCTAAAAAGAAAATTAAAAGTAGCTGAGATTGGTGAAAATTTTGATGTTAGTAAAATGAAAAAAATTGTAGCTGGTAAAAAACTTTGGAATTATGACAATTTGGAACCTACAGAGAAGAAAGGAGCAATATAATGCCTAAGAAAAAATCTAAAAAAATTAAAAAAAATGGAAAAGGTGTTGGTGGAAAAGCTGATGTCCATGCACATGAAGAAGGTAAAAGAAATAAAAGTTTATTAGGACATAATGCTATCTTCACTCCTGAAGTAATAGATGACATTCATATAAAATCTCAACTTGGAAGATACAGAATGCGTGGAATGGCATTGATGAAAAAAATTCCTACATTTGATGATTTGGTTTTCTTGCCTGGAACACTAACTAGATTTGTAATCGAAGGTTACAGAGAAAAATGTGAAACAAAGACTGTAATTGGTCCAAGATGTGAAAATCCAATTGAGTTAGACATTCCGGTTTATATTACAGGAATGAGTTTCGGTGCGCTTTCTTATGAAGCAAAAACTGCTTTAGCAAGAGGAGCAACAATGGCGGGAAGTGCTACATGTTCTGGTGAAGGTGGAATGATACCTGATGAAAGAAGATATTCTGAAAAATGGTACTACCAATGTATTCAATCAAGATATGGTTTTAATCCTCATCATGCACAATTAGCAGATGGTATTGAAGTATTTATTGGACAAGGACAAAAAGTTGGAATGGGTGGACACTTAATGGGTCAGAAAGTTACTGATCAAGTTGCAGAGATGAGATCATTACCATCTGGTATCGACCAAAGATCTCCAGCAAGACATCCAGACTGGCTAGGACCAGACGATTTAGCTCTAAAAGTAGAGGAGTTAAGACAGTTAACAAAAAATAAAGTGCCAATTCAATTAAAGTTAGGTGCATCTAAAGTTTATGATGACGTGCGTATGGCTGCAAAATGTGATCCAGACTCTATTTATTTAGATGGAATGGAAGGTTCTACTGGAGCTGGCCCACATATCGCTGCTGCAAATACTGGTATTCCTGGTATTGCTGCAATTCGAGAAGCTAGAAGAGCAATCGATGATGTTGGTAAAACTGGAAAAGTAACATTAATTTATGCTGGTGGAATTAGAGATGGTGCTGACATGGCTAAAGCTTTAGCTTTAGGTGCTGATGCAATAGCTATTGGTACAGGATCAATGATTGCATTAAACTGCAACAAAGATATCCCAGAAGCAAACTTTGAAAAAGAAATGGGTGTAAAAGCAGGTGAATGTTATCACTGCCACACTGGAAGATGTCCAGTTGGTGTTGCAACACAAGATCCTAAATTAAGAGCAAGATTAAACCCTGATGATGCTGCATTAAGAGTTTATAATTATCTTCACTCAATGACTTTAGAGGCTCAGCTATTAGCAAGAGCTTGTGGTAAAACTAATATCCACTCTTTAGAGCCTGAAGATTTAGCTGCTTTAACATCGGAAGCATCAGCTTTAGCGAAAGTTCCATTAGCTGGAACTAACTACACAGTTGGTGTTGATAACTACCACAAAATATAGAGGTAACTATGCCAAAGAAAAAAAATAAAAAAGTAGCAAAAACAAAAGAGGTAAAAGGTCAGTTAGGTAAAAAGAAAGAGACTGCTAGAGAAAAAATGATTGGTCAGTCTATTGGTTACCGATACGATGTTAATCTTTTACCTGACTATTCTAAACTAACTCCATTTCTTAAGAAATACATAGAAGCAATGGGATGGGATGATTTGAATTGGTTGGAAGATGTACATATGGGCTATGAAGAAGACAGACCTGCAGTATTCTGCAGAAATGCAAATGGATGGGTTACAATTCCAAAATCAATTAAACTTCCAAATAATCAGCAAGATAGAGACATGATTGCAAGAGAACTTTTGGTTAAGTTTCAAATGTCTCCAAAACATCCACTTGTTGATTTAAAAAAAGCTTATTTAAAATTTTAATATTTCAATTGAAAGTTGATTATTTTTAAAAACCTAGCGTCCATGCTAGGTTTTTGATCTTATTTATATTTGTATCGAATCAGAAAATTTTATAGGGTTTCTTTAAACTAATATGGAGTAAATATGACTGATCAGTTAGGCGCTCTTACTACCATATTTACAGAATTTTACTACTGGGTGACAGTAGTACTGATGTTCTTAATTCACGTCGGATTCTGTATGTATGAAGTTGGGGCTTCTCGATACAAACACCATCAACATACTCTTATGAAAAATACAATGCTGATACCTTTGGTAACAGTAACTTGGTTTTTCTTTGGTTGGTGGATATACTGGGCTTTTCCAACAGGACCAGGAATAGCACCTTCAATAATGAATGAAAGTACCGCGCTAATTACAGATGAATCTGCATTTAGTGCTACATGGTACACAGCGACAAGTGAATTAATGGCTGTTAACTTAGGAGACCATATTTCTGGAGTCTTCTGGGCTGCATTCCTTTTATTCTCTTGGACAGCTGCGTCTATTGTTTCGGGAGCAATCATTGAAAGAATTACAACCTTTGCATTTGGTATATTAGCCATAGCAATCGGTTCTGTATTTTGGACAATAGATGCTGCATGGGGATGGCACTTTGATGGATGGATGCTTAAAATTTTAGGATACCACGATGCATATGCATCAGGAGTAATTCACGCAATCGCAGGTGGATTTGCTTTAGGTGTTCTGATGGTTTTAGGACCAAGAATTGGTAAATTCTCGTCAAGTGGTGAGCCAAGAAACATTGGACCAAGAAATCCTTGGCTAGTTACAGTTGGATTGTTTTTAATTTATACTGGTTTCTGGGGATTTTATGCGGCTTGTAACATACCGATCTTTGACCTTGGACCAGAATATGGAATGGAAGGTATAAGTTATTGGACAGCTACAAACATTTATGTAACCCCTACTACACTTAGTGGTATTACTTTTAACTTCTTGATGTCATTATCGGGAGGATTATTAGCAGGTTATTGGATTGCTAAAGGTGATCCTTTCTGGACATACTCAAGTGGATTAGCAGGTGTTATCTGTGCTTCAGCTGGAAATGATTTATATCACCCAATTCAAGCAATGATCATTGGTATGATTGGTGTTGTGATTGCATACAAACTACATTACTGGGTTGAACGTAAGTTCAAAATTGATGATGCAGTTGGTGCTGTAGCAGTACATGGTTATGCTGGATTTGTTGGTCTAGTAATTTGTGGTTTTGTTCTAAATGGTTATCCATCGTCTGGTTACAGTGTTGGAGCTATGTGGGATGGAACTACTTATGCTACTATTAACCCATTAGGACAATTCCTAGGAGCAATAATAATGTTCGTAGTTCTTGGACTAATACCAGGCTATATCATAGCTAAAGTACTTAACGGTATGGGTAAATTAAGAATCCCACGTGAAGTAGAAATAGCTGGATTAGACTATGAAATGATGGAGTCTGCTAAAGAAGATGAAAAAGCAGTTTCATCAGCAACCAGGTAAAGGAGATACAATATGGCAACAGTTACAAATTGGATCGATCACTTAAATAAACCTGCCGAAGAAGTTGTGGGTGCTGTTTATCCTGGTGCTGGTTCAGTAGAGGGAATGCTGGTCATTATTGGTATTATTTTATGGGTTGGTTGGCACGTTCTTACAGCCAAATCTGAAAGTGAAGAACTTTCAAGACTTGCAAAGAAGAGGCATAGTGCTAACGATCATAAAAGTAATATTACTGACTGGTAATTAAAATTAAAATTTGGGCGCTACTTAAATGTAGCGCCCTTTTTTATGTTCTAAATTTATGGAAGATAATAAAGAAGAATTAAGACCCTCAAAAATGAGAGGTGTAGCATTTCCTAAAGCTAAGTATGGAGTAATACTAGCTATAATTGTAATTATTGTTGTAAATTTAATTTATTATAAAGAAACTATTTTATCTTTTTTTAGATAATTGTGTTAACTTAACACATGTCAAAAAATTTATTCAAAATTGCTAAACAAAAAAAAATTAAATATTTTTTAATCAGTTTTGTAGATCTATTCGGTGTATTAAGATCAAAATTAGTACCAGCCCATGCAATAAAAGAAATGCAAAATGCAGGAGCTGGTTTTGCTGGTTTTGCTGCTTGGCTAGATATGTCTCCTGCAGACTCTGATATGTTTGGAATTCCTGATCCAGATAGCTTAATTCAGCTTCCTTGGAATAAGGAAGTTGGATGGTTAGCATCAGATTTATGGATGAATGGTAAACCAGTAGATGCATCGCCAAGAGTGATGTTAAAAAAACAAATAAAAAAATTAAAAAAACAAAATTTAACAATGAAATCAGGTGTTGAGTGTGAATATTTTTTAATTTCACCTGACGGAAACTCAATTGCAGATCCCAGAGATACTCAGTCCAAACCTTGTTACGACCAATCTGCGTTAATGAGAAGGTACGATTTAATTAAGGAAATTTGTGATTGTATGATTGAAATGGGATGGGGTCCTTATCAAAACGATCACGAAGATGCTAATGGACAATTTGAAATGAACTGGGATTATTCAGATTGTCTAAAAACAGCTGATAGACACAGTTTTTTTAAATTTATGGTAAAAACAATTGCTGAAAAGCATGGATTAAGAGCAACATTTATGCCTAAACCATTTGGAAATCTAACTGGTAATGGTTGTCATGCTCACGTATCAGTTTGGCAAGGAAATAAAAATAAATTTTTAGATAAAAAAGATAAGCTTGGTTTAAGCAAAATGGCCTATAATTTTTTAGGTGGAGTGATTAAAAATGCATCATCTTTGTCTGCATTTTTTAATCCAACAATAAATAGTTACAGAAGAATAAATGCACCTCCAACAAAATCTGGAGCATCGTGGTCGCCGAGCAGTATTTCGTATACAGGTAATAATCGAACACACATGATCAGAATTCCTGATCCAGGAAGATTTGAATTAAGATTAATGGATGGTTCTGCTAATCCTTACTTATTGCAAGCAAGTGTTTTAGCAGCTGGTCTATATGGTTTAAAAAATAAAGTTGATCCAGGCAAACCTTTAGATTGTAATATGTATGAAGACCACGCTAAATATCCCGACTTACCTAAGCTACCTGATGAACTTGAGCAATCATTAAATTTATTAAAAAATAATAAAGATATGAATGATGCTTTTGGTAAAGATGTAGTTGAAAGTTACATAAAGTTAAGAAGTTCAGAAATGAATGAGTTCAAGTCAAAAGATAGTTTTGATAAAACAAAAGAAGTTACAAAGTGGGAAAAAGATAATACTTTAGATTGTTAGTGCATGACTATATTATCTAACGGTCATCAATGGAAATACACAGAATTTACTGACAATAAAAATTATTCATTTAATAAAAAAGAAATTCTTAATTCTTTAACCTCAGAAGAAATTGATGATGCTTATAAGAGTATTTCTAACTGGAAAGGTTATTCTCCTACTCCTCTGCTTTCTTTAAATAAACTTTCAAAAGAATTAAATTTAAACAAAATTTTTTATAAAGATGAAAATAAAAGGTTTGATTTAAAATCTTTTAAAGCTTTAGGTGGAGCTTATGCAGTTGAAAAAGTAACTAAAGGAAATAAAGATATAGTAGTAGCAACAGCTACCGCAGGTAATCATGGAAGATCTGTTGCGTGGGGAGCTAAAAGATTAGGTCTAAGCTGCAAAATATTTATTAGTGAATTTGTGAGTGATGCAAGAGGCAAAGCTATGTCCGTACTTGGAGCAGATGTAGTAAAAGTAAAAGGTAATTATGAAAAATCATTAATGGAATGCATAAAGCAGTCTAATGAAAACAATTGGCAAATAGTTCAAGATGTTGCTTGGAAAGATTATATGATTGTACCTAAGTATACAATGGCAGGTTATACAGTTATGATGAAAGAAATAGCTGATCAAATCCAAGAGGAGAAAATAACCCACATCATTTTACAGGCAGGTGTTGGTGGCATGGCTGCTGCCATGGTTGCGGGTATTGCAAAATATTTAAATCATATTCCAGTCATTATAGTTGTTGAACCGGATAGTGCCGCGTGTGTAATGGAAAGTATTAAAACTGGAAAAATAGAAAAAATAGATATTAAAAGAGAAAGCTTAATGGGTGGTATGTCTTGTGGTGAAGTATCATTGGTCCCATGGGAAATACTCAAAAATTCAGTTAAACATTGTATTAGTTTACCAGATGATGATATTGCAAAAACTATGAAACTACTTGGAAATTCAAGCTTTAGTGATGATAAAATAATTGCAGGAGAAAACTCAGCACCTGGAGTAATCAGTTTGATAACGAGTTGTGAAGATCAAGCAATTAAAGAAAAATTAGATCTAAATGAAAAATCTAATGTTTTGGTTTTTGGTTGTGAGGGAGATACTGATCAAGAAATGTATCAAAAGTTAATTAACCAAAATTAAACCCATGAGTAACACAGGTATTTTTTGGATAAGAGAGGATTTTAGAATTGAAAATAATCCTGCTTTATCTTTTGCAACACAAAATCATGATAATGTAATTGCATTATATGTTTATAATAACAATGATTTTGATAACAAAAGAGAAGCTCAAAAATGGTGGGTTTTTAAATCTCTAGAAACTTTAAAAAAAGAATTATCAGATTATAAAATTAATCTTGAAATAGTAAAAGGTGACGAATTAGAAATTTTTTCTAAATTTAATAAAAAGGATAAGCTTTCTGTTTATTGGAATAAAATTTATGAGCCAGATGTTATAGCTATAGGAAAAAAAATACGTGACATATTTATTAAAAATGAAATTAATTATAAATATTTCAAAGGAAATATTTTAAACGAATTTCAAGAGATAACAAAAAATGATGGAACTCCCTTTAAAGTGTTTACCCCTTTTTGGAGAAATGCAGAGCAAGTTTATTTAAATAAGCCTCCAAGTAAAAATTATATTGTTAAAAAGAAAACAAAAAAGATTTCATATTTTAAAAAGTGTATTGAACCAAATGATATTTTACCAAAAAAAAATTGGTATAAAAAATTTGATAAATATTGGAAAGTTTCAGAAAATGATTCAAAAAAAATACTTAAAAATTTAATTGAAAAAAAAATTAAAGATTATGGAACTTCTCGGGATATACCATCTATCGAAGGCACCTCTAAATTATCTCCCTACATCAAACATGGCCAAATTCATGTAGGCAGTATTTGGAAAAAATGTTCTGAAATTAAATCAAAAGGTATTGGTTATAGAAAATACATTAATGAGCTTGGTTGGAGAGAGTTTTCACATAGTTTAATTAATTATTTCCCTGAATTCTTAAAAGGAAATTTTAGAAAGGAATTTGATAAATTTCCTTGGGCAAAAAATGAGAAATTCTTAAAAGCATGGAAAAGAGGAATGACCGGTTATCCTATTGTCGATGCAGGTATGAGAGAACTTTATGAGACTGGATGGATGCATAATAGAATAAGAATGGTTGTTGGTTCATTTTTAGTCAAACATTTGAGAATTAATTGGACTGAGGGTGAGAAGCATTTTAGAAATTGTCTTCTTGATTTTAACAAAGCAAATAATGTTGCTCAATGGCAATGGGTTGCTGGCTGTGGTGCAGATGCAGCACCTTATTTTAGAATATTCAATCCAATACTTCAGGGTGAAAAATTTGATAAAGAAGGTAATTATGTAAAAAAATGGGTTCCTGAACTTAAAAATGTTCCAAATAAATTTATTCATAAACCATGGGAAATGGAATTAAAATATCAAGAAGCTATAAAAACAATTATTGGCAAAGATTATCCAGGCCCTATTGTTGTTCATGAAAAAGCTAGAGCTGCAGCTCTTGAAGCGTTTCAATCTTTGAAGAAAAAATAAATTTAATTTTATTCCCCAATAAAATGATGAATTATAGTTCTTTTTTGAGTCTCTAATCTGTGTTCAAATAAATATATGCCCTGCCAAGTTCCAAGCAACAATTCACTATCTTTCACACTTAGAGAAATTTGATTATTTGTTAATGCGGATTTAATATGTGCAGGCATATCATCTTTTCCCTCCGTAGTATGAACATATAGTTTGTTATCCATAGGAGCTAATTTATCAAAATAATTTATTAAATCTGTTTGTACATCTGGATCTGCATTTTCTTGAACAATTAAAGAGGCGCTTGTGTGCTGAATACTTAAATTAAGAATACCATTTTTAAAGTTATTTTGACCAATCCAATGAATTGTATCATTAGTAAACTCATATAACTTTTGACCATTTGTCTTAATTTGAAGATTATAAAATTCTTGTTTCATTAATTATACTCCTTCGATGTAAGCTCATACAAACGACTAATGGTTCGTTTAAATGGTTTTTGTAACAATCTTGAAGAGGTAAATTGATCTAAATTTAGATCAGCTGTAACTGCTAATGAAATATTTTTATCATAAATTACATCTAACAAAGTGATAAAACGTTGTTGTTGATTTGAATTCACATCATTAAATTGAGGTATTTTATCTATTACCATAAATTTACAATTTTTAACTATTTCTAAATAATCTTCCGCTCCTAAATTTTGATCACAAAGTTGATTGAAGTCACATCTAACAATTCCCTCATAAAAGTTTTCTATTTTAAATTCTCTTCCCTTTACATTAATTGTTATTGAAGATTGTTTTTTATCCTTTGTTATGGTCCTAAAAAATTTATTAATCTTAAAATTGGTTTCTTGATTAAGTGGAAAAAAATATCTTTGTTTTTGATTATCATTAGATTTTCTATAATCATCCTCAATTTTTAATTCATACTCGATGGATTGATCTTCCATTATTTTTATAAAAGGTATAAATTGTTCGCGTTGAAGACCTTCTTTATAAAGTTCTGAAATTTTAGTATTTGAAGTAAGAATAATTTTAATATCTTCTTTAAATATTTGCTCAAATAGTTTTCCTAAAATCATTGCATCAACAATGTTTGTTACTTGGAACTCATCAAAATAAACTAATGAAGCTTTGGATTTTAAATTTTTTACAAATTGATTGATAACATTTTCTTCATTTTTTTCCTTTTGCTCATGGACAAAATCATGAAAACCTAACATGAATTCATTAAAATGCTTTTTTAATTTTTTTTTTTCAAGATGATCATAAAAGAAGTTTAAAATCATTGTTTTACCAACCCCTACACCACCATATAAATAAAATCCTTTTTTAGTTTTTTGTTTGGAAAATAATTTTGAAAAAAATGATTTGTAATTAGTATTATGGTAATCTTCTAATTTTTTAATAACTTTTATTTGATTAGGATTAACTTCTAAATTTTGATTTTCACAATAAGATATGAATTCTTTTTCAAATTTTTTTGGCATCAATTTTTTTTAGTTTTAAAGTCAATACCATACTCTGATCTTGGTCCTTTCCTTAGCCCAAATGGACCTGAGATAAATAAAGTTAATGGTTTGGTTCCTGGTTCCAAATCTACTCGATGCAAATTATTTGCTGATCTAAAACCAATATACCCTGGTGGACGCCAAAACTTGCCAGTGCTTAATGTTTCCCAATAACCACCTCTTAAAATTATAGTGATATAAGGAAATGTGTGATTATGAACTCCTTCTCCATGGTCATCTGCTAGCATCTCATGAATTAATATATTGAATGGAAACCATTTAGGTCGATACCTCATCAAAACATAGTAACGGTTCATCCAAGGCTTTGCCTCTTTAAAATTTGGATGCGAAGGTCCTCTATCTAATACAACTTTTTTTCTGCCAATTTTTTCTAAAAATTTTAAGAACATGTTTAGTTATATTGTACAATTGAACCATTTCTTACTACATATAAATTGTTATTAAATATAAACGGTTCAGACACTAATCCACTAGAAACTTTTTCAATTTTTATTATTTTTCCATCCTCAATCCCGGCTATGATCATCTTGCCATCTGAGTTAGTTAAAAATATGTTTTTGTCTCCAATTACAAAACCAATTGGATAAATATTTTTTCTTTTTTTATCTTTGTAATTCATAAATAGATCTGTAATTCGAACTATATTGCCTTTATTTTTGTCAATTAAATATAAATAACCTTCATTAGAGATTGTAAAAATTAGATTTCCAACCAAAATAGGTTTTACATTAGAATTAACTTCATTAATCCAGTTTGTTGTTCCTGTTTTTAAATCAATTGAATAAAACTGATTTTTATTATTTGAAAAAAATACAGAGTTTCCATCTGATACTAGTTTAGATGTCTTAAAGTTATAAGTTTCATTTATTATAGAGCTACTCTGTGTAGGTAGTTGCCATGTAATTAAACCTGTCTCAATATCTACAGCTGTAATATCTCCTATAGAATTATTGAAAATAACATTATCGTTTAAAATAATTAAAGAATATTTAATATTTGAAATTGTAAATGAGTCCTCTGTTTGCAAATTCCAACATTCAGAACCATCTTTAATTTTAAAACATCTCAATGTATTTTTATAATCGATAACAAATATTTTATCTTTATGCTTTTTAATATTTGAATTAAACGGATAATCATTGTTTTTGGACCAATTTAATTCTCCAGTACTAATATTAACAGAATAATATTTTGCTATACTATCAGTTACTAAAAGATTTTGACCATCTAGTAAAAAATTAAGTTTTGGTTTTAATTTTTTTTCAGATTTTGAATAATGATTTTTTTTCCAAATAACTTTTTGATTATTGTCATACCTGATAATTGTGCCCTTTTTATCGAAAAATATTATACCATTTTTTAAAAAAATTGGTTTGAAATCTAATTGATTAAGTTCCTCTAACTTTGAAAATTTAAAGTTACCAATCTTTGTTAGTTCACCTTTGTAATTTTGCAAACCAAGATTATTTTGATTTTCATTTTTTTTATTATTTATTTTTATCGATGATAAATCTAATTTTAAGTCTCTGTTAAATTCCGAAACACTTATATTTTCTTCTGCAAAAACTTTTGTAATTTTTTTATCTGTTTCTAATTTATTTTCTTTATCTTTCCAAATTCTGGAGTTTTCATTAAATGAACAGTTATTAAGAAAAAATAATGCAATGAAAGTAAAAATTAATTTATTCACTCAAGTCTCTGTTCAATCTTCTCTCTGCTTGAAGCCTTATATCTGGATTTGAATTTTCTAAAGCTATTATTTGGTTAAAAAATTCTTTAGCTTTTTGATTTTGATTATTTGCATAAAAATATTCTGCCATTAAATATAAAGAATGTGATTTCCAGACACTTTTTGAATTGATCAGTGGATTTAACATATTTAGAAGATCGCCCTCTTGAGCGTTATCTGCATTGAAGAGTGCCTTCTTGTATATAATTAAGTTGTTAATCTCACTGTCTAACGAAGTATCGTTTATCAATATATCAAATAATGAATTGATTTTGGACTGATCACTTATAAGATTATTATCAATAATAAAATAAAGTGATAGAGGTGAATAAGTTGGGTCTTTCTTGTTTATAATTTCAATCAGACTGCTAGCAGTTTTTTCTTTTGTTTTTTCTGAATAATCAATGATTATTGAATTGTAACTATCTGAGATATCCTTTTTTTTATTAATTAAATATTTATCGTAACTAAAAACACCTACTATAATAATTATTAAAATAATTATACCAGAAATAATTTTATTTTTATTGTTTACAAAAAAATTCTTAATTTTTTCATTTCTAGTATTGGTATTTATAATTGATAAATCTTCGTCCATAACTAAATCATATTCCTTAAAACGTACTGCAGAATACCTCCGTTTTTATAATACTCTAATTCATTTTTTGTATCAATTCTGCATAAAGTTTTAATTTTCTTTATTTCGCCAGAAGCATATTTGATTTCTACTGTCACTTCATCTGAGGGATTAACACCCTTTTCTATATTTAAAATACTAATTAATTCAGAACCAATTAATTTTAGATTTTTTCTATTTATGTCTTCGATAAATTGTAATGGCAATATACCCATTCCAATTAAATTAGATCGGTGAATTCTTTCAAAACTCTCTGCAATTACTGCTTTTATCCCAAGTAATTTTGTTCCTTTAGCTGCCCAATCTCTAGACGATCCAGTTCCATACTCTTTTCCACCAATTACAACTAAATCTGTTCCTCTTTTTTTATATTCAACTACCGCATCATAGACAGGAAGAACTTTTTCTTCTGGATATAACTTTGTAAAACCACCTTCTGTACCAGGAGCCATTTCATTTCTAATTCTTATATTTGCAAAAGTTCCTCGCATCATAACCTCATGGTTACCTCTTCTAGAACCATATGAGTTATAATCTTTAGGTAAAATTTGGTGTTCCATGAAATATTCACCAGTTGGACTATCTTTTTGAATACTCCCAGCTGGCGATATATGGTCAGTGGTAACCATATCACCTAAAATTAATAATGGTCTTGCGTCCTTAATTTCTTTAAATCCTTCTGGTTTATCTGGTAAAGAGTCAAAAAACGGAGGTTTTTTTACATATGTTGATCCCTCGTCCCAATTATAGATACTGCTTTTATCAGTTTTAATTTTTTGCCATTGAGTTGGGCCTTCAGAAACATTTGAGTATCTTTGTATAAACATCTCAGCATTAAGTGAGTCTTTTAATGTGTCTTCTATCTCTTTATTTGAAGGCCAAATATCTTTTAAAAATACATCTTTTCCTTCTTTATCTTTTCCTAATGGATCTTTGTATAAATCAACTTCCATATGACCAGCTATTGCATATGCAACAACTAGTGGAGGTGAAGCCAAATAGTTAGCTTTTATATGAGGAGAAATTCTTCCCTCAAAATTTCTATTTCCAGATAAAACTGAAACAGCATAAATATTTTCTTTTTGGATCGCTTCTACAATATTTTCTGGAAGTGGTCCTGAATTTCCAATGCAAGTTGTGCAGCCATACCCAACTAAATTAAAGCCAAGCTGATCTAAATAAGTGTTTAATCCAGCTTTTGCCAAATAATCTGTAACTACTTGAGATCCAGGTGCTAAAGAAGTTTTTACCCAGGGTTTAACCTGTAAACCTTTTTCAATAGCTTTTTTAGCTAATAGTCCAGCTCCAATTAGAACATTTGGATTAGAAGTGTTCGTACAAGATGTTATTGCTGCAATTAATATTGAACCATCTTTAATTTCATAATCTGTATTTGTTACTTTTGAAATTGATTTTTCATTTTTATTTGTAGCTTCCTGCAATACTTTTTTAAAAGAACCAGGTGCATCTGTTAAAAGAACCTTGTCTTGAGGTCTTTTAGGTCCTGAAATAGTTGGTACAACTGTAGACATATCTAAAGATATAATGTCAGTAAATTCTATTTCGTTACTTGCCCATAAACCTTGTTCCTTGGCATAATTTTCTACGATATCAACAGTTTGTTGATCTCTTCCAGAAAATTTTAAATACTTTAGAGTTTCTTCATCGATAGGAAAAAAGCCACAAGTAGCACCATATTCTGGTGCCATGTTTGCAATTGTAGCTCTATCTGCAAGAGTTAAATTTTTTAAACCCTCTCCATAAAACTCAACAAACTTACCAACCACACCTTTATCTCTTAACATTTTAACAACAGTTAAAACTAAATCTGTTGCAGTGGTTCCTTCTGGCAATTTGTTTTTTATTTCAAAACCAATGACTTCTGGTATTAACATAGAAATTGGTTGACCTAACATTCCTGCTTCAGCTTCAATTCCTCCAACACCCCATCCTAAAACAGATAAACCATTTACCATTGTTGTATGACTGTCTGTTCCAACTAAAGTATCTGGAAAAAGATATTTTTCTCCTTTAAATTCCTCTGACCAAACAACCTTCGATAAATATTCCAGATTTACTTGGTGACAAATTCCTGTTCCTGGTGGAACTATTCTAAAATTATCAAATGCCTGTTGTCCCCATTTCAAAAAAGAATATCTCTCACCATTTCTTTCAAATTCTATATCGACATTTTTTTCAAAAGAATCTGCTTTTGCAGATTGGTCGACTTGCACAGAGTGATCAATTACAAGATCAACTGCAGACAATGGATTGATTGTATTTGGATCTTTATTTTTTTCTTTAACTGCTTCTCTCATTGCAGCTAAATCTGCAACCGCAGGTATTCCTGTATAATCTTGAAGCAAAACTCTTGCTGGTCTATATGCAATTTCAGTTTTAGATTTTTTTGTCTTTAGCCAGTTTTTAATCGCTTCTATTTGAGATTTCGTTACACTTAAATCGTCTTCGTATCTTAATAAATTTTCTAGTAAAACTTTAAGAGACTTTGGAAGTTTATTTATTCCTTCAAGTCCATTTTTTTCTGCTTCATTTAATGAGTAATAATTATACTCATTGTCATTAACTGTGATTTTTTTAAGTGAATTATAAGAATTTTTGTTTCCTGGGGTCATATTATAAATAAAAAGTTATTATGCTTGTTAAAAGAAGCAGTGACATAGCATAATTAAAGTAATTAATAAATTTCTGATTTGTCGCAAATTTCCTGAAAAATTTACCTAAAAAAGTCCACAGAGTTATACTAGTCACTGAAACAATTAAAGCCATAATGATAATTTGAGTCGTATAACTTACAAAGGTCTCTCCTGGATTAATGTAAGTTGAAACAAGAATAATTGATGCAATAACGCCTTTAGGATTTAAAAATTGAAAAACAAAAGTTTCATGAAACTTAATTGGATTTTTGTTTTTATTTTCCTGATCAGAAGATCCTGAAAAAGAAATTTTGTATGCTAAATAAATTAAAAATAGAGTTCCTAAATATTTCAATACTTCTTGAATTAAAGGATAAAGCTTAAAAATATTTATCAACCCTAAAGCTAAACATAATAACAAAAAAGGAAATCCTAAAGTTACACCAATTATATGAGGTAGTGTTCTTAGAATACCAAAGTTGAAACCGGAATAGAAAGCAACGAAATTATTTGGTCCAGGAGTAAATGCAGCAACTATTCCAAATAAAGTTATAGAGAGAATTTCAGGATGCATTACTAAGCGATCGGTAATCCATTTTCTGCTTTTTGAGAGGGATGAACAAGTGTAACCTTACCATCGGCATCAATTGCTCCTAAAACTAATACTTGAGAAACTATTCCAGCAATATTTTTTTCAGGAAAATTACAAACAGCAATAACTTGTTTTCCTTTTAAATTCTCCTCATTATAATAATGAGTAATTTGAGCTGAAGATTGTTTAATGCCAATATCGCTTCCAAAATCAACTTCAACCACTAAAGATGGCTTTCTCGCTTTTTCATTTTTTTTAACAGAAATTACAGTACCAATTCTAATATCTACTTTATCAAAATCATTATAGGTAATTTGCTCTTTAATCATAATATAATATAGTGTTTTAAGTTTATGAGTATAGATAACAATTTATATGAAAAATCAATCAAGATTTTAACTGACTTAATCGCATTTAAAACTATCTCAGGTCAAGATAACAGTAATTTAATTGATTATTGTGAAAAAATTTTAAAGAACATAGGTATAGATACTTTCAAAGTTTATGATGATGATAAAAAAAGAGTTAATCTTTTTGGAACTTTAAAAGCAAAAAATCAAAGCACAAAAAAACCTATCATATTATCTGGACACACAGATGTAGTTCCAGTGTCTAAAGGTTGGAGTAGTGATCCATTCGTTGCAACTATTAAAAATGATAAATTATATGGAAGAGGCTCATGTGATATGAAAGGTTTTATTGCATGTACACTTGCTTATGCACCTATCTTCAAAGAAAGTAATTTAGATAGAGACTTACATTTCTGTTACACATTTGATGAAGAGACTGCATGTATTGGAGCTCCTTTATTAATAGAGGAATTGAAAAAAAGAGATATCAAAAATGGAATTTGTATAATTGGTGAACCAACTAAAATGAAAATTATTGATGCCCACAAAGGTATGAATGAATACACAGTTCACTTTGGAGGACTTGCAGGACATAGTTCTAAACCACATTTAGGAGTAAATGCAGCTGAATATGCTACTAGATATGTTGGAAAACTTTTAGAAATTAGAGAAGAATTAAAAAAAAGAGTTCAAAAAGATAGTATTTTTGATCCTCCACATTCAACTTTATCAATTGGGGGAATTAAGGGTGGTATTGCCCATAATGTCATTGCAGATAAATGTAGTGTTGAATGGGAAACAAGACCAGTTGTTAAAGAAGATGGGGAATTTGTTACGAATGAAATTGATAAATATGCAAACGATGTACTCTTACCAGAAATGAAAAAAGTATTTCCAGATTCTTATATTAAAAAAGAAGTGATAGGTGAAGTTGTTGGTTTTAACAGATTGGATGAGTCTGAAGCATGTGAATTTGTATCAAATATAACTGGTGATAATTCTAGAGAAGTAGTTTCTTTTGGTACTGAGGCTGGTTTATTTCAAGAATTAGGAATCAGTACAGTTGTTTGTGGACCTGGATCCATAGAACAAGCTCACAAAATTGATGAGTTTATAGAATTAAATGAAATGAAAAAATGTCTTAAATTTTTAGAAGGCGTAAAAGATAAATCGGTAAATTAACTCCAACCACCTACTGCTTTTACTTCTAAAAACTCCTCTAAACCATGTTCACCTGCTTCACGTCCTATTCCTGAATGTTTAAAGCCACCAAATGGTGCATCAACTGCAATACCTGCTCCATTTACATCAACCATTCCAGATCTTAATTTTCTCGCAACTCTTTGTACTTTTTCAGAATCTTGAGTTTGTATATAATTTGTTAATCCATAAGCAGTATCATTTGCAATTGTTATTGCCTCTTCTTCTGTTTCAAATGGGATAACAGATAAAACGGGTCCAAAAATTTCTGTTCTTGCAACTTCCATATTATTATTTACGTCCGCAAAAACAGTTGGTTTAACAAAGTAACCTTTGTCTAATCCATCAGGTTTACCTGTTCCTCCAGCAACTAATTTTGCACCTTCATCTATTCCTTTTTGAATTAAAGTTTGTATTTTATTGTATTGAGTTTCTGAAATAACTGGACCTATATGTTCTCCTTCTTTTTTAGGGTCACCAACCTCAAAACTTTCAGTATATTTTTTTAATCTCTCAATAGCCTCTTCATACATTGATTTTTCAACTAACATTCTTGTTGGCGCATTACAAGATTGTCCAGAATTTCTAAAACATCTTAAAGCACCTCTTTCAATAGCCTCTGGATCAGCATCTTTAAAAATTATATTTGCTCCTTTACCACCTAATTCTAAGCTTACTCTTTTAAAATCTTTAGCAGCATTTTGTGAAATCAAAGCTCCTGCTCTTGTTGATCCCGTAAAAGAAATCATATTAATATCTGGATGACTTGTAAGAGCATCACCTGTTGTTGCTCCATCACCATTAACTAAATTGAATACACCTTTTGGAAATTTTACATCATCAATAATTTCAGCAAGTATCATTGAAGAGAGCGGTGCTAATTCTGATGGCTTTAAAACCATTGTACAACCTGCAGCTATTGCTGGCATTACTTTTAAACAAACTTGGTTCATCGGCCAATTCCATGGTGTTATTAATGCACAAACACCTTTTGGTTCATAAATTAATCTTTGATTAGGAGCATGCTCGCCTAATGGTTTTTCAAATGCAAAATTTTTTAAGTATCTAATAAATGATTTAATATGACTTGCTCCTGTGCCTGCTTGTAATTTTGTTGCAAAATCTTTTGGAGCACCCATCTCAAGAGTTATAGCTTCTGCAATATCTGCCCATCTTTTCTTATAATTTTCATAAAGTTTTTCTAATAGTGCAATTCTTTCTTCTTTGGAAGAAAAGGCCCAAGTCTCGTAGGCATCTTTAGCTGCATTAACAGCAATATCAACATCAGCTTTGTTCCCTAAAGTAATTACTGCACAATTTTCTTCTGTGGCAGGATCAATTACTTTAATTTCCTCAGAACTGTTTGGCTTAACCCACGCTCCATTAATGTAAAAATTTTTTTTGTCTAACATGTTTTGACGTTATCCTTTCTTTATGTTTTTGCAAATAAATTAGTTAATTCATAAACAATAGTTGCTGCTGCTAAAGAAGTTACTTCTGCATGATCATATGCTGGAGAAACCTCAACAACGTCTGCTGAAACTAAATTTAATCCAGACAAACCTCTTAAAACATTTACCATTTCTCTTGTAGTCATCCCTGCAATTTCTGGTGTACCAGTACCTGGAGCAAATGCAGGGTCTAAAACATCAATATCAATTGATAAGTATAGAGGATTGTCTCCCACTCTTTTTCTAATTCTTTCTGCTATTTTAACGGTTCCTTCTGTTTGAAACTCATCACAATGAATTATTTTAAATCCAAAACTTTCATCATTTTTAATATCATCTCTACTATAAAGTGGTCCACGAATTCCAACATGCATAGAAGCATCATCTAAAAATAAACCTTCTTCTCTTGCTCTTCTGAATGGAGTTCCATGAGTATAAGGTGCACCAAAATATGTATCCCAAGTATCTAAGTGGGCATCAAAATGAACTAAAGATACAGGACCCTTATTTTTTTTATTGATTGCTCTTAACAGTGGAACTGCAATAGTATGATCTCCACCTAAACTTATAATTCCTCCAACCTTATTTAGTAAATCTGTTGCGCCTACTTCTATTTGTTTGATTGCTTCATCAATACTAAATGGATTGCAAGCAATATCACCAGCATCAGCTACTTGTTGGATTTTAAAAGGCTCAACATCATAATTAGGATGATAATTAGTTCTCAAATGTCTAGATGCTTGCCTGATGCTTTGTGGACCAAATCTTGCTCCGGGTCGATAACTTGTGCCAGCATCAAATGGAATTCCAACAATTGCAACGTCACAACTTTCCACATCTCTTAGTTCGGGAAGTCTTGCAAAAGTGCTTGGGCCAGCAAATCTTGGAACTTTAGTTCCACTAACTGGTTGAATTGGATTTTTGTTTCTTTCTTTTTTCATTTTTTAATAATCTAAGATAATATTATCTAATCTAATTCGTCTATAATAATTTAATGAAAATTTTATTTTTATTTATTCTTATTTTTCATATTTCGCATGTAAATGCTGATGAAATTTATAATCTGATAAAAATTCCTAATTTAGAAATTTATAAATTAAAAAACGACAATAATATTCGTTATTTAAGCGCTAAAGGTAATTTTAAAATTGGTGCAAATAAGAACATTACTTGTGACAAAGTTGATATAAATAATTTAAATACAAAATTTCCTTTAATTGAAAAAAATCTTAATCGATATAATTCTAATTTTCTTAATAAGATAAAATTAAAATATATTGTATTTTGTGAAAATTTATTCATCTCTGAAATTAATACTGGGGGAATACCTGATAATAAAAACAGGACATTAATTTTAGATATTAATTTTAATAAAAAATATTTTGAAAGAATGATGCACCATGAAATTTTTCATATGATACAAAATACTCACATTGAATATTTTGATGAGGATAGATTTTCCTCTTTTAATCTAAAATCATTTAATTACGCTGAATGTTCAACTTGTTCTGATAGATTAAATTTAGATCTATATGAAAAAACTGATGGTTTTTTAACAGAATATTCTAAATCTATCCCATCTGAGGATATGGCTGAAATTTTTTCATTTTTAATGACTGATAAAGAAACAATTGAAGATAAAATTAATAGCGACAAAATCCTAAATAACAAAGTGAATTTTATAAAATTAAACTTAGCTAAAATAGATAAAAATATTTTATGATTAAAACTATTAAAGCCTCAAAATCAGAAAAAATTTTATTTATATTTTTAATTAGTCTTTCAATTTTTGCTTTTACATCTTTTTTTTTATTAAAAAATAAATGTCTATTTGTTGGAAAAAATAATTTAAGTAAACTTAATTTTAATGAACCAAATAATATTGCAGTAATGAATGTTGAGTGTGGAAATGTAATAATTGAACTTTATCCAGATATTTCTCCAAAAGCGGTAGAAAGATTTAAAATTTTAATTGAACAAAAAATGTATGATGGTTCTGCTTTTTATAAAGTTTCAGAAAATACTTTTGTACAAGCTGGAGATATTGAGTATGGAAATATAAATAATTTAGATTATTCCAAAATTGGTAGCGGAAAGTCTGGATTAGGATTGTTAAAATCAGAACTGAGCGATGATTTTAAATTTACAGAGGGAAGTGTAGGTTTTGCTAGAGCAACAGAATTTGATACAGAAGATAGTGAATTCTTTATTACATTAAAAGAAATTCCAATTTATCAAGGTGAATATACTCCAATTGGTAAAGTAGTTTATGGTTTAGATATATTAACTAAAATTAAAACAGGTAATAAAGCAATTTATGTTTTAAGACCTGATTATATTAAAACCCTGAGAATGTTTAATTCTAATTAACCAAAGGTTTGCCAGTCGACAATGTGTGTTTAATTCTTTCTTGAGTTTGTTTTGTTTCTATCAATCTCATAAAAGAGTCTAGTTCTAATTTATAAAGATCATCCTCTGACAATTCTTTTTCAATAGTAGTGTCTCCACCACTTAAAACGTTTGCAAGTTCAGTTCCAACATGCATACCATGATCTAAAATTACCTTTTCGTTGTATAATTTCTCTAAAACCTTAACCATTTTATCTTTCAACGGCTTTCCAGAAAGTTTGAATTTGCACTCTTCTGGAGGAACAAAATCATTATTTTGATCAATTAAATTTTTTGATTCCTCAAAAAGACTGTTTCTATTCATTATTTTTTTGTCGTCTGGTCTTAAATACTTTAATGGCTCAGCCTCGATTGGAGATGTAGCTGTTTTAGCATAACCAATAATATCAAAAACTTTTAGTGGTGCATAATCTGGGTCTGATTTTGCTTCTTCTGTTTGTGACCATCTCCACAACATTTCCTTACATCCCCCACCTGCTGGAACTAATCCAACAATAGTTTCAACTAATCCAATAACTAAATTTGTGTGTGAGGCAACAAAATTACTTTGAACTAAAACCTCAAAACCTCCTCCAAGCGTAAGTCCAGAGGGAGCTGATACAACTGGGTACTTAGAGTATTTTAAAGTTTTGCATGTATCTTGAAAATACTTAATGAATTTTTCAATTGATTTAAAATCTCCTTTATCAGCAAAATTCATAGTATAACTTAAATTTACACCTGCTGAAAATTGCATACTTTCATTAATTATTATTAAGGGTTTGTCAGTTGCATTTTTCAGTGCATCCATTGAGTCATAATCTAATGCACAAGCTTTTGTTGTAAATTCAACAATATTAAAATCTTTAAATCGATGAATTTCAGCTGAATTATTTTTATCCAGTTTAATTGCTAATGGTCTTATTTTTCCTAAAGTTTGAATGTCTGTATAAATTTGTCTTTCTCCATAGAAATTTTCATCTTTTGTTTTTGATAAATTTTCTAAAAATTTATTATTTTCAAAGCTATCAATTCTTTCAAAGAAATTATTAACTCCTATCGATTTCAACATTTCAAAAGGACCCATTGCCCAATTAAAACCAAGTCTCATAGCTTCATCGATATCATTAAACTTATCGGTAATTCCTGGAACCAGTGAAGATGCATATTTAATTATTTTTGAAATTACAATCCAAGCATACTCACCATACTTATCTTTTCGATTAATTAAATTATTGATGTCAACAGTCTCAATTGCTAAATCTATTTTTTTTGTTGCTGAATACTCTCCTGTTTCTAAATTAATTGCTTCTAAAATTTTTTGATCTCCACTTTTATTCATTCTATAAAAGCCACCTTTTCCTTTACGACCGGTGTAACCTGTCTCAATTAATTTTTTTACTAATGGAATTTCTTTTGCAACAATTTGAAATTCATCTTTATCAGAAAGTTCCTTTATAAAGCTTTTTAATACATCAGCCATCAAATCAATTCCAATCAGATCATACAATCCAAATACTCCTGTTTTAGGTATACCCATTGGTCTACCAAAAACTGCATCCGCTTCTTCAATTGAAAGTTTCATTTTGAATGCTTCCGTCATGGCAACCTGCATAGCATAAACACCAATTCTATTACCTAAAAACCCTGGGGTATCATTACAGATTATAGCTCCTTTACCAAGCTCAACTTCACAAAATTTCTTTAAAGAATTAATTTTATTTAAGTCGTTATTTTCGTTTTTAACAATTTCTAACAATCCCATGTATCTGACAGGATTAAAAAAGTGAGTGATACAAAAATCTTTTTTTTCTTCGTCATTTAGTTTTTCTGATAGAACTTTAATTGGAATTGATGATGTATTTGATGAAACTATTGCACCTTTTTTTCTATTCTTAAATATCTTTTCATAAATATTATGTTTAATATCAATTCTTTCTACTACTGCCTCTACCACCCAATCTGCATCTTTTACTACGTCAAAATTTTCTTCAATATTTCCAACATTAATATTGGTAATTTTGCTCTTATCTATTAGCAAAGGAGGTCTAGATTTATGAATTCTTTCTCTAGCTTTTTCGCTGATTTCAGTTGTTAAATCTAAAAGAGTAACTGGTACGTCTGCATTACATAAGTGGGCAGCTATCCCACTACCCATTGTACCAGAACCAATAACTACAACTTTTTTAATTTCCATAGTAACTTCTATATATGAATAAATTATTTGGGTAAATTATCTATTTATTCCTCTTAATCTCTCAGATCTTCTTCTTAATAATTCAGCAGTTACAAGAATTAAAGTTGATAAAAGAATTAAACAAGTTGCTACTGCAAGAATTGTCGGGCTCAATTGTTCTCTTAAACCAGTCCACATCTGAACAGGAATAGTTGTATTTTCTAAACCTGCTAAAAACAAGACAACTACAACTTCGTCAAATGAAGTTACAAAAGCAAATAATCCTCCTGAAATAACTCCAGGTAATATTAATGGAAGAGTAATCTTCATAAATGTGTTTACTGGATTACTTCCTAAACTCGCTGCTGCTCTTGTTACACTGTGATCAAATCCAGATAATGTTGCAGTTACAGTAATTACAACAAATGGAGTTCCTAGTATTATATGAGCAAAAACTATTCCTGTATGCGTTGCTGCTAAACCAACCTTTGCCATAAAGAAAAATATTGCAACACCTGATATAATTAATGGAACAATCATTGGAGAAATAAGAGTAGCCATTATAATTCCTTTGTAAGGCATGTGCCTACTACTCAATCCTAAAGCCGCCAAAGTACCTAAAATTATTGAACCAATGGTTGCAAATATTGCAATAATAAAACTATTTTTTGCAGCTAATCCCCAAGGATTTTTAGTTCCATAAATCATATCTTTGTACCATCTTAAAGAAAAAGCATCAGGATCAAGATTCTTCATTCCCTCAGAAAAAACTAAAAATTCCTCGGCATTAAACGATAATGGAAATATTACAAATAGTGGCGCAATTAAAAAGAAAAACACAAATGCACAAATAGTTAAATAAACATAATGCCAAATTCTATAACGCGTTTCTGTATAACTTGGTAATGCCATATTTATCCTAATTTAATATTATCTACTCCAACTAGTTTATTATAAATCCAATAAATAACTAAAACACCAGTTAACAACATTAATCCCATTGCAGAGGCAAAGCTCCAATCTAAAGTTTGTTTCATATGGAATGCAATTTGATTACTAATTAAAGTTCCTGATGCTCCACCCACTAATGCTGGAGTAATGTAATACCCAATTGCCAAAATAAATACTAACAAACATCCCGCTCCTATACCTGGAATAGTTAATGGGAAATAAACTTTCCAAAATGCTACGAAAGGAGTTCCTCCTAAAGATTTTCCTGCTCTCATTAAACTAGGTGAGATTGTTTTCATCACACTGTAAAGTGGAAGAACCATAAAAGGTAATAATATTTGTGTCATCGCCACATAAGTTCCAACTTTATTGTACATCATTTCAGGCCTGCTATCGTCTGCAACCAATCCTATCATAACAAAGAAATCATTAACGACCCCTTGTTGTTGTAGCAAAATCATCCAACTTGCAGTTCTAACTAATAATGAAGTCCAAAAAGGTAGTAGAACACAAATCATTAATAAATTTGAATACTTCATTGGCAATGTTGCGAGTAAATGAGCTATAGGATATCCCATTAAAAAACAGAATACTGTTACAAAAAACGCAATTTCAAGCGTTCTTAACCACAAAATTCTATGAATTCTTCTATCTTCATCTACTTGAGCAATACTTCCATCAGCAGCATAGTACATGTCCATACCTTTTAGATATTTAGCTAATGTATAAGGTGGTGCTGTTCTTTTTATAGCCTGCCAATACTCGACTTTACCCCAATTTTTATGGACCTTCATCATCTGTTCTTTGATGCTGACACTTTCATCTATCTTTTTTCTTTTAATATTTCTAAACAATCTTTTAGTTGTTGAATTAAAACCGTTTTTTTCTTTATTTAATCTTTGGCCAAGTTTTCCATGTTCTTGTTTCTCAACAAGAGCTTTGTAATCATAATAAAAAGCAGAAAAAACCTCTTCAGGTGGTAACTCTTGTCCATCCCAACTTTCCATTTCCTTAAATGTTTTTGGAAGCATATTAGTAATCATTTTGTCATCAATACTTCTTGTAAACATTTCTCCAATTGGAAATATATAAGTGATGATCAAAAATAATAATAAAGGAGCTACTAGAAGAAATGCTTTAATCTTATTCTTCCGTTCAGCTTTTTTTAAACTGACCTCAAGTGGTATTCCGTCAGTTGTTAAAATTTGTTTTGTTTCAGAGCTCATAAAAAAATAGGGCGGTTATTAGATAACCGCCCTAAATATATTATATAAATTCAGTGATTAAAACTGAAATTATAGGCCTGCTTTGAAAGCTTCCCACTTCTCACCAATCTCTGTTCCATAGTCAGCCCAGAAAAATGGGTCAACTAAGAAATAGTTTTTAGTGTTAGCAGGAGCTGTTGGCATTTGAGGCATCATTTCTGTTTTGCCATCTTTGTACCATGGCTCACCAGCAGTGATAACATCAAGAGAAGATTTTCTCCATGGAGCATATGCAATATACTTCGCACTACCAGCTAACATCTCTGTGTTAGTCATCATAGCTAAAGCTTTTTTAGCATTTGCTTCATCTGGACCACCCTTAACTAAAGCAAAGTATTCGTAGTCAAGACCTTGACCATCCCATACTTGTTTAATTGGAGCACCTTCACCAACTTCAGCGTTAAAGAATCTTCCGTTCCAACCAGTTGCCATCACAACTTCACCAGCAACTAGTAATTCAGGTGGTTGAGCACCTGCAGACCAGAATACACATCCACCATTTGGATCTGTACATAGTTCTTTAATCTTGTTTAAAGCTCTATCAATTCCGCCTTCTTCTAAAAGTTTTCTATAAACTCTAGTTCCACCGTCACCTAACTTAACACCGTCAGCAGCTAAAGCGATTTCTAAATTAGTTAAAGCACTATTGTAGATTGCTCTTTTTCCAGGGAATTTTTTAGTGTTAAAGAAATCCTTAATTGTTTTAGGCTCTTTACCACCGAATGCTCTTGTATCAAAAGCATAGTTCCAAGAATATAAAATGTTACCTACAGCACATTCACTTGGCATTCCTGTGAAGAAGTCTTCACTTGCAGGAGTTCCATCTGGTGCAGCTGGGAAGTCTTTATCAAAATCAAATTTAACAAATAAACCTTCGTCACATCCGTTAATAGTATCGAATGCAAATAAGTCTATGATATCCCAAGTTATAGCACCCGCTTCTTTTTGTGCTTTGATTTCTGATAAACCACCAGAATAGTCAACCCAGTTGATTTCTATTCCAAGTGCTTTAGCAGTAGGATCACCATACCCAAGCTTTTGAGACTCTGTGTAAGCTCCACCCCATGATGCTATTGTAACAGCAAAGGCTGAAGAAGTAAGAGATACAACAAAAGAAAGAGCTAGTAATAATTTACTTAGTTTTTTCATTATTCCTCCGTTTAAACGTTGATATAAATTAATTTATATAAGTAAAAGTACAACAAATAGATAAAGTGAAGTCAACAGCTGATTTTGTCTTTAAAATGTATATTAGATATACATATTTTTAATTGAAATTATTTTGGGTCTAATGCTCTAGCGTCAACACTATTCCACCCAATATTTATATCTTGACTAACTTTTAATTCTAAATTGGATGTACTGTTAGGAACTTTAAGAATAAACTCAGAACTTCCTAAAAGATTTAATCTAACTCTTGTATGATCACCATGATAAATTACTTCCTCAATCTTCCCAGTAAACATATTATCCATCTTATCAGTTGGATTTATCAATGCTCTTTCAGGTCTTAATGAGACTGTTGTTTTCTCACCTTTAGACTTAACAGAAATTGGATTAGCTAATATTTCTGAGTTTGCTAATTTAACTTTACATTTATCTTTATCTATATCCACAACTTCACCATTGAAAGTATTGTTCTCACCTATGAACTCAGCAACAAAAGAATTTACTGGCTTCTCATAAAGCTCAGCTGGATTTGAAAGCTGTTGAACTTTTCCATCATTGAATACTGCAATTCTGTTTGACATAGTTAATGCCTCACTTTGATCATGAGTTACATACACAACTGTTACACCAATACTTTCATGAATATGTTTTATTTCATATTGCATGCTTTCTCTTAAATTTTTATCTAATGCTCCTAGAGGTTCATCCATTAGTACTACTGCTGGATCAAATACTAGGGCTCTTGCAACTGCTACCCTTTGTTGCTGACCACCAGAAAGTTGAGCAGGCATTCTAGTTTCGAAACCACTTAATGAAACCATAGATAATGCTTTATCAACTTTTTTATCTATTTCATCTTTTTCAACTTTTCTTACTCTTAATGGAAAAGCCAAATTTTCATAAACTGTCATATGTGGGAACAATGCATAGTTTTGGAAAACCATTCCGATCCCTCTTTTATGTGGAGGAATATTCGAAATTATATTTCCATCTAATAATATTTCACCATGAGTTGGAGTTTCAAAACCAGCCAACATCATTAAACAAGTTGTTTTACCTGAACCAGATGGACCAAGCATTGTTATGAATTCACCTTCTGCAATATCTAATTGAAGATCTTTGACGACAAGAACCTTGCCGTCATAACTTTTATCTACTTTATCGAATTTAACAAACTCTGGATTTTTAGACATAAAGGTGAATATAAAACATTTGTGTAAATAGATTTCAATAGCTAATTAACTCTTAATATGAAGCTCTTTTGGAAAATTACATAACAATTCTGATCCATTCTCTGTAACTCTTATAGCCTCAGATGCTTCAACACCCCAATCACCGAACTGCATCACTGCTATCATATGAAAGCAAACATTAGGTTCTAAAACTGTCATATCTCCTTTATAAATATTAAGAGTATGCTCACCCCAATCAGGAGGATAACCAATTCCTATTGAATAACCTGTTCGAGATTTTTTTTCTATTCCGTATTTATCTAAAATTTTCCAAAAAGCTTGTGCAACATCATCAGCTGTATTCCCAGGCTTAATTTGACTTATGCCTGCATTTAAAGCTTCAATTGTTTTGTTCATTGTATCAATCTTTAATTGATTGGGTTTTCCAAGCAGAACTGTTCTTGCCATTGGAGCATGATATCTCTTATAAACTCCAGATAATTCAATAATTGTAGCCTCTCCTTCTACAAATTTATCTTGTGTTGCTGTTAAATGTGAAGCTGAAGTACCCTTCCCTGTTGGAAGTAATGTTGCAATACTAGAATATTCTCCTCCAAATTCTTCTGTTCCATAGAATAAAGTTTTTTGAATTTCACCCACTGCATCGCACTGTCTGACACCTGGTTTAATAACCTCCATTGCAGTTTTCATTCCTTTTTCAGAAATTTTTGCAGCAGATTTCATGAAACCTATTTCAGCATCTGATTTTACTAACCTTGCCCAATTAACTAGACGATCGCTATCTTTGATTTTTGCATTAGGTAATCCTTGCTTTATTTTCTCATAACAAAACGCAGTGAAGTAATGCGCATCCATTTCTAATCCAATGCATAAATTATCCCATTTTCTTTCTTTTATAATCTCTACCAAATTATCATAAGGATGTTTTGGCCAAGTATGGATATAATTTTCGTCATAAACTAAAATATTCTCATCCTTTAAATAAGTTTTAATATATGCGCCACCCGCATCTTGAGCCCTAACAAAACATAGAGGCTCTTCTGCATCTATATGAACAATTGCACATTGAGCATAATAAAAAGACCAAGCATCATAACCTGTTAGGTAATTCATGTTATTAGTGTCATGTGAGATTAAAAGATCGATGCCTTTTTCTTGCATCATTTTTTTAACTTTTGTTAATCTTTGTTTATATTCTTCTTTTGTGAACAACATTAATTTTCTTTAAATAATTTACCAAATCCCTCGACAGAGTTATTTTTATTTATTTTAACAAGAGTGTCCCAAATTAAAGCCTGATTACTAGATAAAACTATAGTATTTAATTTTTTCTCTAATTTATCAATAATTGGCAATACTGGTAAAGCAGTACAAGAAACAAAGAGTGCTTCAGCCCCATTTAAATCTATTTCAGATAGAACATTATATAAATAATTCTGGTCAACTTTTCCGATATCGTAATCTGCTTCTATATCAAAATAAGAATTTGAAGTAACTTCAAATCCTTCGTTTTTAAAATATTCCAAAACTTCATCGTTAAGTTTTTTGCTATAAGGTGTAAATAGACTTATCTTACTAATATTTAACTTCTCTAAAGCTTTAATTGCAGCGGTGCTTGGTGTTGTCACTTCTGCCATAGGTTTTGCAGCTTTTACTTTTTTCTCTATAGATTCATAACCTGCGGCTATTGTTCCAGATGTGCAGCCATAAACAACACAATCGATATCCTGATCAGGTAATATATCTTTTGTTACCTCAGTTACTTTATTTGACATTTTGATCAAATTTTCTTTTGTTAGTGGGTTATAGCATTCGATACGATTTACAAAGAAATCAACTTCTCTGTCTTTAATTACGTTTATAAAATCTCTTTCAATCATAAAATCGCTTGCAAGCGCAATAAGTCCAATTCTTGGATTTGATTTAGTAATATATTTGGGATCTATTTTTGTTGAATTCATATTTTAAAAGGTGAATATATCAGAAGTTCTTTAATAATCATTAATATAAAAGATAGGTATGAATATAAAAGATACTTTTGTAGCGTCCTTGGTGCCTATTTTTTTAGGCTTTGGTTTTGTAATAGCTAAACCAGCATTTGAATCTTTTCCTCCTATTCTTTTGATGGGCATAAGATTTACTTTTGCAGCATTATTGTTGATATGGTGGTTTCCAATCCCAAAAGGTTATTTAAAAAGAATATTTGCTGCATCATTAGTCGCTAATACTTTACAATATAGCATTACTTATTCAGGGTTAGATTTAATTGATGCATCGGCAGCAGTTCTTTTAGTCCAAACAGAAGTTCCGTTTGGAGTTATTTTTGCTTACTTCATTCTTAAAGAAAAACCAACTATTAGAGCTTTGATTGGTATAGCTATCGCTTTTGTTGGTGTTTACATTTTAACTGGATCTCCTAACTTGGATGGAAAATTTATTGGAATTGGTCTTACAATATTAGGATCAGCTGTATGGGCTCTTGGACAAGTTATGGTTAAACCATTAAGCAAAGAAATAAATCCTTTAGCGTTAGTTGCTTGGTTAGCCTTATTCTCTGGACCAATATTAGTGATATTATCTTCAATAATAGATGGAAACACAATTAATTATTTAACAAATGCAAAATTTGATCATTGGATTATTGCAATTTATATAGGTTTCATCATGCAACCAATTACTTATGGTTGTTTCTATTATGTTTTGAAAAACAACCCACTTTATAAAGTACTACCGATTGTAACTATGGGGATACCACCAACAGGTTTATTAGCTGCTATTTTTCTTTTAGGAGAAAAACCAACTCCAGAATTATTTATAGGTGGTGCAATAATCATAGTTGGTGTGATTTTAATTGTATTTACAAAAAACAAAAAAGAAGAGGAAATAAAATGAAAATAGGATTTATTGGTTTAGGTAATGTTGGAGGAAAACTTGCGAGAAGTTTATTAAGAAATAACTTTGATCTTACAGTAAGAGATTTAGATGAAACTATAACAAATTCTTTGAAAGACTTAGGTGCTAAAGTTGCAAAGTCTCCAAAAGAATTAGCTGAACAATCCGATTTAATCATTACCTCTCTTCCTTCTCCTGAGGTTTCTGCAGAAGTTATGGAAAGTGAAGGTGGAATTCTAAATGGTTTATCAGAAAAGAAAATTTGGCTAGAAATGAGTACCACAGACGAAAATGAAGTAAAAAGACTTGGAAAAAAAGTAATAGAAAAAAAAGCTATCCCTTTGGATGGACCAGTGAGTGGTGGATGTCATAGAGCTGCAACAGGTAATATTGCTATATTCGTGGGTGGAGAAAGAAAAGCATTTGAAAAAATTTTACCTGCATTAACTGTTATGGGTAGAAAAATATTGCACACTGGTGAGCTTGGTACAGCAAGTGTATTAAAAGTAATTACAAATTATCTAGCATCTGCACATTTAGTTGCATTAGGTGAGGCTTGGACTGTAGCAAAAAAATCTAATTTAGATTTAGCAAAAACCTATAAAGGAATTGCTATTTCCTCTGGTAATTCATTTGTGCATGAAACTGAAAGTCAGGTTATATTAAATGGATCTTATAATATAAATTTTACAATGGATTTGGTTTTAAAGGACACAAGTCTATTTGACAATCTTGCAAAAAAACTGAACGCTCCTTTAGAAATTTCTCCACAAATAGTTGAAATTTTTAAAGATGGTCAAAAAAAATATGGTTCAAGAGCTTGGTCATCAATGATTGTGAAAAGGATGGAGGATTTAAATAATATTAATTTTAGAGCAAATGGTTTTCCTGATGAGTTGGTTGATAATGAACCTGAGGAAAAAGGATATGAAATTTAATTAATGTGTTAAGATAAAAAATGTTAGATAAAAGAAAATTTTACATAAATGGTCATTGGGTTGATCCAATTAAAAAAAATGATTTTGACGTAATTAATCCATGCAATGAAGACCCGTTTGCTGTTATTTCTTTAGGTTCAAAAGAGGATACAGATTTAGCTGTTAAATCAGCAAAAAATGCCTTTGAGACTTGGAAAGAAACTAGCAAGGAAGAAAGGCTCAGTTTACTTGAAAAATTATCATCAGTTTATAAAAAAAGATTTAATGAAATGGCTGAAGCTATTTCTCTTGAAATGGGTGCACCAATGGATTGGGCAACGGATGTTCAAACAGCTTCAGGGAAAGATCATTTAGATGATTTCATTTTAAGATTAAAAAATTTTAAATTTGATGAACACTTTGATAATAAATCAAATAATCATATCTATTATGAGCCAATTGGAGTTTGTGGATTAATCACACCATGGAATTGGCCAATTAATCAAATTGCTTTAAAAGTCGTTCCTGCATTCGCAACTGGATGTACAATGATTTTAAAACCATCAGAAATTGCTCCTATTTCTGGAATGCTATTTGCAGAAATGATTGATGAAGCAGGTTTTCCAAAAGGTGTATTTAATTTGGTAAATGGAGACGGTGCAGGAGTGGGAACTTACATTTCAAGCCACCCTGATATTGATATGGTTTCTTTCACAGGTTCAACAAGAGCAGGAAGATTAATTTCAAAAAACGCTGCAGAAACAATTAAAAGAGTTTGTCTTGAATTAGGTGGTAAAGGTGGAAACATTGTTTTTGCTGACAGTTATAAAGATGCAGTAAGAGATGGCATTCGAAATGTAATGAGCAATTCTGGTCAATCTTGCGATGCACCAACAAGAATGCTGGTTGAGAAATCAATTTATGAAAGAGCTGTTAAAGAAGCAGTAGATGAAGCAAACAAAATTAAAGTAGATCAGGCTTCAAAAAAAGGAGATCATATAGGACCAGTAATTTCTAAAATTCAATATGATAAAATTATAAATCTTATTGAAAGTGGAATTTCTGAAGGCGCAACTCTTGCAGCAGGTGGACCTGAATTACCAAACGGTTTGAACAAAGGATACTTTATCAAACCAACTATATTTACAGATGTAACTAATGACATGAGAATTGCTAAAGAAGAAATTTTTGGACCTGTATTATCTATAATTCCCTTTGAAACTGAAGATGAGGCTGTCAATATCGTAAACGATACTTCTTATGGTCTTGGAAATTATTTGCAAACTGAAGATAAAGAAAAAGCACATCGTGTTGCTAAAAAATTAAGATCAGGCTGTGTTTACATTAATGGAAATGGTGCAGATGCCGGAACTCCATTTGGTGGTTACAGACAATCAGGTAATGGTAGAGAAGGAGGTGTTTGGGGCCTTGAGGAATATCTTGAAGTAAAGAATGTTACTGGTTGGAGTTAACAGAATTTTTTAAATATCTTAGTCTTCCAATAATTTCATCTCTATCCATGTAATAACCTTGTAAATGTCTATGTCCTGAGTTTGGATCATATTCAGTCCTACCGTGCAATAATCGTCTATTGTTAAAAGAAAAAATATCACCTGGTCCTAATCTAAATTTAATCTGGAATTGATCGTCATGAAGTAAATTTCCAAATCGGTGATGAGCTTTGTAAACTTTATCCATCAAATCAGGATGACAATCTAAAGCATCCATAGTTGCTACGCTGAACCGAATATCATGATAATCATTATCTTTTGTAAGAGATATCGCGGGTGCGTAATAACTTCTAACAGACTCTTGTGTATAATCCATATCTCTAAATTTTAAATGAACATTTACTAGCGTATCAAATATTTCTTTCTCATTTTTTCTTAAATAATCTGCTACTGCAAAGCCATCTACGGCGGACGAGTCTCCTCCTGTTGCAGAATTAACTAAACAATGAAGAAATTGGTAACCAGGTGGTGTTTCAAACCATGGTAAATCCATATGATTTCTTAGGGCATGTGCTGTGTAGGCAGAATTATTTGGTTTAGGAATGTTAATTACTTCAAATGGTGTTTTAAAAAAAGTTTCTCTGGTATGGCTAATTCTATTTAAAATTTTAAAGCCAGAGTTATTTTCAGTTGGAGCATTTTTTACTATAGCAATCCCAGTATGATGTAAAAGCTCTAACCATCTGATAAGTCCTTCATCTGAACTCATAATTTCATCATGCTCAATCTCGATTGACTTCAAGTCGTTTTGTAAAGAGTTATCCCAAAGTTGATAAGGAGATTTATATTTTAGATTGTTTTTTATTGTATAGCAGTTTTCTCTTAACCAATTTTGGTCGTAATAACTAATGTGGTCACCTTCACTCCATTCAATTTCAAGTTTACCTTCATTATTTACCGCAAATTTTTTTGGATTAATATTGTTTGATACTTTTAAAATATTAAACATTCTATGACGTGAGTCTTTATCGTGTGCAGTTGGACAATTGTCTCTTAGCCATAAATAATTAAATTTACTTTTTTTTCCATCGCTCCAGTCAACTTCTAAATTTGTAGAATTTTTAGTTATATTTTTAATTGTAAAATTTTGTTCCATTAATTTTTATAATTTGAATGTTCTCTCTCTAGTTTTCTTAATAAAGCAGCCCACTCCGTTTTTCCATCATAATTATAATCATCAGAGTCACTCATGTTTTCCCAGAAATATGCGGCTTTCTGTTTATCTATTTCATGCTTGTTTAAACCCATAGCAAGATTTTTTACCTGAACTGAACATGCTTGCTCCAGATAATAAGCTCTGAAAAATGCTTCTGCTGCTGTTTTTCCTACTGTGTAATATCCATGATTTCTAGTAATCAAAATATCGTGTTTGCTAATTAGGTTTTCAAATTTGCTTCCAAATTCTTTGTCCTCAACAAATTCATAATCAATGTATCCAACAAGATGATTTAAATAAACTGCGGCCTGTGAGAGATACATTAAACCCTCTTTAGTTCCACCAACTGCCATCACATCATTGGCATGTCCGTGAACATAAAAATTTACATCGTCTCTTTTATTAAAAATCCATTGAGCAAGATTAATGCATCCATCGTTTAACCAAGGTCCATCTGAATCTAGTTTTTTTCCGTTTTGATCAATTTTAACTAAAGATGAAGCAGTAATTTCTTCATAAAACATTCCATATGGATGAACGAAAGAACAATTTTTATCTTCAGCAGATCTTGCGCCTGCACATTGATTTGCAAGATCAGTCATACCGTACATATGTAAAATTCTATAGAGAGCAGACAACTCTAGTCGCACATCTTTATCTGTTTGCGCCATAAATAAAATTCTTATTTAAAAAATAAGTAAAAGCAAATAAATACAACTGTTATTTATTAAAACAATTATAAGTTGTATAATATTTGTTTTACATATGATGATTGTAACTGTTACAACATTGCATCATGTCAAAAATTGAGATCAACAACGTATACAAAATTTTTGGAAACAACCCATCCTCTGTACTACCAATGGTAAAAAATGGTGCAACAAAAGATGAAATTTTAGAGCAAACTGGTCATACCGTTGGATTAGATAATGTTTCGCTTAAAATTGAAGAAGGAGAAACCTTTGTTTGTATGGGTTTATCGGGATCAGGGAAATCAACACTAATAAGACATTTAAATAGACTAATCGATCCAACTGATGGCGAAATTTTAGTAGAGGGTACGAATGTAATGTCGCTTGATAAAGATAAGCTTATTGAATTTAGAAGACATAAAATGAGTATGGTGTTTCAAAGATTTGGTTTATTCCCACATAAAACAGTAATTCAAAATGTTGGTTATGGATTAGAAATGCAAGGGAAAGGTGAAGATGAAAGAAATAAAATCTCGATGGAAAAAATCGATGCAGTTGGTCTTACTGGTTTTGAAAATCAATACCCTGCTCAATTATCGGGAGGAATGCAGCAACGTGTTGGTTTAGCAAGAGCATTAGCTACTGATACAGATATTATGTTAATGGATGAAGCTTTCAGCGCTCTAGATCCTCTGATTAGAAGTGATATGCAAAAACAATTAATTGATCTTCAAGCAGAATTAAAAAAAACAATTGTATTTATTACGCACGATCTAGATGAATCATTAAGATTAGGAGATCATATTGGGATATTAAATTCTGGAAAATTAGTTCAAGTAGGAACTCCTGAGGAAATTATTATGAACCCTGCTGACGATTATGTAAAAGCTTTTGTAAAAGATGTAAACCGAGCAAAAGTTATCAAGGCAAAAATTATTATGAAAACTGCTGATCAAGCTAATGACATAGATAAGTCAAACTTAATTAAAGTAAATGAAGATGAGTTTATTGAGGATTTTTTACCAAAAATTGTTTGTTCAGATTCAAATTGTGAAGTGGTTGATAAAAGTGGAAATGTAAAGGGATACATTTCAAACCAAGAATTACAATCTTCATTAACAAGATCATAAAGTGTTATTAAAAACTTTCGAAGTAAAAAAGGAATGGGTTGATTACAACAACCATATGAACATGGCTTATTATGTGCTTGTTTTTGATCAAGCATGGGAAGTTGCGCTTGAAAAATTTAAAATGGGAGGAACTGCAGCAAAAAATCTTGATAGAAGTACTATGGTTGTTGAAACAAATACTAAATACTTAAATGAAGTTAAAGAAGGTGAAAAAGTAAATGTTAATCTAAACTATTTCGACCATGACAAAAAAAGATTACATTTAAAAATGGAGATGATTTCTCAAAAAACTAACAAACTTTCTGCATCTATGGAATGGATATCGCTGTATATAGATTTAAGCAAAAGGAAAGTCACAGAATTTGAGGAAGAAAAAGTAAAAATAATGAGAGACTTTATTGAACAAAACAAATCAAAATTTTCAACTGAAGGTCTTCTATTCACTTCTAAATTGAAGAAATAATTAAATATTCGAAAGATTTTTTTTTTGATATAGGTGCATAATGAGCACTGACAATAACTCAAAAGGAATTCTTCTAATTATTGCTGCAATGACTTTGTTTGCAATGCAAGACTCTTTAATTAAATTTATTTTTGAAAAAGCGGCACTTTATGAAATCTTCTTTGGAAGGTATTTTGTTGCTGCAATTTTGCTGTTTTGTTACATCAAATTTAGAGGTCAAAAAGTTTCTTTAAAAACCTATTATCCTTTTTTAACGTTTGTTAGAGTAATTCTTCATTTTTTAGCCTTTTCTGCATTCTTTATTTCTTTAACCTATATGCCGTTAGCTACAGCAAATGCTTTATTTTTCTCATGTCCATTTTTCGTCTCAATTTTTGCAAAATTTTTTTTGAAAGAATTTATTGGTATTAGAAGATGGTCTGCAATTGTGTTTGGTTTTATTGGTGTATTTATTGTTTTAAATCCAAACTTTGATGATTTTGAATATAAAAGTCTACTACCAGTTTTGTGCGCATTTTTTTATGCAGCTTCAATGACAATAACAAAATATACATCTGATAAAGATGACGTTAATACTCAACTTTTTTATTTCTACATAATAGCACTAATACTTTGTGTTATTATCTTTGTTTTTATGGGTAATGGTCAACTTAATGATCCTAATTTTGACCCCACTACTCAATTTATATTTAGAGAATGGTTTTCAAACTTTGAATATACATGGAAGTTTATTTTATTTTTTGGTTTTGCTGCATCGATTGCTTTTGTATGTATTTTTTCAGCGTATATAGTTGCTTCACCATCTGTTGTTTCATTGTTCGAATATTCTTTAATTATAATGTCTATGATTCCTGGTTATTTTCTATTTAACGAAATACCTTCGGCTAGAACCTTCATTGGAGTTGCTTGCATAATAGCAGCTGGAATTTATATTTATATGAGAGAGCGAGTTAGAGATCAATATATTGCAACTGAAACTCCTGTAAGAAGATGAGTAAAAGCTATATACCTACAATCAATATATCTTCACTAATTAAAAATAATTTTGAAACTCAAAATGCGTTTAAAACAATTAAAGAAATTGAAAAAGCTTGCATCAATGTAGGTTTTTTTCAAATTACCGGTCATGGAATTAATCTAAAAGAAATTAAAAAAACATGCGAAGTTGGGAATAAATTTTTTAATTTACCAGACAGTAAGAAAAGAAAATTATCACCTAAAAAATGGAATAAAAAAAATAAAAATCTTTACAGGGGATATTTTCCTAATGATGTGAATGGAAAAGAAGGTTTAGATATAGGTGATTTAAAAGTAACTAAAAAATATTCTTTAAATCTAAATAATCAATACATAGAATTTCTTAATCTAGATGAGTGTTTTAAAAAAAGTTCAATAAATATTTTAAACAAATATTTCGATAATATTTATAGATTGAGTGAAACTTTATTTAAAAGTGTAATAAAACTTAATAAAAAAAATCCTGATATTTCTAGTGTAGCTTTTTCAAGATTAAAAACATTAAGCACATTAAGATTTAATTATTATCCTAATCAGACAAAACCGGTAGAAATATCTAAACAAGATGGGGTTGCTCTTGGATGTGAAACACATGTTGATAGTGGTATATTCACAATTCTCTATCAAGATAGAAAAGGTGGATTACAGGTACAAAATAGAAAAAATAAAAAATGGTATGATGTACCATTTAACAAAAAAGCTTTAGTAGTAAACACTGGTAGAGCTTTGGAGTTTCTTAGCAAAGGAAAATTTAAAGCAACTAATCACAGAGTTTTGTGGAATAAAAGTAAGAGACTCTCTGTTCCTTTTTTCTTTGAACCTTCCTATGATTTCAAAATGAACCAATCATTTTTAAATGGAAGCAAATTCAAAAATAATGGTCCAATTTATGAGAAATTTCTTAACAAATCCTTAAAGAAATTTATTGAATATCAACGCTAGTAATAATAAAGTTTAACTATAAAGCGATACATAACTCGTCGATAAATTCAAAAATTTACGAAAGTGGGATCGGTCGTCTTTAAATTAATTTTTAAAGGAGGCTTTATGAACTTTGGATATTTTTGCAATACTACTAATTGGGATAAAAAACCTTATACCCAACTTCTAGACGAAGCTAGAGAAATCACTGAATATTGTGATCAAAATAATTGGAATTCTATTTGGTATACCGAACATCATTTTAATCATGAGGGAATGGAGTCTTGCACCAATCCACTAATGATGTGTACTGATGCTGCTGCAAGAACTAAAAATATTCGTTTAGGACAAGCTTGCAACGTAATAACATTTCATAATCCTATAAGACTTGCAGAAGATATTGCTACCCTTGACCAAATGTCAAAAGGAAGAGTGGAAGTTGGTATTGGAAGAGGAGTTTATGGAAGAGAAGCCATTAACATGAACAAAGAAGCTGACTTAAAAGATCAAGCAAAAAATTTTAGACTATTTTCTGAAACATTGGACATAATGAAAAAAGCTTGGTCTGAGGACTTCTTTTCTCACAAAGGTGAATTCTATACTTATCCCTCACCAAATTTTATTTGGCAGCACGATATGAGTCCTCCTAGAGAAAATGTAGTAGATTTAAAAACAAATGAATTAAAACAAATATCTGTTTTACCAAAACCTTATCAAAAACCCTTTCCACCAATTTCTCAAGTTGTTGATGGAGAAAGATCAATTCAGTGGGCAGCAGAAAATGGACTTAATACAATTATGTGGATCCCAACTGTAAAAGCTTTGAAAAAAAGATTTGAAATTTATAAAGAGGCAAAATCTAAAGCTGAAAATAGAGATGTACCACTGGGTGAAGGTATTAGTTTGGTTAGAGATATGTTTGTTGCAGAAACTATGGAAGAAGCTGAAAAGATGGCTGGAGAACATATAGTTAATTATATGAGATGGGTTTGCCATTGGAGAGGATTGGGAAATCATATGGATCCAGATGAAAAATTACCAGAGACAAAAAACAAGCTAGATTTATTAAATTATGAATTTCTTCATAAAAGAAATCTTTTATTTGGAACACCTGAGTTTGTAATAGAAAAAATAAAAGAACTTCAACAAGAATTAAATCTTCAAAATTTACAAGTCTGGTCTAACTTTCCAGGTATCAAACATGAAGACTGTATGAGAAGTATCAAGTTATTTACAGAAGAAGTTATTCCAAATATAAAACCAATAGATACAAACATACAAAGAGCTAGCTAGTAGATGGATTTAAAAATTAGAAAATTTGCAAAATTTGTAGATAAAACTTTTATTGAAGGTGGAAAAAAAGCAAAAGAACCTGTTCTATTAGTTTCAGTTGCAGCTGTAATAGAAAATCCTTGGGCCGGAAAAGGTTTTGTAGAAGATTTAAAACCAGAAATATTAGATCTTGCGCCTCAATTAGGAGATCTTTTGGTTCCAGAGTTAACAAAAGAAATTGGATCGGGTGAAAAAATTTTAGCTTATGGAAAAGCTGCTATGGTTGGATTAAATGGTGAGATAGAACACGCTTCTGCATTTATTCATACTTTAAGATTTGGAAATAAATTTAGAGATGCTGTTGGGGGAACTTCTTATTTAAGTTTTACAAATACCAGAGGTCCTGCAGGTGCAAAAATTTCAATTCCAATGATGCATAAAACTGATGCTGGATTAAGACCTTTTTATCTAACACATGAATTTACAATTCACGATGCCCCTAATGAAGATGAGATAGTTGTTGCTATTGGAGGCGCTCCAACTGGACGAGCTCATGCAAGAACAGGTGATAGATATCAAGACATGAAAGAGATGGGCATCGATAAATAATTGATGTCTTACAATTTTGATAACAATCAAAATCATTATTATTTTAATAATAAAAATTCGTTACCAATAATCTTCATTCATGGTGTTGGTTTAAATCAGCAAATGTGGAAACCACAAATTGAATTTTTTAAAGACAATTCATTTATAACTTACGATCTGTTAGGACATGGAAAAACACCCTTCAAAGAGCCAAATTTATCAATGGAAAATTTTACTGATCAATTATCAAATTTAGTAAATAACCTAAAGATAGAGAAATTTAATTTAATTGGCTTTTCTATCGGATCTTTGATTGCAATTGAATTTGCCTCAAAATATGAAAATTATTTAAATTCCTTAACTCTAATTTCCACTACTTACAAAAGGACAACCAAAGAAAGACAAAATGTAATTGATAGAGTTAATTTAGCAAAAAAAAATATGCCAATATCTCAAATGGCAATGAAGAGATGGTTTTCAGATGAATACCTTGAGCAAAACCCTGAATTATACGATGATTTTATGAAAATTCTTAATAAGAAAGGAATTGATCAAGAAAATTTTATAAAAGCTTATGAAGTATTTGCAAACTATGAGGACAATCTTGAAAAGATAAAAAATATTAAAACAAATACCTTAATTATAACAGGATCAGATGATCCAGGATCTACGCCTGATATGTCAAAAAATTTAAATAAAGATATACAAAATTCAACATATGTTGAAATTAAAAATGGAAAACATTTATGCACTATTGAATATGCAGACGAAGTAAATAATGTAATAATGAAACATATAAATAATGCCTGAGTTAAAAAAATATCAAATGTTTATAGATGGTCAGTGGGTAGACTCTGATACAAAAAAAACTTTTGAAACTTTAAATCCAGAAAATAATAAGCCTTGGGCTGTAGTACCTGAAGCTAGTGCAAATGATGTTGATAGAGCTGTAAAAGCTGCACAAAAAGCTTTTGAAGGTGAATGGCCAAAAATGCTTGCAAGAGATAGAGCAAAATATTTAAGAGCGATTGGAAATAAGCTCAGAGAAAATTCTGAATTATTAGGAAAGATTGAAACGATTGATACAGGAAAACTGTATAGAGAAACTTATCAACAAGCAAAATATATTGCAGAATATTATGATTACTACGCAGGTTTAGCTGACAAAGTTGAAGGAACAGTTCTTCCAATAGATAAACCAAATATCCAAGCAATCACAACAAGAATTCCAATAGGTGTTATTGCAGCTATCATTCCCTGGAATTCTCAAATGTTTTTAACTGCAACAAAAGTTGCTCCTGCTTTAGCTATGGGTAATACGGTTGTAATTAAATGTTCTGAATTAGCGCCAGCAACTATGTTTGAGTTTGCAAAGTTAATTGAAGAAACTGGAATACCAAAAGGTGTAGTAAATGTAGTTTCTGGTTTTGGAGATCCATGCGGTAAAGCTTTAACTACTCACAACTTGGTTGAGAAAGTAGCTTTTACAGGAGGTCCTGAAACTGCAAGACATATAATTAGAAATTCTGCAGAAAATTTATCTGAAGTAAGTTTAGAGTTAGGTGGAAAAAGTCCTGTAGCTGTTTTTGATGATGCCAAACAAGAAAATGCAATTAATGGAATAACTGCTGGAATATTTGGAGCAAGTGGTCAAAGTTGTATAGCAGGTTCAAGGTTGTACTTACAAAAAGGAATTTATAACGAATTTTTAGATAAATTAGCATCTAGAGCAGAAAAAATTAAAATAGGTGCTCCAATGGACTCTGATACTGAAATGGGTCCCTTGAGTAACTTTAAACAATTAGAAGTAATAGAAAAAAATATTAAATTAACTGTTGAACAAGGTGGAAAAATTAAATGCGGTGGTAAAAGACATCCTTTTTCAAATGAGGGGTATTATTTTCCCCCAACAATTATTGAGTGTGAAAATCATAATTTACCAGCTGCTGAAAATGAACTTTTTGGACCTGTATTATCGGTCATGAAATTTGATACTGAAAAAGAAGTAATAGAATTAATGAATGATAATCAATATGGTCTATCTTCAGGTGTTTATACTAGTGATCTCGCAAGAGGAATGAGGGTGTCTAATGCTATCCGAGCAGGAATAACATTTGTAAATACTTATAGATTAATTTCTCCTTCAGCTCCATTTGGAGGTATCAAGGATAGTGGATATGGAAAAGAAGCAGGAATTGACTCAATTAAAGACTACACAAGAGTAAAAACAACTTGGTTCTACACATCAGACGAACCTTCTCTAGACCCCTTCTCTATAAGATAACTCACAACATCAATTAAGCTATCTAAAATAGGATAATTTTGTCATTGAATATTGATTGTATTCATACTTAAATTGGTTTTTATAAATTGTTAACAATAAAGAGGAAGATAATGAGAAAACTATTTATCGCTGTATTTATGTTTGTATCAAGTTTTGGTTCAAATGTAATGGCAGACGGACATTCGATTAAAATGGGGATCATTTTAGGATTCACTGGTCCTATTGAATCTCTAACTCCAGCTATGGCTGCATCTGCAGAGCTTGCATTTAAAGAAGCTTCTGATTCAGGTTCGCTATTAGGTGGAAAAAAAATTGAGCCAGTAAGAGCAGACTCAACTTGTGTTGACTCAGCAGCGGCAACAGCTGCAGCTGAAGGTTTAATTTCAGGTGGTGTGGCTGCGATTATGGGAGCAGACTGTTCAGGTGTAACTGGTGCTATTGCAACTAATGTTGCTGTACCAAATGGTGTAGTAATGATCTCACCTTCGGCTACTTCTCCAGGATTAACAACTCTAGATGACAATGGATACTTCTTTAGAACTGCTCCATCTGATGCTAGAGGTGGTCAAATTTTAGCTGATATAACTAAAGATAGAAAAGTAAAAAGTGTTGCAATCACTTATACTAACAATGACTATGGTAAAGGTTTAGCTGATGTTTATAAAGCAGCAGTTGAAGCCCATGGTATTAAAGTTACAACTGTAACTGCTCACGAAGATGGAAAAGCAGATTACTCATCTGAAGTAGCAACTCTTGCTTCTGCTGGTGGTGATGCTGTAGCAGTTATTGGTTACCTTGACCAAGGAGGAAAAGGAATTATTCAAGCTTCTTTAGACTCTGGTGCATTTGATAGATTTATTTTATCAGATGGTATGATCGGTCAATCTTTAGTTGATGCATTCGGAAAAGATTTAAGCAAATCATTTGGATCATTACCAGGTTCTACTGGTAAAGGTGCAGGTATATTTGCTGAAGTTGCAAAAGCTGGAGGTGTAGAAGCTTCTGGTCCTTACACAGGTGAATCTTACGATGCAGCTGCTTTAATCGTTCTTGCAATGCAAGCAGGTAACTCTGCTGATAGAGCATCAATTGCGAAAAATGTAATGGATGTTGCTAACGCTCCTGGAACTAAAATTTATCCAGGTGAACTTAAGAAAGGTTTAGATTTACTAGCAAAAGGTAAAAAGATTAATTACGAAGGTGCTACTGGAGTAACTTTTACTGAAGTTGGTGAAGCTGAAGGTTCTTTCTTAGAACAAGAAGTTAAAGGCGGAAAATTCAAAACTAAAAAACAAAGATAATTTTTTATCTTAATTCAAAAACCCCAGTAATTTAATTACTGGGGTTTTTTTTTAAATCAGCTCTTATAGTAGAAAGAGCTATTATAATTAGAAAAATCAAACATATTAAATTCATAGTTTTCCAGCTAGTTAAGCTTAGAAACACCCCAGCAGACAAACTCGCTGCTGCTTGAATAGTGTAAACGATAAAATCATTATACCCTTGAGCTCTAAATTTTTCCTCTTCTCTGTAACACAAAACAAGTAAGCTCGTTCCTGAAATAAACAAAAAATTCCATCCTAGACCTAGAAAAATAAGAGCAATCAAATAATTAATAAAGTTTTGTTCAAATAAACTGGTAATAATTGTGACTAAAAACAATAAAACTCCCATATGCATAATTTTACTATGACCAAACCTTTTAATTAAATTTCCAGTAACTAGTGAAGGTAAAAACATAGCTGCTATATGGAGCTGAATAACAAATCCAGTCTTGGACAAACTTATTTTCTCCATCAAGTGCATACTTATAGGTGTGGCTGTCATTAAAAAAGTCATTACAGCATAGGCAAAAGCTGAAGCTACAAGCGCCTGTAGAAATCTTGGTTGTGACATAAGTTCTAAAAAACTTCTTCCAGTTTTATATTGATTGTTTGATGTCTTTTTAGTTTCTTGAAAAAAAAATAAAAATATTATTGATGAAATAGATAATGCTGCAAGAGCAAGATAAGAACCTGCATACATATGATCTGAAATAAATCCTTTCGAAATGTTTGCAATATTTGGGCCAATAAAAGCCGAACCTATTCCCGCTAATAAAATGATAGAAATTGCTTTTGGTGCATAATCCTTATCTACAACCTCGACTGCTGCAAAACGGTATTGATGACTGAAAGCTATTCCTCCGCCAATTAAAAAGCATCCTAAATTATACAAGACAAAGCTTTCTATTATTATTGAGTAAGCAGTTAAAAGAGATGCAAAACATGTGCCTATTGATGCATAAATAAATCCTAATTTTCGTCCAATCAAACTCATTAGCTTTGCAGCAAAAAAAGCAAATAACGCAATTCCAACGACTGATAAAGCCATTGGAAGAGTTGCTAAAGATTTTATTGGACTAAATTTCGAACCAATTATACCACTTAAAAAAACGGTAACCGGTGCAGCTGTAAAAGCAAAAATCTGGCTTAAAATAAGTAACAAAAGATTTTTATTCATTAAAAGAATAAATACTTATCAGCCATATACAAAGCCCAAGCAGCAGCAGCACCTAATATAATATATTTCATTATGTTTACTTTATTTCTATTTTTTCTGGAAGTATACCTTTAGGTCGATACCTCATTATAAACAACAATCCTAATCCCATCAGTAAAAATCTAAAATAAGGAACGCTTTCAATTAAATGAGCTTTAATTGCATTTGTTTCAGGAATACCTGCTGTAAAGAAATTAATTAAAAACATTGATATTGGTGCAGCTTCAATCCATAAAAACCATACAACGAAACCACCTAAAATTGCACCAAAGTTGTTTCCACTTCCTCCTACAATTACCATTACCCAAATTAAGAAAGTATATCTCATAGGTCTATAGCTTCCTGGAGTAAACAAACCATCTTGTGTAACCAACATTGCGCCAGCAATTCCAACGATAGCTGAGCCTAAAATAAAAATTAACAAGTGTTGTTTAACAACATTTTTCCCCATTGCATTTGCAGCTTCCTCATTATCTCTTATTGCTCTCATCATTCTTCCCCAAGGAGAATAAAGAGCTTTTTGAGTTAAAATTAAAAGAATAATAACTACTACTAAGAATAATCCTGAGTAACATAGTTTTACAAATACTGATGAGCCTTCAATTACAAGTTGGTTTAAAGCAGCTTGTCGATCAGCCAAATTATCAATTACACTTAATTTTCCTGAATTAAACTTTTCAACTAAGCTTATAAACCAATCTGTAGTTTGTAGATCTACCTCATATGGTGCAGGTCTTTTTAATCCAATAACGTTTTTCACACCTCTTGTGAGCCAATCTTCGTGTTTAATAATTGCAATAACTATTTCTGAAATAAGAAGTGTAGCAATAGCTAAATAATCAGCTCTAAGACCAAGAGCAACTTTTCCAACTATAAATGCTAATCCGCCCGCAAAAAGAGCTCCAACTACCCATGAAAAAATTATTGGTAAACCAAATCCTCCAAGAAAACCTGTTGTTGCAGGATTTACAGCTTCAATTTTTTCAATTCCTGGCTCTGCGGTTACTCTAATAATTATAATCCCTGTTATGATAAGAGCTGCAATACTATAGGTTCTTAATTTTGATTTTTCAAAATTTTTCAAAATAAATCTAATAACTAGAACCATTACAATGATAAGCCATAAGCACATCAAAATATCAAAACCTCCTGCCCTCCAAGCTTCTTGAACAGGGTCTACAGAAATCAATACAGCAGCTAAACCGCCTAAAGCTGTATAGCCCATAATTCCAAAATTAATTAAACCAGCGTATCCCCATTGAATATTTGCACCCATCGTCATTACTGCAGAAATCAAACAAAGATTAAATATTGATAAAGCTATATTCCAAGATTGAAATATCCCAACCATAAGAATAAGTACTATCATGATACTATAAGCTGCTATTACATTTAAATTTTTTCTCACAATACTTTCCCCTTAAATATTCCTGAAGGCCTGTAAATTAAAACTATTACCAGGATTGAGAACGAGACTGCAAACTTGTAATCTGTAGACAGTAGTTGAACTAAACTATTTGGTTCCATACTTTCTGGTAAAATATACATAAAGAATTTTTTATAAGCATAAGTTAATAAAATTTCAGAAAAAGCTATAACGTATCCTCCTAAAAAAGCTCCAAAAGGATTTCCAATTCCTCCAACTATTGCAGCAGCAAAGATAGGAAGCATATTGTTAAAATAAGTAAATGGTTTGAAACTTTTGTCTAAACCATACAAAACACCACCTATAGTAGCTAAAATACCAGCAATTACCCAAGTCACTAAAACTATTTTTTTTGGATCAATACCTGAAAGTAATGCAAGATCCTCATTATCCGAATAAGCTTTCATGCTCTTTCCAGTTTTTGTTCTATTTAAAAACCAAAATAATAAAGAAACTAAAACTATTGTAACAAAAATAGTTATTACTTGAGTTGATTTTAATGCAAGACCTTCATTTAAACCTGTCATCTCTTTAAATTCACGAGCTTTAATAATAAATTTTTCTCCATCAAAAAATCTTCTATCCCCAGGTCCAATTATTATTCTTACAACAGCTTGTGTTACAAACATTACTCCAATACTTACCATAGCAAACTGAACTGGAGGGCTTTTTTGATGTCTATAATATTTGAATACAAATTTATCTATTAAAAGCATGTAAAGAATCATCAAAATAATTCCAAATGGGATAGCTAATAAAGCAGTAGGTAAAACACCTAAAGAAACACCTAAAGATTGAAAATACCATGTAAATAAAATCGTTGCCATGGTTCCAAAAGACATCATGTCTCCAGTAGCAAAATTCGCAAATCTTAAAATTCCATAAATAAGAGTAACAAAGATTGCACCTAGTGCTAACTGAGAACCATAAGTTAATGCGGGAATGAAAATATAATTTAATAAAAGAATTATTGCATTTACAAAATCCATATTACCCTCCCAAAAAAGAGCTTCTTACTCTTGGATCGTCTAATAATTCTTTTCCAGTTCCTGAATAACGATTTTCCCCAGTAACTAACACATAGCCTCTATCAGATATGCTTAAGGCTTGTTTTGCATTTTGTTCTACCATTAGGATAGCAACGTTTGTTCTTTTTACTTTTACAATATGATCAAATAATTCGTCCATCACAATTGGTGATACACCGGCAGTTGGTTCATCTAACATTAAAACACTCGGCTTAATCATTAGAGCTCGACCAAGAGCAACTTGTTGTCTTTGTCCTCCTGAAAGTTCTCCAACCATTTGATTTCTTTTCTCTCTTAAAATCGGAAACAATTCATAGATTTCTTCAATAATATTCTGAATTTCATCCTTCATAAGAAATGCTCCCATTTCTAAATTTTCTTCAACAGTCATGCCTGCAAAAACATTTTTTGTTTGGGGTACGAAAGAAATACCCTCTTTAACTCTATCTTGTGGTGATAATTTTGAAATATCTTTTCCATCAATAATTACTGATCCAGATTTTAAATTTAATAAACCCAACATTGCTTTCATGGCAGTTGATTTGCCAGCGCCATTAGGACCTAAAATAGAAACTATTTCTCCTTTATTAACGTTTACAGAACACGAACTAATAATGTCTGGACCATTTCCATAACCACCTGTCATTTTTATTCCTTCAAAATAAGCCATTAGTTTGTATCCTTTAATTTTGATCCTCTTCCAAGATAACTCTCAATAACCTTTTCATCTTTTTTTGCTTCTTCAACTGTTCCTTCAAATAAAACCGATCCTTCAGCCATTACAATCACTGGGTCACATAATCTTCCAATAAAATCCATATCATGTTCGATCATACAAAAAGTATAACCTTTTTCTTTATTAAGTTTTTCTATTGCAGTTCCAAGATCTTTAAGCAAAGTTCTATTAACGCCAGCCCCCACCTCATCTAATAATACTAATTTAGCATCCACCATCATTGTTCTTCCAAGTTCTAATAATTTCTTTTGTCCTCCTGAAAGATTTCCTGCGAGTTCATTAGAAAGATGTCCAAGGTTTAAAAATTCAACAACTTCTTTTGCTTTTTCTTTAACTGCGGCTTCTTCCTCTGCAACTAAACCTGGTTTAAATAATGCTGTCATTAGCTTTTCGCCTGATTGATTGCCTGGAACCATCATTAAGTTTTCTAGAACAGATAAATTTGAAAACTCATGAGCAATTTGAAAAGTTCTTAACAACCCTTTAGAAAATAATTCATAGGAAGGAACATCGGTAATATTTTCATCATCAAAAGTTACGCTTCCTCCTGAAGATTTTAAGTTTCCTGCAATTAAATTAAATAAAGTTGTTTTACCAGATCCATTAGGACCGATGATACCTGTGATTGTTCCTCTTTTAACTTTAATTGAACAATCTGAAACAGCAGCTAATCCACCAAAATATTTACTTAAATTATTAATCTCTAAAATATTTTCAGACATTTGATTTATTTGTTTAGTCTTTTGTGAATACTATTTAAAGTTTTTTCTAGAGATTTATAAAATCCAGCTTTGGTTAATTCTTTAACGCCTTGTTCATTTAGCCCTCTAGGCGTTTGAGATTCTTTAACTAAATTTTTTAAATTTTCTTTTGAATTTACGACTGCATCTTGAGATAAAGCCAAAAATAAAGATGTTATGTATTTTTGAGCATTATTTCTTTTTACCCCTCTTTTTACCAGCCAATCAGTCATAACTCTTAACACCTCATAAAATGGTGCCATCATTCCAGACGTTGACCAAAAATTTATTGAAGATTTTTCATTTTTAATTTCTACAGTTGTTCCCAAATTATTAAAAAATGCTTTTACTTTTGGATTGGGAGGACAAATAGGTACAGGACCTTTTTTTAATGAAATTGGAGGCAAAGGTATTGCTCGTACAATTTTTGCTTTTACTTTAATTACTTTCTTTAATTGAGACAAAGTTATAGTAGAAATGAAACTCACAACAGTTTGATTGGATTTAAACTTTAAATCTTTAATAATTTTTTCACCAACGGTCGGTGTCACAGATAAAAATACCCAATTACACTGATCTACAATTTGCTGATTGTTTTTGGCTATTACAATTTTTTTAAACTTTCTTTTTAAACCCTGTGCTATTTTTTTATTTCTTGGAGAGATTATAATTTTTTTATAAGAAATTTTTGATTTACATATTCCAGTAATAACTGAAGAAGCAATTTTACCTGTACCAATAAAACCTAAATTCATAATTTTGGATACTTTATATTGATTATATTGAATTAATTAACAAAAAAAGATCCTCTTATTCGTAACAATTCTCTGCTTAATTCCTTATTTTCTTTAAATGGCTTTCTACCATGAAGCCAAAAGGAATTATTTGCAATTATAGAACAACCTACGGGTAGTTTTGTTATTACTTTATTTTTACTTTCCTCCAACGCATCCGATAACCTTTGCAGAAAATTTCCTTGATCCATATTTTTTGGTTCTGGAAATTGATCAATATAAGAAATTTGTGGTCTACCTTTTTCATCTGATGAAAATACTGGATGTTCAACTTTGTAATCTACATTTTTACTTTTTGGAGATCCCCAAATAAAATTTTGTTTACCAACTGGATCATTTGATAATTCATGACAATGCTCCCAATCATCTAAATGAAGCATTGCCGTTTCTCCACCTTCAACATTTTTTTCTTCTAACTTAGTCATTACTAACCAATCAGTTACCTCTTTTACATAAGTACCATCAGTATGAAGATCCATATTTCTGTATGCTTTTCTTAAGTATGAGTCGCTTGCATCCTCATGTTTTACATGAAACCTTGCATAATATTTTCCTGCCATAGAGTCATGATTGGGAATGCCAATTAAGTATGCAACAGCTGTAGACAATTTGACTAAAAATTTATCATTGATTTTCGAAGAAATATTACTCGGGCCAATAATGAAGCAACCTGTAGATCTGTCTCTTATAATGGAATTCATTAACTTGCTTAGTTTATTTCCTGTTAAATCATCTAAACTCTTAGCAATAGTAAATCTTGTAAATGGTTTTAGTTCTAATGCAGTTAAATCAAATTTATTAAAGGGGAAAATTAGTTTTTCAATTATTTCGTCTTTTAATCTAATATTCAAAATTCTTTTTGATTTTTCGTGCTCCTGCACATCTATGCCAGATATTTTTTCCATAAGAAATTTTAGGTTAACTTAAATAATAAATCAATTTTATTTAAAAATAACTTGCTAATACAGCCATGCACACTGCAGAAAAAATTGTTGGATATACATAATTTTTTTTTGAAACAAAAAACACTGCCAGCGACAAGATAACAACAGTAAGTCTTAATAAATATCCTGCTTCATTTAAAACTCCTACAGGAAAAATGATTGTTCTTGCTATCAAAGCAGCTAAAGTTGCATAGGCTAAACAATTAAACCATTTAAAAATTTTTGAAGTTTCTTTTATTCCTTGAGAACTTACAGCTCCAAGAAACCTTGATAAAAAAGTCGCAAGTGAAGTAACCAAAATTGCATAAACTACACTAACTGACATTTATTTCTCCAATAAGATAAGCTGCTGTTCCACCTACTACACCTCCTAATAAAATTGACCACTCTGGTGAAAAAAAATAAAAAATTGGTCCTAATATAGACCCTAACAACACTGAAAGTGTAATTTGAATTGTTTTAGATGCTCCAACCATCATGCATAAAAAATAAATAGGATTTAAAATTGCTAAACCCATCATTATTTCTTTATTGAGAAATTCTGAAAAATAAAAACCAAGAAATGTACCTAAGACAGCAACACTCCAAGTGGCACTTCCTATTCCTATCCAATAATCAATTCTTTGTTCTTTAGGGATTGATTTGTAATTACTTTTCATAATCAACCAAGCGGATACAGCTATAAAATGACATGAGAAATAATATTTCCATTTTGGTTGGTTTTTATGCATCATTAATGGAAATAGAGAGACAGCCATTGGATATAGACGAGCATTTACAAACCAAACAGCTAAAAAAATATTTAATAGTGATGCTCCAACTAATAAAGACTCCGCCATAACTAAAGATCCTGGCAAAGCATAAGTCAACATTGTTGAAAAAATACTTTCCTGAATATTAAATCCTAAATTTTTAAGAAGTGCTCCAATAGCAATAAAACAACATCCTAAAGCAATTGCAGGACTGTCATGTGCTAAAATTGATTTATATCCTTTAAAGAAAATTTTTTTATTAATCATTAACCGCCAAGGAATAGTCTACCGACATCTGGATTTTGCAATAACTCATCTCCTTTGCCGGCAATTGCAGTTTGACCCGATACCAAAACGTATCCTATATCTGCAAACTCTAAACCTTTTTTGGCATTTTGCTCAACTAGAATTATAGTTTTCTTTTCATTCTGTTGAAGGTCTCTCAAAATTTCAAACACCATATCAATGTATCTTGGTTCTAAACCAATTGATGGCTCATCTACCAATAATACAGATGGTTTCATAACTAAAGCTCTAGATATTTCTAATAATCTTCTTTCACCGCCCGATAGTACTTTTGCAGGCTGGTTTCTTCTATTTCTTAATCTTTCATATTTTTCTAAAATTCTTTCTGCTTCTTGAAATGATTCTTCTGTTTTATCTTTAATATATCCACCCATTAATAAGTTTTCTTCGACTGTCATGTCTGGAAAAACTGAATTATCTTGTAAAATGTATGCGATACCAACTGACTTTAGTTTTTCAGCTGGTGTTAGATTAGTAATTTCTTTTCCATCTATTTCTATTTGACCTGAAAAAATATTTGTAAAACCATAAATTGAATGAAGTATTGTAGATTTACCTGCTCCATTTGGGCCAATTAAACATAGTGATTGTGCTTTATTTACAAATAAATCAAAGTTATGCAAAATTTCCATTTTTCCATAACCAGCACTCAAATTTTTAATTGTTAAATGAATTTCATTTGGAGACAGTTTTTTTAAATCTTCTGGTGTTGGAGCTTTACCTAAAACTTCATATTGATTTGACATTATTGAGCCCCTAAATAAGCATCGATAACACGCTTATCATTTTTAATTTCATCTGGAGAACCATTAGCTAACATTTTACCATGAGCTAAACAAAAAATATTCTCTGCTAATTGCATTATTACTCTCATGTTGTGCTCAATAACTAAAAGAGTAATTCCAAAGTCTTGATTTACTTTTATCAATCTATCTATAATTCCATTGATCAAAGTAGGATTTATTCCTGCAGTTGGTTCATCTAATAAAAGCATTTCTGGCTCATTCATTAATGCCATAGCAAGCTCAAGAAGCTTTTGCTGTCCAAAAGATAAATCCCCAGCTCTTAATTTTCTCTTTTGATATAGTCCAACAAAATTTAATAAATTTTCTGCTTTTTCAGTTAATTCCTGCGGGATCTTTGAAAATAGTTTTAATATACTTTCATCGCTACCTTTATGGCTTATAAGCATGTTATCTATACAATTTAATTTTCCATAAATTCTTGTTTGTTGAAAAGTTCTTAATAAACCAAGTTTAGCTATAACTGGTACTGGAAGTTCTGATACTTCCTTACCATTAAATTTAATTGATCCTTGATCGATAGGATAAGTTCCAACAATAGAATTAAACAATGTTGTTTTTCCAGATCCATTCGGACCGATTAATCCCACTATTTTTCCTTTTTCAACAGACATAGAAATATCAACATTAGCTTTTACTCCTCCAAAAGATTTACTAACGTTATTCACTTCAAGAATACTCATTTTATTTCTACCTGTGCCTTTCGGTCTGCTTCATCAACTACTTCTCCAAATCGTTCTGGATATTTTTCTCTTAGCCACCCCATAATTCCCTCTGGGAAATAAATTACAATTACAACAATCAAAACTCCCAAAGCAACATATTGCCAACCCAAAAAGAATGTCCAAAAACCTTCTTTAAATATATGAAATACAGTTGCTCCAATAACTGGTCCCCATAAAGTTCCTTTACCACCTAATATTGCCATTAGAACCATGAACACTCCCATTTCTCTTCCATCGAATGCAACATCAGTTGAGTCGATGTATCCAACTAAGCCACCCATTATTCCACCTGCTAGACCACAGAAGAAAGCAGATATCATCCAACCAATAATTTTATATTTCATTGTTTCTATTCCCATTGCTTCCGCTTTATCCTCATTATCTCTGATTGCATTTAAGATTAATTTAAATCTAGTAGAATAGATTGCTTTGACAGCAACGAATGTAAGAATCAAAACTATGAAACTTAAAAAATAGAAAAATTCTCCTCTAGCTTCTAATCCTCCTACATTAGGAAAAGGTGGAGTAGTAAAACCCTGTCCTGCTCCAATAATTTCAATTCCTCCAGAAATTTCTCCCGCCGCGACACCCAAACCTAATGTACAAATTGCAAAATAATGTCCTCTAAGTCCAAGAATAGAATATCCAATTAAGCCAGCAACAATTGTTGGTACCACGGCGGCAACGACAAGTCCCATAGCCATACCTTGAAAAAATTGAGTTGGCGTATGAACGAAAGTTTTTTCACCACCACTTTCTGTCCATTCAGCTAATGGAAAAAACATTCCTACTTGAACCGAGGCACATAAATACATTCCTAGTCCATAAAATAATATATTCCCAAAAGTGTTATATCCCATCTCTCCACCTTGAATATTCCAAGTAATTGCAAGAACTATTAGTATGCAAAGAATTGACAATTGGACTTTAAAGGCTGGAAATACAAAAGGAGCGGCTAACCCAAAAATTAGTATACCTATGTATAATATTAAATTATTTTTGTTCATATAAGCTCTTGATTTTGTCTCTGAAATTCTGATCTACTGTAAAATAATGGCCATCTTCATCATGAACACTTGAACCTGAAGAATGATATTCATCTAAATGCCTTTTAAATTCATCTATATCAATCTCAACAGATTTCCCCTCGTTATCATTAATTTTAACTTTTCTCATTTTAAATACTCTCTTTTTCTAGAAAGTTTAAATCTTCTGTAAACTAGGATTAAAACCAATAATAAAAAAACTGAACCAATTCTAAATTCTGTTCCTAAAATATAATCTGCAAACTCCTCAAAAACTCCTAATCCCATTCCTGACATTGCAACACCAGGCAAGTTTCCTAATCCTGCTACAATCACAATCATAAAAGATCTAATCGTATATGGTAAACCCATATAAGGATGAATAGTAAATGTTATTGAAATTAATGCTCCAGCAACACCACATAGAGCAGCATTTATTCCAAATGTTGCTGCATAAACTTTTTCTGTATCAACTCCTAAAATCTTTGCAGCTCTTGCATTTTGAGCTGTAGCTCTAATAGCTCGGCCTAGCTTAGATTTTTTCATGTAAATTACTAAACAAATAGCAAATACAATACTTATAAAAGCTGAAAATATTTTTGAATTAGGTAACACAACGTTGTTATCAAACAACATTGTTGTTCCGTAACCAGAGTTTGCAAGTACAACATCTGCACCAAATGCAAAGTTCATTAATTGCATGAACAGAATACTTATCCCAAAAGTCGCTAAAATAGAGATAAATAGATCTCTATCTACTACTTTATTAATTACTAGTTTGTAAATCGCTATACCTACAAAATACATTATAACTGGTGCAACAATTACTCCCCATGCTGGATGAATACCGTAGAGATACATAAAATATGCAATGTATCCTCCTAAAATAACAAGATCACCTTGTGCAATGTTAATTATATTCATCACTCCCCATTGAAGTGCCATTCCATATGCAATCAATGCAAACAAAACTCCAAGAAGAATTCCATCCAAGCAAGCTTGAACTGTTATCATAGGGTATTGAAATACAAGAAAATCCATAAAAAGTATTTTGGTTTATATAAAAAAAAGCCCCCTATGACTAGGGGGCTTCAATATTTTATTTTATCTTTCTGACCACTTAGGCATTGGGTGAATTAACTTAGCTGATGCCCATTTTAATGGAGCAACAACTTTATTTTCACACTTACCAGCGTCATCACACATTACTTGGAAGAGTACCATTGGCTTGTCAACGTTCTGACCACCAGGTGCAAATTTAATATTTCCATAGAATGTTTGCATGTTAGTAGCTGCAAGAGCATCTCTTACTTTCTTTTGATCGAAAGAATTTGCTCTTTCAAATGCATCTTTGAATACCAATAAAGCAGCTGAAGATTCAGCAGATTGGTAAGGTGGATCGTATCCAAACTCTTTCTCAAAGTCTGCAGCGTAAGTCATACCATCTTTAAAGAAGTCATCTTTATAAGTTAGTGACTTATGCCATTGAGAGGCACAAAGTGCATACTGTGAATTTTTACCATGCTGTTTAGATAGCTTGGCTGCATCACAGTGTGTCATAGCTAGCATTGGAACGTCAACTTTCATTTCAGCAATTTGTCTGATTGCAGTTAATGCTCCTTTTGTATGACCTGATACAACAAGCACATCTGGTTTCATTTGTTTTACTTTAACCAAAGTAGCAGCCATATCATTAAGCTCTTTAGGCAATTTATCGTCAATTATGATTTCAGATCCAGTTCTTTCTGCAGCATCTAAAATACCTAATCTAACATCCTGTGAAAAAGCATCTTGTTCAAACGCTTGAGCAATTCTTACTGGTTTTCCACCATTTAACTCAACTGCTGTTTCGATAGCAACATCAAGATATAGGTTAGCTGGAGCTAATACAGCAAATAGATATTTGTAACCTTTTGTAAACAAAGATCTAGATGCACCATTTGCTTCAACCATTGGAACACCATATTTTTCAGTTACTGGTGCAATCGCTTTAGTTAAACCAGAACTGTAAGGACCAAGCATAAACTCAACACCATCTTGTGATATCAATCTTTCTGCAAGCTGTGCAGCTCTCTTAGGGTTTGATTCATCATCATAATAAATAATGTCAAACTTATAAGTCTTTCCACCAACTTTAACACCACCCATGCTGTTAATTCTATCAACGGCCATATTGTAACCATTTTGAGTATGAACACCATTTGATGAGTATTTACCAGTTAGGGAAATCGCAGCACCTAAAATAATTTTATCACCAACAACTTTTGCAAAGGATGCTACAGAAGTTGAAAATAGAATTACTAATGCAGAAACAAAACTTAAAATTATTTTATTTAATTTCATTTTATTTCCTCTCTAATTAATTAATTATAAATTGATTAAATAAAGAAATTTAATTTATTGCAAGTGACAATAAAACCGCGTGTAGATCTAATATTGTTGCATTACAACAATAATACAGGCAATAATTACTAGAACACTCGCAGAAATTGTATTAATGGTTTTTGGATTTGCAGTAATCCATTTTATTAATTTTTGTGCAAGTATTGCGTAACCAATCAAGGATAAAAAATCTAAAGCGATATAAGTTGTAATTAAAATTATAAATTGTGCTAATAAATTTGAATTAAAATCAATAAATTGCGGGAAAATAAAAGGAAAAAACATCCAAGCCTTAGGACTTGTGCCAGCAACTAAAAAGCCATCTTTAAAAAAAGATAAGTTACTTTTTTTTATTTCTTCTTGGTTTGAAATACTTTTTGGTCGAGATTTATAAATATCATAAGCTAAATATAATAAATAAATTATACCTATCCATTTAAACACATTCAGTATTGTAGAATTCTCAGAAAAAAAAGATCCAATAACAAAAATAACTAGGGTTGCCTGAATTAAGTTTGCAGTAACGTCACCTAATGCTGACCAAATACATTTACCTACCCCATAATTCATTGAATAAGAGATAATTACAATTCTAGGGGTTCCAGGTGTGATGAATAAAAAAATTATAATTTGAAGGTAAAGAATAAAATCTAGGGGGAGCATAAAAGAAGATAGTCCTTAAAAACCGGGAGCTAAAGATGGCTAAGAAGGACTATCTTATACATAATATCAAAGGCTAAAAAAAATGCATTAATTTTTTTTTTCAAATATAAAGGATTTATGAAAAAAAAAGGTCACATCCCGATTACCCGCGTCAAAAATCCAGAGCCCAAAATGGACGATCCTGATTGGATCATTTGGGCAGCCTGGGCAGATAGGATAACCTTTGAAGAAATCGAAAAAAAAACTGGGAAGAAAGAATCTGATGTAATTAAAATTATGCGAAGATCTTTAAAACCATCCTCTTTTAGATTGTGGAGAAAAAGAGTAAACCAAAAAAGTATAAAACATCGAAAAAAGTTTGAATACTCTAGAAAAGAAATAACTAGTAAAATTAAAAAAGGTGACTATCTATAGTCTATGAAAAAAATTACTATGTATACAGGCCCACTATGTAATTATTGTGAGGCAGCAAAAAGATTATTAACAAGAAATAATGCGCCTTATAATGAAATAGATATTTCAAAAGTTGATGGAGCAATGGATGAAATGATTAAAAAAGCTAATGGTAAAAGAACTATTCCACAAATTTTTTTTGATGACCAGCATATTGGTGGTTATGATGAAGTAAGAGCATTAGAAAAAGAAAATAAACTTCAAGATCTTTTAAATAATTAATTCCATTTTTCTAAAGCTAATTGTTTCTTTGCTAATAAACTTAAATCTTCTAACTTAACTCTTCCTTTATAATTTATTTCATAATCTTCAGCAGAAAAATCTGGTGGACTTTTACCTTCTAGAAATTTTTTTGATTGTTTTATTGTATAATCAAGATTTTTTTTACAATAAGGTGTTGCACCAACGTAAACAACATTAGAATAATTTTTTCCTGAATGTTTGTCTTCAACAGCATGGATAACGTCTGGATGCCACCAAACAGTATCACCTGGTTTCATTTTTGGAATTGAAACTAAACCTTTTAAAAGTAATGAATGATAATCTTTATTTACAGATAATGCTCTACCAAGTTTTGATCCACACAATTCATTTTCAGGAACATCATCTTGCAATGCTCTTGTTAAAACATATGTAATTGCTTTAGCAATTGGTATTAATTGTAAAGTTCCATCATTAGGACCTTGTTCTGTTAAAGCTGTCCAACCTTGAAAAGTTCTAAAAACATGTGCAACCGCAGGAGACTCAAACTCTATTGTTTTATCCCTATATTTTGCTTCAAATGGATTATATTTTTCAAAGTTGTCAGAAAATATATCTCTATAAATTTTTTGATAATGACTATCAGTCCATCTCTCAATAGATCCAGCATCGCAATGAGGAGAAAGTCCCAAAGTATCATCCCCTGGCTCTCTTCTTCTAACTCTATCTGCATAAGATAATTCTTTATTAGGATCAAAAACCTCATATTCTTCATTTTTATAAACCCAAAGATTATTAAGCCATTTTTTTACTTTAGCCATTTGCTCTGAATGTCTTATTTCTATTTGTGCTTTGGACCAATAAAGGCCGAATATTTGAGGTTTGCCTGATTTAAGATCACTAAAATATTTATCTAGATCAGCTTTCTTCTTTTGATCTTCATAATAATTATTTTCGTCAATATAATTCTCTAATTGAAGATTTAAATTTTCAATAAATTTGTCTTCAAAAACATCTCGGATTATTACACACCCTCTTTTTTTTATATCTTCTATTACTCTTGTTTTGTTTAGATCTATTTCATTAATACTAATTTCTGGAATTATGGATTTATTGTTTTTTTTGAAATTTAATATTTCTTGTATTTCAGCTTCTATATACTTTTCAATTTTAGCAAAATTTTCTCTGTAATTTTTTGAGTGATTTCTGAGTTCTTCTTTGACTTTTTTAATATCAATATTTTCGAACATAATATTTAGCCCTTAGGTTTAAAGACTAAACATACTCCATTATTGCAAAATCGCTTTCCTGTAGGTTTGGGCCCATCATCAAATATATGACCATGATGACCTCCACATTTTTTACAATGATATTCAGTTCTTGCATAGCCTAAATGGTGATCGGTTTTTGTTTCAAACACATCTGGTAGAGACTCATAAAAAGAAGGCCAACCAGAACCACTCTCATATTTTGTTTTTGAATCGAATAATTTTTCACCACAATTTGCACAATGAAAACTTCCTTCTCTTTTTTCATTATTAAGTTCACTAGAACCTGGAAGCTCAGTTCCTTCTTCAAATAAAATTAATTTTTGCTCTGCTGTTAAATTTGGATTTATTTTTTTTGTCATGAACTTATATATTTAGCACAAGATTTATGTAACATTGAATGTAATTCAACAAGTTTATTGAAATCCTTGTTGTAACCACCACCCAAAACCCCACAAAATGGTATTCGTCTTGAAAAAAAGTTTTCTACTACTAGCTCATCTCTTAACTGAATGCCCTCGTCAGAGATTTTTAATTTTCCTAATCGGTCATTAAAGTGAATATCGACACCAGCAATATAAAAAACAAAATCAAAATTTTCTTGATTTAACTCACTTAAATAATGTTTAAGTGTTTTGATATAAGCATCATCCTCTAAATTATCCTCAAGCTCTACATCTAAGTTACTATTTGATTTTTTTGCTGGATAATTGGTTTTTGAATGCATACTAAATGTAAAAACACTTCTATTATTTTTAAAAATTTCTGAGTTACCATTTCCTTGATGAACATCTAAATCAACGATTAAAATTTTATTAGCTAGACCTCTATTAAGTAAATAATGTGATGCAACTGCAACATCATTAAATACGCAATAACCCGCTCCTTCATCATAGCTCGCATGGTGACTGCCACCTGCAGTATTGCATGAAATACCATAATTGATTGCAAGTTTAGATGCTAAAACAGTACCGCCTGTAGCGACTAAAGATCTTTGTACAACACTATCTACAAGTGGAAATCCAATTTTTTTTACTCCCTCTTTACTTAAAGTTTTATTTTGAATATCTAAAATATAATTTTTTGAATGTGCATAACTTAATGTTTCAAATGAGCAAGCTGAAGGTTTGTGAAATTTTTTTACTATTTTATTTTGAATTAAGTAGTTTGCCAATTCGCCAAATTTATTAATAGGAAATTTATGATCATCACCAATTTTAGCAAAATAATCCTCGTGATTAACAACAGGTAGTTCCATTTTTACTCTAGAACTCTTATAGGCTTTCCATTCACGCAAGCCTCTAACCCTTCAATCATTTGATTATAAAAAATACTATAATTCTCAGCTGTAACATAACCAATGTGAGGAGTGAGCAATGCATTTGGTAAAAATCTAAGCTTATTATTTTCAGGTAAAGGCTCTTTTTCATATACATCAATTCCTGCACCAGCAATTACATTAGTTGATAAAGCAATAATTAAATCATCCTCATTTACAATAGGTCCACGAGATGTGTTTATTAAAAAAGCTGTTTTTTTCATTTTATCTAGTTCTTTTAAAGTAATGCAGTCTTTGTATCTTTCACCTCCTTGAACATGAATTGAAAGAACATCAGAATTTGTAATTAAATCTTCTTTACTGCAAGGTAGCACGTCTAATTCTTTACACTTATCTAAGTTTAGATTTTCACTCCAAGCCATTACTTGCATACCAAAAGCTTTTCCAATTTTAGCGACTTCACTGCCTACCCTGCCTAATCCAATTAAACCTAAAATTTTTCCCTTTAATTCTACACCTATAGTTGTTTGCCAATATCCTTGATACATATTATCAAACTCTTCTTTAAAGTTTCTCGCCAGGCCAAGAATTAGTGCCCAAGTTAATTCAGGCGTTGGGTTGATATTTATATCTGTTCCACAAACTATAATTTTTCTTTTCTTAGCAGCCTCTAAATCAATAGATCTATTACGTAATCCACTTGTTATTACAAATTTTAAAACATTTAAATTATCAATTAAATTTTTTGTGATTGGAGTTCTTTCTCTCATTATTAACAAAGCTTCAAAATCAGCTAATTGATCAATTGCATCTGCTTCATCTACAAAAGGTTCGCTAAAAATCTTAAATTCATATTTTCCAGATAGTTTTTCTAAATCTACAAATTGTTGAGCAACATTTTGATAATCATCTAATATAGCGACCTTAAGCATTTTTAACTTTCTTATTTGATAACAATATTCCTGTCATAATAAAACAAGCGCCTAAAATATGATAAAACATAAATTTTTCACTAAAAAAAATCATCGCCATTATTGCGCTCAAAATTGGCATTAGGTGCAAAAAAACACCAGAACGATTAGCACCAATCATAGATATTCCTTTTATCCATAAAATAAAAGATGCCAAACCTGGAAACAAAACTACATAAGATAAAATTAAAATAAAAGGTAATTCTAAATTAATCCTAAAGCCAATTTGATATTCTATAAAATAAACTGGTATCAAAAATATTAAACCAAAAGTAATTACTACTTGAAGTAATGATATTTGAGTTAAATCATATCGTTTTCCCTTTAACAATGTTGAATATAATGCCCATGAAAACATTGCTATCACCATTGTAATATCACCTTTATTGAAATCTAAATTTTTTAATATTTCCAAATTTGCTTTTGTAATAATCACAATTACACCAGCAAAAGAAAACACTACCCCTATAATTTGAAAAATATTTGTCTTTTCAATTTTTAAAATTGAAGAAAACAACATAATCATCACAGGTATAGTTGAAATCATTAAAACTCCACTAATCACCTGAGTAAAATTTAATGAATAGTAAACAATTGAATTAAATACTGTAATACTTGTAACTCCCAAAACAATGAAAAGCTTATAGTTTTTAATTATATAGTTTCTTTTCTCTAATATTTCAGGAATTGTAAAAGGCGCTAAAATTAACCAAGCAAAAAGCCAGCGATAAAAATTTAGTGAAAAAGGTGGAACTTCATAAAAACTTGCAAGTTTACCTACTACAAAATTACCTGCCCAAAAAGTTACGGTTAAAAATAGATATAAATAAGCTAAAAAATTATTATCTTTAGTCACTTAACTAAATCTAAGCGAACTATAAGGTTTTAAATCTAAATTTGTATTTTCGTTCGCTATCATCCCTGAAACAATCTTTCCAGAAATCGGACCTAAAGTCCATCCTAAATGATGATGCCCAAAGCAATAATAAATATTTTTATGATTTTTTGATGGTCCCATAACAGGTAAAAAATCTGGTAAAGTTGGTCTAAATCCTAACCACTCATCCTCATGCTCAGGTAAATCACCAAGCATATATTTGGCATTATTTATCAAATTTTTAACTCTTGATTTAGATAATGGATTATCTAATCCGCCAAATTCTACAGTTCCAACAACTCTTAAACCTTGTTCCATCGGTGTAATTCCAAATCCACGGTTGGAAAATATTACAGGTCTAGTTAGTAAATGATCACAATTTTTAAAATGAACATGATATCCACGCTCTGTGTCTAAAGGTATTTTTTCACCAAGATTATCTGTTAATTTTTTTGAAAAAGCTCCACAAGCTATTACCGCTTTATCAAAAACATAACTTTGAGTTTCAGTTTTAAAAACTGGCTTTTCTTCATCAAAATTAATATCTTTAATATTTACTTTGTTAAATTTTCCACCTTTTTTCAAAAATAAATCAAATAATTTTAAAAGAATTCTTTTTGGATTTCTTGCGTGTCTTGCATAAGGATAATAAACGCCTCCATGGTAAAATGGTTTTATATGTGGTTCAAGATCATGAATCTCAGCTTTATTTACTAATTGTTGTTCAACTCCTAATTCTTCCCTTACTCTGATCTCTAATTCTCTACTTTTTAAATCTTTATCATTCCAAATATAAAGAATTCCTTTGTTTTCAACTAAACCTTCTAAGTCTATCTCTTCAAATAATTCATCATATGCAGGTAAAGCTAGATCTAAAATTTGGTGCATATTTTTAGCAGTATGCATCATCTTAGTTTTAGAAGTATTCATTATAAATTTTATAAACCATGGAATCATTTTAGGTACATAATTCCATTTTAAAGCAAGGGGACCTGCGGAACTGAGTAACATAGCTGGGACGTCCGCTAAAACATCAGTTCTATTTAAAGAAAGAGATGCATAAGGTGAAAAGTGACCTGCATTACCATAAGAGGCGGCTTGGCTACCAGGGTTGTCTCTGTCAAAGATAGTTACATTGAAACCTTTTTTTTGAAGAAACAATGCGTTAGATACACCTTGAATTCCTGCTCCAACTATTCCTACTTTAAGATTTTTATTCATAAAATTGTTATACAAGTAAATATTAAATTATCAGGGTGACAAATTATGCAATCATTTGTTTATGATTAATTTTTGCACTCAATACTATGCCAAAACCAATCATAGTGGCTAACATTGAAGAACCTCCATACGACATGATAGGTAATGGAGAACCAACTATAGGTAGTAGACCCAAAACCATAGATAAGTTTACTACAATATAAATAAAGATCGCAAAAGCATAACCAAAGCAAAAGAGTCTAGCAAAATTACTTCTCGAAATTGCTCCTATTCTTACAATTCTAAAAATTATTATTGAGTATAATATTAATAGACCAACTGAGCCTATAAAACCAAACTCTTCTGAAAATAAAGTAAATATAAAATCTGTATGTTTTTCAGGTAAAAAATCTAAATAGCTCTGGGTTCCTTTTAAAAAACCTTTTCCATTAAGGCCACCTGAGCCAATAGCTATTTTTGACTGTATAATTTGATATCCAGCACCCAATGGATCCCTATCTGGATCTAAAAAAGTTAATATTCTTAGTTTTTGATAAGGTTTAAGAAATGAGATTATAAATGGGAGCGAAATTAAGAAAGTAATAAATGAGTATATAAAATATTTAATTTTCATGCCTCCTAACCACAAAATAATTAATCCACTTAAAGCGATTAATATAGATGTACCAAGATCAGGTTGAGAAATTACAAAAATTATTGGAATTATTATAATCGATAACACAATAGTTATACTGGTAAATGAATTAACATTTTCTATTTTTATTCTATGAAAATATTTTGCAAGACACATTATGATTGCTACTTTCATAAGTTCTGAAGGTTGTAGAACAAATAAATAAAGATCCATCCATCTTTGTGAACCAGAAGACTTTATTCCAAAAAATGAAACATAAATTAATAAAAGTATTACTATCAGGTAGATTATATAAGAAAAGTTATGCCAAAATTTTATGTTAAAGAGAGCTACAAAAATCATTAAAGGGAAAAAAACTGCAAGTTTTACAAAATGATTTTTTGTGTGAAAAAGTATTTCACCACCATCTGTAGAATACATAACAAAAACACTTAATACAGAAAGAAGGATGACAGAAATCAACAATATATAGTCTAAGTTTTTTATTTTTTGAAATAATGTAATCTCATTATTCAATCTATCGTGTTGAAACATTTAAACAGTAATCCTTTCAAAATTTGATTGTTTGTTTCTCAAATCATGTCTATCAATAATTAATTTAAATAGTTTTTTTGCAATAGGTGCTGCTGCCTTACTTCCCGAACCACCATGCTCTACAATTATACTTAATGCATATCTTGGATTTATATAAGGACCATAAGCAACATATAACGCGTGATCTCTATCTTTGTATGGTATTTGCTCTAATTCTAAATCCAATTCCCTTTCTCTTTTGCTAATTCTTTTTACCTGAGCTGTTCCTGTTTTTCCTGCAAATTGATATTTGGGATCATCAATTCTTGATTTATATGAGGTTCCAAATCTCTCATTTGTTGAAGCAAACATTGCTTCTTGAACAATCTTAATATTTTTTTTGTCTTTAAATAACTTTTTGTCTATCAATTTCTCAGAGTCATTATCAAACAACAACCCACTTTCCATTGATTGTTTTGCATCTTCATAAGAAACTGGATTACTGTCCACAATTATTTTTGGTTTTATTGCATATCCTCCATTTGCAATTTGTGCAGTCATCATACAAAGTTGTAAAGGAGTTGTTTGTGTATAGCCTTGACCAATACCTGTTATTAAGGTTTCACCTAATACCCAGCCTTTGCCAAGATTATTTTTTTTCCATACTGTATTAGGAAATAATCCTTTTTTTTCATTATCAAAATAATCACCTAATACTTTTTTTCCTAAACCAAAGTTTTCAGCTGTTTTATTTAATCGATCTACTCCTAACAATCTTGCAACTTCATAAAAATAGGTGTCACAGGATTGCTTCATAGCATTTTTTAAACTTACCCAACCATGTCCTTCTTCTTTCCAACAATGAAATGTTTGCCCATAGAATTCAATTTTACCTGTGCATTTAACTTTGAACTTTGTATCAATCACATTGTTTTCTAGTGCAGATAGGGCAACAATTGGTTTTATTGTTGAGCCTGGAGAATAAAGACCTGAAAGAGTTTTGTTAATTAGGGGTTTGAGTGGATTATTTCTTATTAATTGCCATTCATCTTTGCTTATTCCAAAGAGAAATAAATTAGGATCATAGGATGGAGAGGAATACATCGCTATTATATCTCCAGTATAAACATCCATAACACTTATAGATCCCGCTTTTTCTTTTAACAGTTCTGCACAAGCTTTTTGTATTTCTGTATCTACAGTTAATCGAATTTTTGAACCTTGTTCTCCTTTTTGATGCTCAAGTTGATTTATTCTTTTACCGTAAGCATTAACTTCATATCTTTGAATGGCATTTGTTCCAATTAAGTGATTTTCAAGTCTTTTCTCTAAGCCCAATTTTCCAATTTTCATTCCAGGTACAAATCTTTCTTGGATAATTTGATTGTCTAAAATTTCTTGTTCATTTGGTTGGCTCACATATCCAAGAACATGTGTATACACATCATCAAATGGATAGTTTCTGGAGATTGTCATTACAGGTTTAACACCTACCAAATCATATAAATAATTATTAATTTTTACAAATTGACTCCAGCTTAAATTTTCAGAAACAATAATACTATCCCAGGGTTTCAGTTCGGCTTTTAATTTATTTATCTTTGCAATTTTTTTATCACTTAGATTTAAAAGATTTTTTAATCTTACTAATAAATAATTAAAATTCTCAACTTGTTCTGGAATTATATGTAATTGATAAACTTTCAAATTTCCTGCAATTACATTTCCAAAATAATCCACTATACTCCCTCTTGTGGGCGGAAGTTTCCATTCCCTAATTCTATTTTTATCTGAGAGTGTGAGATATTTTTTATTTTCGTTTATTTGTAGAGAAAATAAACGAGCAACAATGCCTGCAAAAACTACAATTTTTGCTGCTCCAATTATGAACATCCGCCTATTTATTACGTCAGCTTTTCTTATTCCTGAATTAGATTTAATCATTTGTTTGATATGAAATTCTTTCGTTTATAAAATTAAAAATTACAAAAAATATTGGGTAAAATAAAAAAGTAAAACCTGTGTTAATCAAATAATTTGTATAATCAACTTTAATCAAAAAAACTAAATCTAAAATAATTACTTGAATCGAGTTAATTAATAAAATTGTGAATAATAATGATATCCAATCTTTTATAAAGTTTGGTGATAAAGTAATGTTTCTTATATAGGCTGTTACTGAACAAAGAATAAGATAGCAAAAACTACTAATGCCTATTGGTATTCCTATAACAACATCATTGATAATACCTGCAAAGAAAATTGCAAGGTAGCCTAGTTGATCAGGATTTCTTAAAGTCCAGAAAAAAATTAATAAATGAACAAAATTAAAAGCAAAATAATCAAGGTTTAAGTAATTAAAATCAAATTCATTAAATACTGAAAAAAATAACATTATCAAAGGTGTATAAGATAAGAATATTTTAAAAAAAGGACTTTTGTTAAGTGACGACATTATTCTTCTCCACCAAATTTATAAGAGACTATTTTTACATAATTCAATTGAGTGAAATCAGAAAAAAAATTAATTTTTCCCTCTGATGCATTATCAATTTTTCCAATTGGTATGCCGGGCTTAAACAAACCCCCAAGACCAGAGGTGTAAGCAATAATTTCTTTATTTTCAAAACTTTGAGCATAGTCTTCCTTAGTATGCTCAATTTTTCCGTAGTCACTTCCTGTTCCAGAAATTACTGCCTGTATATCATCTGGCGCTAGAACAGATGGTATTTTGCTATTAAGATCAGACAATAATAATGCTCTAGAATTAGTATAATTTACCTCAATTATTTGACCAACTAAATAAACCCCATCAACAACTGCCATTCCAATTTTGACTTTATCTTTAGTGCCTTTATTTAATACTACAGATTTTAAATAGGGACTATCTTTGTCAATTAAAACTCTGGCAAATATTTCTTCTGAACTTATGCTTTCATCAATCAACTCTCTAAGCTTTTTATTTTCTACAATTAAAAACTCATTTTGTAATTTAAGTTGTTCAGTATTTTCTATTTTAATTAATTCTTTCTGATGACTTTCATATAGATCATAGTGAGATTGAATTTCAGAAATTAACTCTCCAATTTTTTTTTCTGGAATTGATGCAATATAAGAAGATCTATAAATTACTTCATTAATTCCTAATTTGATAAGCTGAATTGCCTTGAAATTAAAATTACTTAAAACGATTACAAAAATTGATAAAAAAATTAAAGTTAGTAAAGAAAATTTTTGTTTATCTTTTTTTTTAAGGAAAGCTGACCTAATGGCAATTACAAAATCATCTCTGCCAGTAGCCATTTTTCTTAATATTCAGATAACATAGTAGAAAAAGTTTCTTCTTGATCCAAAGCTTTACCTGTACCAACAGCTACACAAGATAAAGGATCATCTGCTATATGAACTGGTAAACCTGTTTCTTTAGAAAATCTTTTATCAATATTTTTTAACAAAGCGCCGCCACCTGTTAAAGTTAAACCCATATCAACCAAATCAGCTGACAACTCAGGTGGAGTATTTTCTAAGGCATCTTTAATTGCACTAACCATTTGTTTCATAATATCATTTAGTGCTTCTGCAGTATCTTCTTCTGTAATATTAACCTCTTTAGGTGTACCTGATCTTAAATCTCTTCCTTTAACTGGATAAGTATTTGTTCCCGTTGGTACAGCAGTTCCCATTTCTTTTTTTATTTTTTCAGCAGTAGTATCACCAATTAATAAATTGTATTCTTTTCTCATGTAATCCACTATTGCAGTATCCATTGAATCACCTGCAACTCTCAATGATTTAGAGTAAACTAATCCACCTAAAGACATTACTGCAATTTCACTTGTACCCCCACCAATATCTACAATCATAGAACCAGTTGCTTCAGAAATTGGTAAATTTGCTCCAATAGCTGCTGCAATTGGTTCTTCAATCAATTGAACCCTTCTTGCACCTGCTGCTAAAGCACTATCTTGAATTGCTTTTCTTTCGACTGGTGTTGAACCAGTTGGTACACAAATTAAAATTCTAGGATTAGCAAATGTACTTCCTTTATGAACTTTTTTAATAAAATGTTTAATCATTTCTTCGGTAACTATAAAATCTGCAATAACCCCATCTCTTAAAGGTCTAATTGCACTTATGTTTCCTGGGGTTCTTCCAAGCATTGTTTTCGCTTCGTCTCCAACAGCCAATACATTTTTTTTACCACCTTGATCAACTATCGCTACTACTGATGGCTCATTAAGAACTACTCCTTGACCCTTTAAAACTACAAGTGTGTTTGCTGTTCCAAGATCAATTGCCATATCTTGGCTCCATATTTTTTTAACACTGCTAAATAATCCCATTATATCCCTCTTACTTTCTGACTTTCTTGCTCCATAGGAGCTGTTTTATCTCTTTTAATTATCATTTTATTTAATGCATTTATGTAAGCATTTGCTGATGCAACTAAAGTATCTGTATCAGCTGCTTGACCTACAGTTGTTTTGCCTTTTTCCTCAATTTTTACACTAACAGTCGCTTGTGCATCTGTACCTTCTGTAACAGCATGAACTTGATAAAGTTGCAAGTTAACATCGTGAGGATATAAAGTTTTAATGCATTTGAATATTGCATCCACTGGACCATCTCCAGTTTCTGTTGCATTTTTAACATCACCGTAAACATCCAAAGTCATTTCTGCTTTTTGTGGTTCTCCTGTTCCAGCAAAAACTTTTAAAGATTTAAGAGTAATTGCATTAACTTTATTATCTACAATTAGACTATCATCTACTAAGGCAATAATATCTTCATCGTAAACATGTTTTTTCTTATCTGCTAAGACTTTGAATTTTGCAAATGCATTTCCTACTACATCGTCAGTTAAATCTGGATAACCTAAACTGTTTAATTTATCTTTAAATGCATGTCTCCCAGAATGTTTTCCCATCACTAATGATGTTTGCTTAACCCCTACACTTTCAGGTGTCATTATCTCATATGTTTGTCTATTTTTTAACATTCCATCCTGATGAATTCCTGCTTCATGAGCAAAAGCATTTTTTCCAACGATAGCTTTATTATATTGAACAGGAAATCCTGTTGCGTTTGAAACAATTTTTGAAGCTTTGCTTAAAAGTGTTGTATTAATTCCAGTTTCGTATGGCATTAAATCAGGTCTTGTTTTAATAGCCATGACAACTTCCTCAAGAGCAGCATTTCCTGCTCTTTCTCCTAATCCGTTTATTGTACATTCAATTTGTCTTGCACCAGCTTGAACTCCAGCTAATGAGTTAGCTACTGCTAAACCTAAATCATTATGACAATGAGTAGATAAAATCGCTTTATCTATGTTTGGAACTTTATTTAATAAAGTTTCTATAATTGTAGTAAACTCAGATGGTATTGTGTAACCAACTGTATCAGGAATATTAATTGTTGTAGCTCCATTTTTAATTGCAAGCTCTACAGTTTTACACATGTAATCCATATCAGTTCTTGTTCCATCTTCACAAGACCACTCAATGTCATCAGTAAATTTTCTTGCATAAGCAACATGTTTTCCAATTGATTCATAAACATCTTCCGGAGACATATTTAATTTATGCTTCATGTGTAACGAGCTTGTAGAAATAAATGTATGAATTCTAAATCTTGGTGCATGTTTTAAAGCTTCATAAGCTCTATCAATATCTTTTACTGAATGTCTTGAAAGTCCCGCAGGTATAGAATTTTTTAAAATTTTACTTACTTCTGAAACAGCTTCAAAATCCCCTGGTGAAGCTATAGGAAAACCCGCTTCAATTATATCTATACCTAACTCATCAAACACTCTGGCGATTTGAATTTTTTCCTCTAAGCTCATAGATGCGCCTGGCGATTGCTCACCATCACGCATAGTAGTATCAAATATAAAGACTCTATCTTTATTGCTCATAACTAAAATTTTTAGAAAATCTATAATACAATCTATGAGAGAGATTGCAAAATAATTAGTTAGATAATCACTTTTAATGGACCATTTTAGGCTTACATAAAATTAATTATAAATAGACTCAATTTTAGGCATTAACCTTAAAAGCTCTTTTGTATATTCATGCGTTGGTTTTAAAAATAAGTCCTCAGTGTTTGAAACTTCACACAATTTACCATCTTTTAAGACGCCAATTCTATCACACATTTGTCTAACAACCGGTAGGTCATGGCTAATAAATAAAATTGTTAAATTTAATTGTTCTTGTAGATCTTTAAGTAAGTTTAATATTTGAGCTTGGATACTTACATCCAAAGCAGAGGTTGGTTCATCACAAACTAAAAGCCTTGGTTGTGTGGCAAGTGCTCTTGCAATTGATATTCTCTGTCTCTGTCCGCCTGAAAATTCATGTGGATATCGATCTGCAGATTTTTCAGTTAATTCCACAGACTCCAGTAAATCATAAATATAATTATTTAAATCTAAAGAAGATATAGATGGATTGTGAAGTGTAATTGGTTCTGCAATTATATCTTTTACTTTTAATCTCCCATTTAGTGAAGAATAAGGATCTTGAAATATCATTTGAATTTGTTTTCTAAATTTCATTAATTCAGGTCTATGTTTTATTTTTGTTATACAAACATTGTCAAAGAAAATATCACCAGAAGTAGGTTTGAATAAATTTACAATCATTTTAGCAATTGTAGATTTTCCACTCCCACTTTCTCCCACTAAGCCAAAAGACTCGCCTTCTTTTATTTCAAATGAAACATCATTAACAGCCATAACCGAATTCTTAGAACTTTCTGTAAAAAAATTATCATCAAAACTCTTATTCAAATTTTTTATCTGAACTAAATCTTGACTTATAATTTCTTTCTTTGACCATCTATTTAATATCTTAATATTATTTTCTTTATTATTATTGTTTTCTTTTTCAACTATTACAAATCTTGAAATTTTTTTATTAGTTGGTGGAACTGAACTCACTAAACTTTTAGTATAATTTTCTTGTGGATTGGTTAATATTTTTTTGGTTTCACCGATTTCAACCAAATTACCACTTTTCATAACTGCTACACGATCAGCTGTCTCAGCTATTACTCCCATGTCATGAGTGATTAAGATAACCGCAAGATTTCTTTCTTTTGTTAATTTTTTAATAAGTTCTAAAATCTGAGATTGAATTGACACATCTAATGCTGTTGTTGGCTCATCTGCAATTAACAATTCTGGCTCGCAACATAGAGCTAAAGAAATTACTACTCGCTGTCTCATTCCACCTGAGAATTGGTGAGGATAATTATCAAATCTTGCCTCTGCATCTTTTATACCAACCTCTTTTAATAAATTTATAGATTTATTTTTTGCTTCTTCTTTGCTTAATTTAAGATGAGTTTGAATTGTTTCAATTAATTGTTCACCTATTGTAAGAATTGGATTAAGTGAAGTTTGAGGATCTTGAAATATCAATCCAATTTTATTTCCCCTATATTTTACAATACTTTCAGAATTTTCATGAATGTTAAGATCGCCTAAAATAACTGACCCGCTAGAAACCTTACCTGGTTCATCAATTAAATTTATAATAGCGTTTCCTACAGTGCTTTTTCCTGATCCAGACTCTCCTACTAATCCTAAAATTTCTCCTTTATTAACCTCAATATTTACATTCTTAGCAGCGTAAACTGTTTCTTTTCTCATTTGATAATCAACACTAAGATTATTTATTTTTAAAAATGTCATTTTTTTAATTTTGGATTTAAAGTATCTCTCATCCAATCCCCTAATAAATTTATTGAAAATGCTAAAATAACTAAGAAAATTGCTGGAAAAAAAGTTATCCACCATTCTCCTGAAAATAAAAAATCATTACCAAGTCTTATTAATGTCCCTAAAGAAGGTGTTGTTGGAGGCACACCAACTCCTAAAAAACTTAAAGTAGACTCAGCTAAAATAGCAAGAGCTAAACCAATTGTTCCAATTACTAACACTGGTCTTAAAATATTGGGTAAAATATGTTTGAACATAATAATTATATTTGAAACCCCGATTATTGTTGATGCTGAAACATAGTCTTTATTTTTTTCGACCAAAGTTGCTGCTCTTGAAACTCTTGCAAATTGTGGCCACTCTGAAATCCCAATTGCAAATATTAAAACATAAATTGCCATTTCATCATGCATTTCTCTCGAGATTAATCCTCTTGCTATACCATCAACCAATAATGCCATCAAAATACTTGGTACTGTTAACTGAACATCGGTTAACCTCATTACTATCATTTCATATTTTCCCCCAAAAAATCCAGCCGTTAATCCCAATCCAACTCCAAGGATTAAACTAAAAATTATCGCAGAAAAACCTACAATTAAAGAAATCCTACATCCATACAAAATTGTTGATAGCATATCTCTTCCTTGTCCATCAGTACCTAAAATAAATTTAGCAAGACCATCTTCTGTCCATGATGGTGGTGTGAATGCATCCATCAGTGAGAGAGAGGATGGGTCAAAAGGATTGTAAGGTGTTATCAGCTCAACAAAGAAAGAACAGAAAAAAATTATAAACAAAATAGTAGATGATATAATTGCAGTGGGAGATTTAATAAAGCTATGATAAATATCACTATCTTTTATTCTTTCCCAAGTACTTAAAGTTTTGTTATCCACTTGCAGCATCTCCTTTAACTCTTATTCTTGGATCAATTAAATAATAAAGAATATCAACTATAAAATTTATCATTACGAAAACAAAAGCTATAAAAACTAAATAAGCTGACATGATTGGTATATCTACGAATTGAACTGCTTGAATAAATAAGAAGCCCATTCCAGGCCATTGAAAAACAGTTTCTGTAATAATTGAAAACGCAATTAGAGTTCCAATATTTATTCCTGCTATAGTTATTACAGGTATCAATCCATTTTTTAATGCATGTTTATATTTAATACTATTTTCGCTTATGCCTCGAGCACGTGCAAATTTAATATAATCTGTTTGTAGTATTTCCATCATCTCTGCTCGTACAAGTCTGATGATATAAGTCATTTGGAATAGGCTTAATGTTACTGAAGGAAGTATAATTGCTTTTAATCCTGAAACTGTTAGAAAACCTGTAGTCCAAAAACCTAAATCAACAACTTCACCTCTACCAAAAGAAGGTAATATTCCTAAGATTACTGCAAATAAATATATAAATAATATACCAATTACAAATGTGGGGAGTGAAACTCCCAGCAAGGAGATGGCTAAGACAAAATCACTTAAAAAACCTTTTCGATTTATGCCTGTATAAACTCCTAACAATGTACCGGTTATTAGAGCAATTAGTGCTGAAATAACCACAAGTTCAATAGTTGCAGGCAATCTTTCCACTATTAATTCTGAAACAGGTCTTCTTAATTGATATGAAATTCCAAACTCACCCTTAGAAGCATTAACTATAAATCTTGAAAATTGAACATGAATTGGATCCATCAAACCTAATGTTTCTCTCAATTCAGCTCTTTCCTCATCAGAAGTCTCTTCTCCAACCATGTTATTAATTGGATCTCCAACAAAATTAAATAATGAGAAGGATACAAAGGCTACAACCAACATCACCAAAGCAGATTGAAACAGCCTTTTAAAAAAATATTTTATCAATTTGTGAAGGTTTAAACTTACAAGCCCTTTAAATTTTTAAAGGGCTTGTAATAATTTTTAATTAGTTAAAACTAGCAGTTCTGAATAACGGTTCGTTATTCGGTCTGATAGGAACATCAACATTGCTTTTAGATGCCCAAGAAATTACTTGGTGATGTAAAGGAAGATAAGAAATATCATCTTTTACAATTTTCCAAGCTTTTGCAATTGCAGCATTTCTTTTATCTAAATCAACTTCACCTTCCATAACTCTAATTGCAGCATCAACGTCTGCGTTACTAAAGTTAACTTTGTTCCAGCTAGCACCAGTTTCATATAAATAATGGAAAACATAGTGACTATCTAAAGTTGGAACACCCCATCCTAGCATATAGAAATCACCTTGATCATCTTTAAGCTCTTTGAAGTGTTTACTTTTAGTTTGAGCGAATAAGTTAACATTAACTCCAATTTTACCTAACATACCAACAACAGCAGTACAAATTGCTTCATCGTTTACATATCTGTCGTTAGGACATCTAAGTTCAACATCAAAACCATTAGGATAACCTGCATCAGCTAAAAGTTTTTTTGCAGCATTAACATCGTAAGGTAATCTTTTATCAAGATCAGCTGTATATCCATTTACACCTGGGAAAGTTATAATTCCTGCTGGTTCACTTAAACCCCTCATAACTTTTTTCTTGATCGCTTCAATATCAATTGCTTGATAAAGAGCTTGTCTTACTGCTTTTTTCTTAAATGGATTATCACCTGTATTACCAGTTCTTAATTTGTCAGCTGCTTGATCCATACCTAAGAAAATTGTTCTCATTTGAGCTGTACTTTCAACTTTGTGACCTGAAGAAGATCCGATTCTTTTTAAGTCTTGAACAGGAGCATCAGTAACTAAATCAATCTCACCAGATAATAAAGCCGCAACTCTAGTCGCTGCATTTTTAATAGGCATTAATTCGATTTGAGTTACACTTTTATCTTTCATTTCACCCCACCAGTGTTTATTTCTTTTAAACACTGTTTTTGTATTAGGCTCTCTTAATGTGATTTTGAAAGGACCAGTTCCTAATGCATTGGTAGCTGAGAATGTTTCTTGTCCTGCATCCCAGTTTTGTGGTGACATTGCAAAGTTTTTTTCTGACCATGCTTTAGACATTATAAAAATGTTTGATAGCTGGTTTAAAAGAATAGGGTTTGGTTTGCTCGTTGTTATTTTAACAGCATAATCCCCAACTGCCTCAACATTAGAAATGGTACTGATATATTCTTTAAAGTCAGATGTTCTTTGTTTTGCTCTTAATATACTGAACACAACATCAGCTGATGTCATTCCTGAACCATCTGAAAATTTAGCATCTTCTCTTAAAGTAAATATCCAAGTATTTGGATCTGAAGCTTTCCATTTTGTTGCTAAAGCAGGTCCTATTTTCATGTCCAAACCTCTTTGAACTAGAGCTTCATAAACTTGTCTAGATACTTGTGTAGTTGGACCCTCATTTTGTGCATGTGGATCTAGTGTTAGACTGTCTCCTTGCATAGACCATTTAATAGTTTTTGCCCATGCTGAAGAAAATCCGAATACTAGAACTAATGACAATAGTATTCTTACTATATTTTTAGTCTTCATTATTCCCCTCGTTTTTAAAATTTATTTAAAAAAGTATAAGTGAAATAATTGAATTATAGTAGCAATAATTTACTGATAAAATTTAACTTTTATCGCTATCAACTAATTTTTTCTTACCTATCCAAGGCATCATAGCTCTTAGTTCTGCACCTACTTTTTCAACAGGATGCTCGGCTAATTTAGCTCTTGTAGCAAGGAAGTTTTTTTGACCATTTTTGCATTCATCCATCCACTCTTTAGTGAATTTTCCAGATTGAATTTCAGCCAAAACTTCTTTCATTCTTTTTTTGGTTTCTTCTTTATTCACTACTCTTGGTCCAGATTGATACTCACCGTATTCAGCAGTATTTGAAATAGAATAATTCATGTTCGCAATTCCACCTTCATAAATTAAATCAACAATCAACTTAACTTCATGAACTGTTTCAAAATATGCCATCTCTGGTTCATATCCTGCTTCAACTAAAGTTTCATAACCATTTTTAATTAGCTCAACTAAACCTCCGCATAGGACAGTTTGTTCACCAAATAAATCTGTTTCTACTTCATCTTTGAATGTAGTTTCAATAATTCCTGATCTTCCTCCACCAACAGCTGAGGCATAAGATAAAGCTAAATCTCTTGCTTTTCCTGAACCATCTTGATGAACAGCAAATAAACAAGGTACTCCACCTCCTTTTTCATATTCGCTTCTAACTAAGTGACCAGGTCCTTTAGGAGCAACCATAAAAACATCCAAATCTTTTCTAGCTTTAATTAAATCATAATGAACATTTAAACCATGAGCAAAGGCAATACTTGTTCCTTCTCTTACTCTTTGTTCAATATGATTTTTGTAAATTTCTGCTTGTAATTCATCTGGTGTAAGTATCATTACTACATCAGCCCACTCAGCAGCATCAGATAAATTCATTACTTTTAAACCTTTTGATTCTGCTTTTGCTGCACTCGACGAACCTTCTCTTAAAGCTACAACAATATCTTTTACTCCACTATCCTTTAAGTTTAATGCATGAGCATGACCTTGGCTTCCATAACCAAAAATAGCAACTTTCTTGCTCTTAATCAGATTTACATCTGCATCTTTTTCATAAAACATTTTCATATCGTCTCTCCTATTAAATTAATTAAATATTTTAGCACCTCTGGTCATAGCTACTGCCCCTGTTCTCGAAGTACTTATAAGTCCCAAAGGCTTTAATTTTTTATTCATAACGTCTATCTCTCTTCTTAAAGCAGTTATTTGAATTACCGCTGAAGTTTTTGTTTCATCTAATATTACGGGATTAAATTTTTTACAAGCATTTAAGCATTTTTCAATTTTATTTCTTTTACCCACAACTTTAAATAAAGCCATTTCCTTAAATATTACATCCTTGTCCTCTCTTTTAAACTCAGCAACTTTATGAACAGGTACCAATTTAGTTAATTGAAGTTTTATTTGATCAATTACTTGAGGTGTTCCTGTAGTAACAATTGTTATTCTTGAAATGTTTTTAACAGCATCGACTTCAGCAACTGCCAATGATTCAATATTATATCCTCGACCTGAAAATAGACCAACAACTCTGGCCAAAACACCAGCCTCATTGTCTACCCATACTACAAAAATATATGTGTCAGATTTTTGCTTTTTCGACGGGATGCTATAAGCTGATTTTGATTTCGGCATTTTGATTATACTAAGGCTTTGCCTTTTCCTTTGATTTTATTTTCCTCTTGATCATTTGGACCCAAGATCATTTGGTTATGAGGTTTTCCAGATGGAATCATAGGAAAACAATTCTCGTTAGGATCCACATGACAATCAAATATAACTGGTCCATCAAAATCGATCATTTCTTGAATTTTATAATCAAGCTCATCTGGACTGTCTGCTTTAATTCCCTTGCAACCATATGCTTCTGCCATTTTCATAAAATCAGGTAATGCTTCAGAATAACTTTCAGAATAATTTTTTTCATGCAGTAATTCCTGCCATTGTCTTACCATTCCCATATATTGATTATTTAAAATAAATATTTTTATAGGAAGATTGTATTGAACTGCCGTAGACATTTCTTGCATGGTCATTAAAACTGAAGCTTCTCCAGCAATATCAATTACTAATTTTTCAGGATGAGCAATTTGAACACCAACCGCTGCTGGCAATCCATACCCCATAGTTCCTAAGCCACCAGATGTCATCCATCTGTTTGGTTTATTAAATTTATAATGTTGAGCAGCCCACATTTGATGTTGCCCAACCTCGGTCGTAACATAAGTATCTTTGTTCTTAGTTAATTCATAAAGTCTTTGAACGGCATGTTGAGGTTTTATACTTTCATTACTATTTACAAAATTAAGAGAGTTTTTTTCTCTCCATTTTTCGATTTGTTCCCACCACTTAGCTATATTTGATTTATTTGATTTGCTATGACCATTTTTTCTTTTAGCAATTGTCTTATTAATTTTACTGATAACACTCGTAACGTCTCCAACAATTGCAAGATCTACTTTGATAATTTTATTAATTGATGATGGATCTATATCAATATGAACCTTTTTTGAATTTGGTGAAAACTCATCAATTTTTCCAGTAATACGATCATCAAACCTTGCACCAATGTTAATTAAAAGATCACAATCATGCATAGCATTATTTGCTTCATAAGTACCATGCATACCAAGCATTCCTAAAAATTGATTATCATCTCCAGGGTAAGCACCTAATCCTTGAAGTGTAGAGGTTATAGGAAAACCAGTGAGCTCAACAAATTCTCTTAGAGCCTGACTTGCTTTTGGACCTGAGTTAATTACTCCTCCACCACTATAGATGATTGGTTTTTTTGATTTGCTTAATAAATTTACTAATTCATCAATTTGATCTTGAGAAAATTTATTGTGGGATTTTCCATTTAATTTTTTTTCTTTGTTTGGTTTTTTGTATTTTGTTTTTGCAAACTGAATATCTTTTGGAATATCAATTAAAACTGGTCCGGGTCTTCCAGTGGTTGCTACTCTGAAAGCCTCATGAATAACTTTTGAAAGGTCATTGATATCTTTCACTAACCAATTGTGTTTCGTACAAGGTCTTGTGATTCCCGTGGTATCACATTCCTGAAAAGCATCTGTTCCAATTAAATGCGTTGGAACTTGACCGGAAATACAAACCAATGGGACAGAGTCCATATATGCATCAGTTAATGCTGTAACTACATTAGTAGCTCCAGGACCTGATGTAACTAAAACTACACCTGGTTTTCCTGATGATCTAGCATAACCTTCTGCTGCATGACCAGCGCCTTGCTCGTGTCTAACTAAAATATGTTTTATAGAAGGATGATTTTTTAATTCATCATAAATCGGTAACACTGCGCCACCTGGATAACCAAAAATATGTTCTACCTTTTGGTCCTCAAGACACTTAAATACAATTTCTGCTCCAGTTAATAATTTTGGCATTAGGCAATCTAGCTGAAGTTGTGCTCATTGGTCAAGTTTAAGAATGAAAATTTTAAATTTTTTTCAAAAATTTATTTATGTCTTGTGGCTTTAGTTTCATCCAGTTCATCATATTGCCTCTAGCCCAAGTGCTTTGTCTTTTGGCGTATTGTCTAGTTTTTATGGCTATTTTTTCTTTAGTATCATTCAAATCTTTTTCTTTTTTTAAATATTCTCTAATTTCATTAACTCCAATAGCCTTATTGGCAGTTTTATCTTTTTTAACCCTTAGCTTTATGAAATCTTTTACTTCCTTTATTGCTCCATTTTCTATCATCTCCCTTGTTCTTAAATTAATACGCTCAATTAGTTCTTGTCTAGGATAATCAATATAAACTTTAAAGAAATCATCTTCTACGAAGTTTGATTTTGTACTCTTAAACCATTCATGTAGAGATTTTTTTGTAAACTTTTTTACTTCATAAGCTCTAATAGATCTTTGTGTGTCTGTAGGGTTTATTTTTCCTATTGAAGATGGATCTAATTTTAATAATTTTTCATAAAACTTCTTTTGTCCAAGTTTTTTTTGTAAATCTCTAATTTGAGTTCTTAATTTTAATGAGATATTTGGTATTTGAACTAAACCATCAGTTAAAGCTTTAAAGTATAGACCTGTACCTCCAACAAGAATTGGGGTTTTTTTTCTTTTTTGAACTTCACTAATTTTTTTAATTACTAACTTAAGCCAATCACCTGTAGAGAAGTTTTTTGTAACATTATGAAAACCATACAAATGATGTATTATTTTCTGGTATTTTTTTGGATCTGGTCTAGCTGATAAAATTTTAAGTTGTTTATATACTTGCATGCTATCTGCATTAATAATCTCTCCATTAACTTTTTTTGCAAACTTAATTGCAAAACTTGATTTTCCTGAAGCTGTTGGACCTGAGATTAATATAATCTTGGATTTTAGATCCATGATCAGTCTAACTTAACACCGATGTATCTTCGTTGGTTTTGGTTGTTATAGATAGCAAGTAAAACTGTTTTCTGATTTGAATTAAGAACTTCTTTAGTAATATCTCTTAAATCATCTGCAGATTTAATTTTTTTCTTCTGAGCTTCAATAATAACACTATTAAGTTCTATTGAATTTGCTATGGGACTATTGTTTGCAATTTTAGTAATAACAACCCCTGTTGTTTGATTTGGTAATTTTCTGTTTTTTATATCTTCTTTAGTTAATGGTCTTACTGCAATTCTTAAACTTTCAATTATTTCCTCATTATTCTGTTTTTGAGTTTCTTGATTTTTACTTATTTTAAAATCATCTGAAGTTTCTAATCTTCCTAAAATAACATTTTTAATAATTTCTTTTTTGTCTCTCCAAACTTTAACTTCAACTTTTTTTCCAACTTCTGTACGTGCTACAATAGCTGGAAGTTCTTTCATTTGATTTATTTTTTCTCCATTAAATTCTAAAATAATATCACCAGCTTGTATTCCTGCTTTTTCTGAAGGACTATTTTCTGCAACACTAGCAACCAATGCCCCTCTTGCTTTATCTAATTTTTCAACTTCAGCAATTTCATTTGTAACATCTTGAATTCTAACGCCCAACCAACCTCTTTTTGTTTCACCAAATTCGATTAATTGTTTAATTACAATTTGAGCACTGTTAGATGGTATGGAAAATCCAATTCCAATAGAACCATTACGTCCAAGAATTGCTGTATTAATTCCAATTACATTTCCTTCCATATCAAACAAAGGTCCACCAGAATTTCCAGAATTTATAGATGCATCAGTTTGTATAAAATCTTCATATCTTGATAAACCAATTGATCTATTTCTTGCTGAAATAATTCCAGCAGTAACAGTTCCACCTAAACCAAAGGGATTTCCAATTGCTAAAACCCAATCTCCAATTCTTGCTTTATCAGAGTCACCAAATGCGACTGGAATAAATTTTTCATCTGTTTCTAATTGTAAAACTGCAATATCCATAAGTGGGTCAGCACCAAGAACTTTTGCTTTAAATTCTTGGTCACCATTTACCCTAACAATAATGTCGTCAGCATCTTGGATAACGTGATTATTTGTAACTACAATACCTTTCTCGTCAATTATAAACCCTGAACCTAAAGCAGCTGATTGTCTTTCCTGAGGCGTTCCAAATTCTTTAAACATATCCTCAAAAGGAGATCCTGGAGGAAATTGAAAAGGAAAAGGATTAGTATTGGTTACGACGGTTGTTGTTGTAGAAATATTCACTACAGATGGCATTAATTTTTCTGCAAGATCTGCGAATGAAGCAGGAACTGGTTTAGAGTTTACATTTAAAGAAAAGCTAAATGATATAACCAGGGTTAAGAATATAAGTTTAATCTTATTCATATTAGCTCTTAATGTAATAAATAATTATAAAACCTATTACAGCAAAAATAAGTCCACCTGATCTAAGCTGACTATCTTTAACAAGTTCTAATTTTTTCAACATACTTTTCATTTTTGCTGGAAATAAGGCGTACAAAATTCCCTCAATAAATAAGAAAAGACCAAAAGCTATAACTAGCTCACGCATTTTAGAATTATTGCTGGATTTCAGGTTTTATATTTCCAAAAAATTTAAAAAATTCACTATCAGGTGATAAAATTAAAGAAGTTTCACCACCAATAAGAGCTTTTTCATATGCTTGCATGGCTCTGTAGAAAGCAAAAAATTCTGGATCTTGACCAAAGGCTTCGGCAAATATTTTATTTCTTTCTCCATCACCTTCCCCTTTCATTATCTCAGATTGCTTTTGAGCATCTGCTAAGATTACAGTAACTTCTTTGTCTGCAGTTGATGTAATTGTAACTGCCATCTCTGCACCTTTTGCTCTAAATTCTTTTGCTTCTCTCTCCCTTTCAGTCTGCATTCTTCTATAAATCGCATCACTGTTTGCCTGAGGAAGATCTGCTCTTTTAATCCTAACATCAACAATATTAATTCCAAAGTTTTGTGCTTCGTTATTAACACCTTCTTTAATTAAAGCCATTTGCTTAGATCTATCTTTAGATAATAATGTTTGTAATTCCTCTTGACCTAATACATTTCTAATTCTTGAATTTATAATTGTCGATAATCTTGATCTCGCAACTCTTTCATTTCCAACTGAAATATAAAACTTCAGTGGATCAACGATTTGAAATCTTGCAAATGCATCAACAATTAAACGTTTTTGATCTGACGCAATAACCTCTTCAGGTGGAGCATCTAAATTTAGAATTCTTTTATCTAAATAAACAACGTTTTGAATAAATGGAATTTTAAAGTTTAATCCTGGCTTCATTATAATTCTTTTTGGATCACCAAATTGAAGAATAATTGCTTGATTAACCTCTTTAACTATAATTACTGATAAAAAAGCTACAACTCCGATTGCAACTAATAAACCAACTAATATTTTTCCAGCTTTCATTTTAATTTGTCGCCTTCTTTTTTAACTCAGGCAAAGGTAAGTATGGAACTACACCTGAACCTGCATTTTTTTCAATAATTACTTTATCAATATCTGCTAAAACTTTTTCCATAGTTTCTAAATACATTCTCTCTTGAGTAACTGCTTTTGCATTTTTATACTCATTGTAGATAGCTATAAATCTGCTTGCTTCACCCTCTGCTTTTGCTACAACTTCTTTTTTATATGCTTCAGCTGCCTGTAAAATTTTTTGCGCTTCCCCTCGTGCTCTAGGAATAACATCATTTGCATAAGCTTCAGCCTCATTTTTAGATCTTTCCATATCTGCTCTTGCAGCTTGTACATCTCTAAACGCGTCAATTACTTGATCAGGTGGGTCAGCCTTTTGAGTTTGAACTTGTGTAATTTGAATTCCACTTTCGTAATCGTCTAAAATACTCTGAATTATGTTTTGAGTCTCAACCTCAATTTTAGATCTACCTTCAGTTAAAATTGGCTGAATATCACTCTTTGCTATCACTTCTCTCATTGCAGTTTCAGCAGCTGCTTTAACTGTGCCTTCTGGATCTTGAATTTTAAATAAAAAATTACCAGCATCTTTGATTACCCAGAATACCGAAAAATCTATATTAACTATATTTTCATCTCCCGTTAACATTAAGCTTTCCTGTGGAACATCAGCAACACCACCACCTGTAGAAAAACCACTGTCTCTCTCAGATCTAAATCCTATATCCATTCTATTAACCTTAGTGACTTTCGGTGTTTGAACAGTTTCAACGGGAAAAGGTATATGATAATTCAAACCAGGCTGTGTAGTTTTTACAAACTTACCAAATCTTAATACAACGCCTTGTTCATCGGGTAATACTCTATAAAGTCCACTCGCTAACCATACAAAAACTAAAACTAACAAAATTAGACTTATTGATTTTCCTCCTGAAGTTTTTCCACCGGGTAAAAATCTTTTGATTTTATCTTGAAGATCTCTAATTAATTCGTCGACATTCGGTGGTGTAGGACCTCTACCTGATCCATTGCCACTTCCACCTCCACCAGGAGGTGCTCCCCAAGGACTTTGGCCTTTAAAATCGTCTGACATATGTCAACTTATATAGTGTCTTTAATGCAAAAAACAAGTAATGATACTTTTATGAGTGATAAAAAACCTGAACTTAGTGCCGCAATGAAAAGTAAGCTAGAGCCTAAAAAATTCACTAAAAATCCAATCCTTGGAACTAAATTTACTATAGCCATCTCTAGTGCAAAAGGAGGTGTTGGAAAATCTACTTTTGCAACGAATCTTGCTTTGGCGTTAAAGAAAGTTGGATGCAAAGTTGGTCTTTTGGATGCAGATATTTATGGTCCATCAATTCCTAAAATGTTTGATATTAATGAAAAACCAAAAAGTGATGGTCAAAAATTAGATCCAGTTACAAAATATGACATTCAGTGTATGTCGATTGGTTTTTTAGCTGATCAACAAACACCAATGATATGGCGTGGGCCCATGGTGACAAGTGCAATCAAAACTTTTACTCAGAAAGTAAATTGGAAAGATTTAGATTTTATTATCGTTGATATGCCTCCAGGAACTGGTGATACTCAACTTACATTTTCTCAAGAAATAAAAATGGATGGTGCAATAATTGTAAGTACACCTCAAGAAGTAGCTCTTTTAGATGTCAAAAGAGGAATTAAAATGTTTGATAAACTTGGAGTTAAGATTTTGGGTTTAGTTGATAACATGAGCTTTTTCATAGGAGATGATGGAAAAAAATATAAAATTTTTGGAGAAGGTGGAGTTAAGAAAACTGCAGAGGAATTTCAAAAAGAATTTTTAGGTGAAATTCCAATTAATCCTGAAGTGGGTAAAACTGGTGATGAAGGAAAGCCAATTGTGGAAACTAACCCTGAGCATGAAATTTCTAAAATATATTTAAATTTTGCTGAAAAAATTAAATCAACTTATCTTTAAGATCAAAAGCAGTCATTAATTCATTCCACTCTCTTTTAGACAATCCAGAACTTTTAACGTCTACAGTTTCACTTTTAATAAGTTTTTGAATTATAACTTTTCCTTTTGCAGAAACTTCTGTGCCTCCTACTCTATAATCCATAAATGCATCATAAGTTATAGGAACCCATTTTTTTACAGTATCCAGCATTATATCAGCGTAAACTCTAATTTCATATTGAGCGTGACTATCAGCTCTTAATCTTAAAAAATTCATTAAATTTAATAAATCAGTTTTCCAATACCATTGAGTATAAGTATTTAGTGTTAAATTCATTCTTGCAAGTTCTCTCGCTAGACCTTTTTTATTTTCATCAATAGTTGATCCATCAAATCTTTCATTAAGCATAGTCTCATAGTTATCATAAGTTCTCTCTGCATCACTTTTTAGAAGTTCTAAAACTTCCTCTGCCTGTTTTCCTTCCAAGACATCTCCTCTACCCTGTCTGTTACTAGTTGATTGAGCGGCTAAATTTTCTTGTGATGGCAAATAAAATTCTTTATCCAAAATTGAATACCTTGCAGAATATTCATTTACATTTGCCGTTCTATGTCTAATCCATTGTCTTGCAATAAATATTGGAAGCTTTACATGATATTTTATTTCGCACATTTCAAATGGCGTACTGTGCCAATGTCTCATCAAATATTTAATTAAACCTTTGTCAGTTGAAACTTGTTTTGTTCCTTTTCCATATGACACTCTAGCTGATTGAACTATGGATGTATCATCGCCCATATAATCAACAACTCTTACAAAACCATGATCTAAAGCTGGAATTGCCTCATAAAGAATTTTTTCAAGCTCAGGAGCAGTAACTCTTTTTGTTTGATTGCTTTGAGATTGTTGGTTTTTTATTTCTTCTTGCTGTTCTTTAGTTAATTTCATGATTGTTATTGAATCTGTTGTAATTACTTTTATATTAATAATGTTGGTTTTCCAACTACGACGATAAACGAATTTCGTAATAACCATTGCGGACGTGGGGGCAGTACCCACCACCTCCACCATTACAACTTATGGGGGTGAACTAGATTCGACGGGTGACTAAAGGCTATTCTTTCGTTCGGGATTGTTCCACCGTAACGGGCTAATTTATAATTGCTAACGAAAGTTACGCACTTGCTGCCTAATTAACTTAGTTAATTAAGCAAACGGGGTTTTGGGGCACCTGGCAACAGAACGCCCCCTTAAAATGACAAAAAAAGATTTATCAGAACCTAATTTTATCTGTCTAAGTTGTGAAATGTCATTAAAGATACTTTGTGGAAAATGTAACACAAAACTAATTTACGATACCGCGATAAAAACAGGTGGCAGAAGTATTGAGGGAGCACTTTGTCCAAAACATAGAAATTGGATTAAAATTCCCGTTTGCGAAAAATGTGATAAAGAAATGACACCGTATTAATTAATGAAAAAGTCTGTTTAAAATCTATTTCTGTTTTTTTTCTTCTCTTTTCTCCACAGAATAAAAAATAAAAGAATTAATCCTGGTTGTAAAATTACAAAAATAACAATATTTGCCAAGTTGTAACCCATACCAGTAACTGTTCCGATATATTGAAGGACTCCAACACACCACCAAAAAAATTGATCAATCATTTGACAAGTATACAATTTTCAACGAAGTTAAAAAGCAATTCGTGGACAAAACAATTGAAACTGTCAACGAAGTTTTCAACGAAGTAATTTGATTAAGTGAGCAAATATGCTATTTTCTAATCTATTGCCGGGCAACAGAATGCCCCTACTTATTTGTTAAATAAGTTTATTGAAATTTATCCTAAAGACAGCTAGGAAAAGAGCTATCCTAATATAAATATATGTACTTTAATAATAATAATAATTTTTTTCATGGAATAATGTTTCACCATTTTCATGATAAAGACATTCATACTAAAGGCCAAGGTTCAATTTCAAAAGATGAATTTTATAAAATAATAAATTTTATAGGAAAAAAAAATATTCTTGATGCAGATATTTTTTTTGAAAAATTTAAAAGTAAAAAACTGAAAAATAACGAAGTTTGTCTAACATTTGATGATGCTATTAAAAGTCAAGTTGACATAGCTTTACCAGTTCTTGAAGAACTAAAGATAAAAAGTTTTTTTTTTGTTTATAGCTCAATATTTGAAGGTATACCTGACAATTTAGAAACTTTTCGATATTTTAGAATGAATTATTTTAATAATATCAATAATTTTTATACTGAGTTTTATAAATTTATAGAAAAAGATTTAAATATTTTTTTTGAAAGAAATATTTCAAAACTTGAGTCTGCAAAAATGAAATTTCCTCACTACTCAATAGAAGATATCAAATTTAGATTGGTTAGAGACAATTTTTTAAATAAGAAGGAGTATGAAGATTTAATGTTTCTTATTATGAAAGAAAAAAAATTTAATTATAAAAAATTTTACACAAAATTAGCTTTTAATGAAAACGACCTAAAAAAGCTAGATAACTTGGGTCATTTAATCGGATTACATTCACATAGTCACCCTACATTACTAGAAAAATTAAATTATGAAGATCAGAAAGAGGAATATAAGAGGAATTTGTCTGTAATATCAAAAATTTTAAATAAATCAGAAAAAGATATTAAATATATGTCTCATCCTTGTGGAAGTTACAATAAAAATACTTTAGATATATTAATTGAGCTAGAAATTGAACTAGGATTTAAACAGTTAATGACGATTGAACTTGAAAAAGGAATGGAAAAAATTAATAACTCATCTTTAGAAATAGCTAGGCAAGATCATTCAAAAATAATTAAGCTAATTAAATAATTATAGATTGTATAAATTTTTTAAAATGATAATAGAATATCCCTAAAATATGTTTTCTAAAGTAAACAGCCATAACGAGTGGGATAAACTTAAAGAGATAATAGTTGGTACAGCTAAAGGTACTACAGCATGTCTTACTTGGAACAAGAAAGATAAAATTTCTGAAAAAAATCTAGAGGAAGCAAAAAAACTTGCAAAAGAGGCATGTCCAAAATGGCTATATGACGAAGTTGAAGAAGATTTAGATGGATTATCAAATATTTTGAAAAAAAATGGTGTTATAGTTCACAGACCAAAGAGTTTTGATTTATCTGAAACCTTTTCTTCTCCTAATTGGTATTCAACAAGTAACAACATATATAACACCAGAGATTTAAATTTAGTTGTGGGTAATAGTGTTATTGAAAGTCCGTCATATTTAATTAGCAGATATTATGAAACAACAGCATTATACCCCATTTGGTATGAATACTTAAAGAATGGTTTTAAATGGATAGCAGGACCAAAACCCTCACTGGATTACCAATCAAGCTTACCTTATTTTAGAGATAGTGATGAAAGAGTTTTAACAGATGAAGATTTAAAACATAAAGAATTAACTGGTGGTAGAGTAGAGATGCTACATAAACTTGCAGAAAAAGAAATATTGTTTGAGGCAGCAAATACCTTAAGGATGGGTAAAGATTTATTATATTTATTATCTTCATCTGGAAATATGCTTGGAGCTAAATGGTTACAATCAGTATTGGGTGAGGAATATAGAGTGCATATTACAGATAAAATATATAGATCAAGTCATATAGACTCTACTGTAATGTGTCTTAAACCAGGAACAGTTTTGCTTAATAGTGCAAGAGTAAACGAAAAAAATTTACCAAGTTATTTTAAAAATTGGGATAAAATTTATTTTGAAGATGTGGCCCCAACGTCTGAGTCAGAGCTAAAAATCCAAAAAGAAATAAGAGACCCAATAGGTTATAAATTGAAAAATTTAGGATTTAAAACTAATCTTCATGATATGTCATCACCATGGGTTGGTATGAATATTTTATCAATAGACCCTGAAACAATTATTGTTGATGAGAGGCAAGAGAATCTAATTAAAGTATTAGAAAAAAACAAATTTAATATTATAAAACTAAGAATGAGACACATTTATACTCAAGGTGGTGGGATTCATTGTGCAACATTAGACACAGTCCGAGACAGTAAATTAGAGGATTACAGTTAATAATTAATTAAATTTCTATTTTCGAAATTACAAATTATAGCTTTATTTTTTCAATTCTGCTTGAGCAGCAGCTAACCTTGCAACAGGAACTCTATAAGGTGAACAAGAAACATAATTCAATCCTACATTAGAACAAAAAGATATACTATGTGGATCTCCTCCATGCTCTCCACAAATACCTAATTTAAGATTTTTATTTTGTTTTCTTCCTTTTTCTACTGCTATTTCAACTAAATCTGAAACTCCTTCATCTATTGAAACAAAAGGATCAACAGAAAAAATTTTGTTTTCTAAATAATCATTTAAAAATTTACCACTATCATCTCTACTAATTCCAAAAGTAGTTTGAGTTAAATCATTTGTTCCAAAACTAAAGAATTCTGCATGCTTAGCAATCTCCTTTGCTTTTATTGCCGCTCTAGGTAATTCAATCATCGTTCCAACTAAAAATTCTATTTTCAATTTATTTTCTTGTTGAACTTGACTAGCAGTTCTAATTACTAATTCTTTCATTATTTTAATTTCAGCCTCTGTAGATACTAAAGGTATCATTATTTCAGGAAATGCAGATTTAATTTTATTTTTTTTGAGGTAAGCCAAAGCCTCGAATATTGCTTTGCATTGCATTTCATAAATTTCAGGAAAAGATATTCCTAGACGACATCCCCTATGACCTAACATAGGATTTTGCTCATGGAGCTCTTCAATTCTTGACTCAACCTCTTTAACTGGGAGATTAACTATACTAGCAACCTCATTAATTTCCTTTTCTGTACGTGGTAAAAATTCATGTAATGGTGGGTCCAACAATCTAACTGTGACTGGTAATCCACTCATGATTTTAAAAATATCTATAAAATCTTTTCTTTGATGTGGTAACAGTTTTTGTAATGCTGTTGCTCTGTCTTCTTTTGTTTTAGATAATATCATTTCTCTTACAGACAAAATTCGTTCTTCATCAAAAAACATATGTTCAGTTCTGCATAATCCAATACCCTCAGCACCAAAATCTTTTGCTGTTTTGGTATCTTTTGGTGTCTCAGAATTTGTTCTTACTTTTAATTTCCTAAAGCTATCTGCCCAAGACATTAACTTGGAAAAATCACCAGATATTTCAGGCTTCACAGTTGAAACACTTCCAGCAATAATTCTTCCAGTTGAGCCATCAATAGTGATTACGTCTCCTTCTTTAATCTCCATTGAAGAAGTTTTAAAAGATTTATTTTCATAGTTTATATCAATTTCACTTGATCCTGATACACATGGTCTACCCATACCTCTCGCAACAACAGCTGCATGACTTGTCATTCCTCCTCTAGCAGTCAAAATTCCTTTAGCAGCATGCATTCCTTGTATATCTTCTGGGGAGGTCTCTACTCTAACCAAAATTGTATCTTGCATCATTGCGGTTAATCTTTCAGCCTCTTCTGATGTAAATACAACTTTCCCACTGGCTGCACCTGGTGATGCTGGCAATCCATTTGCTATAACATTAATTGAACTTTTTTCATCCAAAGTAGGGTGCAAAAGTGTGTCTAAAGAATTTGGGTCAATTCTTAATACAGCTTCCTTTTTAGAAATTAATTTTTCTTTAACCATATCAACTGCGATCTTCACTGCTGATTTTGCTGTTCTTTTTCCTGATCTTGTTTGAAGCATCCATAGTTTACTATTTTCAACTGTAAACTCTACGTCTTGCATATCTTTGTAATGCGTCTCTAATTTTTTCAAAATTTTTTGAAGTTCTTTAAAGACTTTAGGCATAGACTCTTCCATTGATAATTCTTTTACTTTAGCATCTCTCCTAGCTTTTTTCGTTATGTATTGAGGTGTCCTTGTGCCCGCTACAACATCTTCGCCTTGCGCATTAATTAAATACTCACCATATATTTCATTTGATCCATCTGATGGATTTCGTGTAAACACAACTCCCGTTGCACAATCATCACCCATATTTCCAAAAACCATTGATTGAACATTTACAGCAGTTCCCCACTCGGCTGGGATTTGATTTAGTTTTCTATAAACTTTTGCTCTATTACTTTCCCATGATAAAAATACTGCGCTTATTGCTCCTAGCAATTGTTCGTGAACATCTTGAGGAAAATCTTTTTTTGCCTTTTCTCTTACTGTTCTTTTAAAATCTTCAATTAATCCATCCCAATCACTTTCATCTAAATCTGTATCTAACAAAACACCTTTCGTAAGTTTATAATTTTCAATTAATTCCTCAAAATGATAACCTTCTACTCCCATTACCACATTACCGTACATTTGAATGAATCTTCTATAACTGTCTTTAGCAAATCTTCCATTTGAAGTTTTAATTGCTAAAGCTTTAACTGTTTTATCGTTAAGACCCAGATTTAGAATAGTATCCATCATACCTGGCATTGATACTCTTGCACCAGACCGCACAGATAATAAAAGTGGATTTTTTAAGTCCCCAAATTTCTTAGAAACATCTTTTTCGATTAATTTTAATTCTTTTTTAATTTGAGAAATTAAACTTTTATTTAATTTTTTTTTATCCTTATAAAAAATTTCGCAAACTTTTGTGGATATTGTAAAACCAGGAGGCACTGGAAGACCCATTCTTCCCATTTCAGAAAGATTAGCACCTTTTCCTCCTAAAAAATTTTTAGGATTTTTAATTTTTTTACTATCCTTAGAATTAAAGTTTAAAATAAGTTTTTTCATTAACGGGAGTCGATTAGAGCAAAATTAACATAATTGTTGAACGTTTTACACATCATTTGGATAAGTTCCAGCCTATTTTTCTTTATGACCAGATCATCTTCGTTCACAATTACATTATCAAAAAAGTCAAAAACTTCTCTTTTGACGCTAGCTAAATTGTCTAATGTTTGAACATAATTTTCATCTTTATTAATGCCTGAAAAATATTTCCTTAATTCACTAATTTTTTTAAATAGGTTTTTTTCTAACTCAGTTTTAAAAATTCCAGGGTCAGTTGTATTTGATAACTCTATTTTATCTTTTTTTAATTCACCGTCTAAAATGTTTGAGGCTCTTTTATAGCTTGCAATAATATCTAAACCATTTGGTTTGTTAATAATTTTATTTAAGTGTTTAGCTTTATTAAAAATAATAACAGATTGATCTAGGTTAAAAGAACTAGTTGATGCTTGAATTATATCATTTCTAATATTTTCTTCCTTCATGTGATATTTTAATCTATCCATTAAAAAATCTGATAATTCATTTTGTAGGGATTGGTTATCAATATCAAAACCTTGATCTAAATACAGGCTTAAAGAATAATTAATTAGATCTTTTATTTTAAAATCTTTTTTATTTTCAACTATTATTCTTATTACCCCCAATGCTAATCTTCTTAGAGCATACGGATCTTTCGAACTTGTTGGTTTTTGATTTAAACCAAAAAAACCAACTAAAGTATCTATCTTATCAGCTAAAGAAAGGGCTATGCTAAATGGTTTTTTTGGAACTCTTGAACCTAAACCTGTAGGTAAATATTGCTCACTTATCGCCAAAGCTAAATCTTTGTCAAAACCTTGTGCGCTAGCAAAATAACCTCCCATTACACCTTGAAGTTCTGGAAATTCACCTACTAGTTCTGATAATAAATCAACTTTACAAATTGATGCTGACAATTCAACTTTTTCTTTGCTGATTAAAAGTTCATCAGATATCATTCCACCCAATTTTCTCATTCTTTGGGCTTTATCGAAATAACTTCCTAATCCTTTAAAATAATTCATTGTTTTTAATTCAGTAACTTTTTTGACCATATTTTGAGATTTATCTTTTTTCCAAAAAAATTCTGCATCACTTAATCTTGCTTCAACTACTCTTTCATTTCCTAATTTAATTAATCCCTTTTTGTCTTTTTTGTTTGCAACCACTAAAAACTCATTGGTAATATTTTCTTTATTATCAAATATAGGAAAATATTTTTGGTGGTATTGCATGGTAATAATTAATATTTCTTTTGGAATATTTAAAAATTTTTTATCAAATTCACAAAGAAGGATATTTGGTTGATCTGTTAAATCTACAACTTCATTAAGTAATCTAGGATTATGTTGGATCTTAATATTTTTATTTTTTAATATATTGTTAAATTTTTTTTCTATTAATTTTTTTCTTTCATTGTGATCAACGATAATGTCAATTTTTTTAAAAAAACTTTTATAATTTTTAAATTCTAAGAAAGACTTTTTATTTTCCTCAAATTCTTTATCAATAAAAGTTGAGTTAGAAGATGTTAGGTGATGAAAATTAAAATTTAATTTTTTTTTATCAAATACAGCTAGAATTGATTTTAACGGTCTCCCCCAATTTAGGTCAAAGGTTCCCCAATACATTGATTTTTTCCATTGAATTTTACTTAACAATATTGGGATAAATTCCTCTAGCAATTCATGTGTATGCAATTTTTTTGATTTTGTCTTGAAAAAATAAAATTCTCCTTTATCAGTTTTCTTTTGGTAGAGATCCTTTTTTACGATTTTATTTGACCTAACAAATCCCTCTAGCGCTACCTCTAGTGACTTAATATTTGGACCTTTAATCTCCTCAGATTTTAGTACAACATTTTTTTGAACTCCTTCAAACAGTACCACTAGTCTGTTTGGTGTTGAGTATGATGAACTTTTTTTAAATAAAATTGATTTTTCTAAAAAAAAATCATTAAAACTTTTAAGTAAATCTTCCCTTAAATTTTGTTGAAGATTTGAGGGTATTTCTTCGCTAAATAATTCTAAAAAAAACTCTGACATTATTTTTGACTATCTAACCAAACGCCTGCCGCAGATTTTGTAATATCTCTTATTCTAGCAATATAACCTGCTCTTTGTGCAACACTGATTGCACCTCTTGCATCTAAAATATTAAATACATGACTGGCTTTTAAACATTGATCATATGCTGGTAAAGAAATTTTTTTTTCTACCAAATCTTTTGCCTCAGACTCATGCATTTCAAACATTTTTAAAAGTGTTTCTACATTCGCGTGTTCAAAATTATATGCTGAAAATTCTTTTTCAGCTTGATGAAATACTTCGTGATATTTTACACCTTCATCGTTCCACAATAAATCATAAACATTTTTTTCTTTTTGAGTGAACATACAAATTCTTTCTAATCCATAGGTGATTTCAACTGATACAGGTTTACAATCAAATCCAGCCATTTGTTGAAAATAGGTAAATTGAGTAATTTCCATTCCATCACACCATACTTCCCATCCCAATCCTGCGGCACCTAATGTTGGACTTTCCCAATCATCTTCAACAAACCTTATATCATGATCATTATGATCTATTCCTATAGTAGATAAACTATTTAGATAAAGTTTTTTTATATTTTCAGGGGAAGGTTTAATTAAAACTTGAAATTGATAATAGTGTTGTAACCTGTTTGGATTATCTCCATATCTTCCATCTGTAGGTCTTCTTGATGGTTGTACATAAGCTGCTTTCCACGGTTTATTTCCAAGTGATCTTAGGGTAGTAGCTGGATGAAAAGTTCCTGCACCAACCTCCATATCATAAGGCTGCAAAATAATGCATCCTTTTTTACTCCAAAATTTCTGAAGATTTAAAATTGTATCTTGGAATGTTTGAATTTTTTTTTTTTCTTTTTTTGCTTTAGAAACCATATCTTTGCCAAATTGATCTTTCATCTAAAATACTTGCTATTTGATCTACTTGATTGCTGGATGAAGAAAGTTTTTGACTTAACCATCCTTTTGATTTTTCAAATTTTTTAATTATTACATCTTCACCAAATTTATCCCTTAATATTTCATGTGCGTTACCTACTCCGTCAATTAATCCTAAATTTTTTGCTTTACTGCCTGACCAAAACTCACCTGAAAAAAGTTCTACATCAGATTTGTTTAATTTTGATCCTCTACTTTTTTCAACAACATCTATAAAGTCTTTATGAAGATCCAATTGAATATTTTTTAATCTTTCAATATCCTCGTTTTTTTCTTCTAAAAATGGATCAAGTGTGCTTTTGTTTTTGCCAGCAGTATGAACTCTTCTTTCAACCCCAATTTTTTTTATCAACTCTGTAAATCCAAAAGAAGAATATATCACTCCTATGGATCCAATTATTGAACTTGAATTTGCATAAATTTCGTCTCCAGCACAAGAAATCAAATAGCCCCCAGAAGCTGCTACGTCTTCAGCGAATACAATAACTTTTTTTTTGTGTTTTTTTGCTTGTTGTCTAATAAAACTGTATATTAAATGAGATTGGACTGGTGATCCCCCTGGAGAATTGATTGATATAGCAACACATGCACCTTTTTTCAGAGAAAAAGCCTTTTTAATTAGTTCTTCTTGACCTGCAAAATCAATACCTTGTTTAAATTTTCCTGCATTCCCAATAACCCCACTTAATTTTAAGTGAGCAACAATTTTTTTCTTTTTAAAAAAAGAGAACATAGGTAAGTCTTATAGAATTATTTATTGAATATAAAGACTACTTATAATTGAAGAAACTGGTGCGTCAATTGATAAGTAATATATATGAACAAATTATACTAATTTAAAAATGTTATGGGAACAGTTGTACAGCTTAAAAATCAGATAAATGATTCATATTTTCAGCTTAAGGACTCGGTTGAAGAAAAACTAGTTTTAACCGAAGAAAAAATAAAATCAAAATTATCTAGTGACGTACAGCTGGTTCAAAAAATGACAGATTATCACATAGAAACTGGAGGAAAAAGACTAAGAGCTTTACTAACATTGGGTAGTGCAAAATTATGTGGTTACTCTAAAGGCTCTAGAGATATAAATCTAGCTGCGTGTGTTGAATTAATTCACAGCGCAACGTTGATGCATGATGATGTAATTGATGAAGGCACTGTTAGAAGAGGTAAAGAAACTTTAAACAAAGTTTGGGATAATCATTCGTCAGTTTTAATAGGAGATTATCTATTGAGTAGATGTTTTGAAATGATGGTAGAAGACGGAAACCTAGAAGTTTTAAAATTATTATCGTCCACTTCATCTAAAATTGCTCAAGGAGAAGTTCTACAACTTCAGCACCAAGGTGAAGTTGATATGCTGGAAGAAACATATTTAAAAATAATCACAGCTAAAACTGCAGAGTTATTTGCAGCAGCAACTAAAGTTGGTGCAATTTTATCTGATGCAGAAAATAAAGAAAAAGAAGCTTTAGAATTTTATGGAAGAAACTTGGGATTAACTTTTCAAATAGCAGACGACACACTAGACTATAATGCTGAGCTTAAACTATTTGGTAAAAAAATTGGTCAAGATTTTTTTGAAGGAAAAATTACCTTACCAATAATTTTACTTTTTCAAAAATTAGGAAATGATGAAAAGAAAATTTTATCAAATATGTTTAAAAAAGAGTTAAGAACTAAAGATGACTTTAATGAAATTATTGCTCTTATAAATAAGTATAAAATAATTCAAGAATGCTATCAAAAAGCTCAACACTATATAAATTTAGCCTCAAACTCTCTAAGTGTATTTACAGACTCTGAAGAAAAAAATATTCTTAAAAGATTAACATCATTTAGTTTATCAAGAAATTTTTAAGGACTTAATAAAGACTTTATCCACTTCCCAGAGTTATCTTTATTGTATTTTAATCTCTCGTGGATTCTGTTCTCACCATCTAGCCAAAATTCAATACTATCTGGAGATAAAATCCATCCAGACCAGTAACTTGGTCTTGGTACATCTGATTTGTTGCTATATTTTATTTTGTAATCTTTTATAGATTTTAACAGTTGTTCTCGCGAATTTAATTCTTCACTTTGCTTAGAAGCCCATGCTCCTATCCGACTTTCATACGCTCTAGATGAATAATATTCATCTGCAACATGATCAGAAACTAATGACACCTTTCCATTAATTCTTATTTGTCTTAGGAGACTTTTCCAATGGAAACACATCGCAGCATACGGATTTTCTTTTAATTCATTTCCCTTTTGACTATTTAAATTTGTATAAAATACAAATCCATCTTTGTTGAAATCTTTAAGTAAAACCATTCTAACTGAAGGAATGTTGTTTTTATCTGATGTAGCCAAAGCAACAGCGTTTGGATCATTTGGTTCAGTTTTCTTTGCTTCCTCCATCCATTCATGAAATAAATGAATTGGATCATCTATATCAAGAAAACAACTATTAAGACCTAAAGAGTTTTTTTGATTCATAATTTAAACAAAATAATCTATATAATATAAATAATGTCATTTAATACTTTTGGAAAGCTATTTCGTTTCACAACTTGGGGAGAGTCACATGGACCTGCAATTGGTTGTATTGTTGATGGTTGTCCTCCAAATATAAATCTTAAAGAGCAAGATATTCAAATAGAATTAGACAAAAGAAAACCAGGACAATCTAAATTTACAACTCAGAGAAAAGAGGATGACAAAGTTCAAATATTGTCAGGAGTATTTGAGGGTAAAACTACAGGAACACCTATTTCTCTCATAATCTACAACAAAGATATGAGATCCAAAGATTATAGTAATATTAAAGATAAGTTCAGACCAGGTCATGCAGACTTTACTTATTTTAAAAAATATGGAATTAGAGACTATAGAGGTGGTGGTAGATCTTCTGCTAGAGAAACTGCAGCAAGAGTTGCAGCCGGTGCAATAGCAAAAGTTGTACTTCAAAAAAAATTAGGTAAAAAATTTAAAGTAATTGGTGCAGTAACTCAGCTAGGAATTCTTGGATGTGATACAAATCAATGGAACGATAAAATAATTTCAAAAAATCCATTTTTTTGTCCAGATAAATCAATGATTAAATTATGGGAAAAATATTTGCTTGGTGTAAGAAAATCAGGATCCTCATGTGGAGCAGTGATTGAAATAAGAGCAAGAGGTATCCCGGTTGGTTTAGGTGCTCCAATTTACTCAAAATTGGATACTGACATAGCTTCAGGTCTAATGAGTATTAATGCAGTTAAGGGTGTAAATATTGGAGCAGGAATGAACTCAGCACAATTAAGTGGAGAACAAAATTCAGATGAAATTTCTTCAAAAGGAAATAAATTAAAATTCAATTCAAATAAAGCAGGTGGAATTCTTGGTGGAATTTCTACGGGCCAAGAAATTATTGCATCTTTTGCTGTAAAACCAACATCGTCAATTTTAACTAGTAGAAAAACTATAAATAAATTTGGGAAAAATACTTCAATATCTGTTAAAGGTAGACATGATCCTTGTGTAGGTATTAGAGCTGTACCAATTGGTGAAGCTATGATGAACTGTGTTTTACTTGACCACTACTTAATGAATAAAGCCCAATGTAGTTAGCCGAAATTAATTTTTCACAACTCTTATTGTTTCCTTTTGAAACAAAATATCAGCAATTTTCTTAGAAATTTGAGAACTGTTTAATCCAGCTTTATCGTACATTTTTTTTGGATCATCTTGTTCAATGAATTCATCTGGTAAAGTCAGTGATCTAAATTTTAAACCTTTATCAAATACTCCTCTCTCAGCTAATAAATTTTTAACATGAGAACTAAAACCACCTATTGATCCCTCTTCAATAGTTATCATAAGCTCATGTTCCTTAGCAGATTTTAGTATAAGTTCTTCGTCTAAAGGCTTAGCAAATCTGGCGTCTATCAAAGTTGTTGAAACTCCTTTTGCTTTTAATTCCTCTGCAGCTAACTTGCACTCTTCAAGTCGAGTACCGAGATTTAAAATACAAACTTGTGTCCCTTGTTGAACAACTCTCCCTTTACCAATTTCAATTTTTTCGTCTATTGATGGGAGATCAACACCTACTCCAGTTCCTCTTGGATATCTAATTGCAGAAGGTCTATCATTTATATCTACTGAAGTATTAATCATTTTAACTAGTTCAGCTTCATCACTTGCTGCCATTACTACAAAGTTAGGCAAAGTTGATAAATAAGTTATATCAAATGAACCAGCATGTGTTGATCCATCAGCACCAACTAATCCTGCTCTATCTATCGCGAATCTGACTGGTAAACTTTGGATGGCAACATCGTGGACAACTTGATCATATGCTCTCTGTAAAAATGTAGAATAAATTGCAGCATATGGTTTGTATCCTTCTGTAGCTAGACCGGCTGCAAAAGTTACAGCATGTTGTTCTGCTATTCCTACATCAAACATTCTATTTGGAAACTCCTTTCCAAAAATATCCATACCAGTCCCCCCTGGCATCGCTGCTGTTATTCCTACTATTTTGCTATCTTTTTTTGCATGTTTAACTAACGTGTTTGCAAATACTTTTGTATAAGCTGGAAGGTTTGATTTGCTCTTTACTTGTTCGCCAGTCTCAACATTAAACTTTGACACTCCATGATAATGATCATTTGCTTTTTCTGCATAAGAATAACCTTTTCCTTTTTGAGTTTTGATATGAATCATTATAGGACCCTCATGTCTTGATTCTTTTGCGTTTTTTAAAATTGGAACTAGGCTTGATAAATCATGACCATCTATAGGACCTGCATAATAAAAACCAAGCGAACTAAACAATGTACCTCCAGTAACTGCTGAACGGAAAAAATCCTCTGCTTTTCCTGCTTTAGCACTAAATCTTTTTGAAAATGCAGATGTAATTAACTTTAAAGTTTCTCTAAGACTAAAATATATTTTACCAGTAAATAATTTTGCCAAGTAAGTTCTCATTGCTCCAACTGGTTTTGCAATTGACATATCGTTATCATTTAAAATAACAATTATTTTTGTTTTAGATGCACCAGCATTATTCATGGCTTCATAAGCCATACCTGCGCTAATTGCTCCATCACCTATTACAGCTATTACATTGGAAGACTTGTTTTCTAATTTATTTGCCTCTGCAATTCCTAATGCAGATGAAATAGATGTTGAACTATGTGCTGCTCCAAATGGGTCATACTCACTTTCAGATCTTTTTGTAAAACCTGATAAACCATCGCCCTGTCGTAAAGTTCTAATTTTATCTTTTCTTCCAGTTAAAATTTTATGTGGGTAAGATTGATGGCCAACATCCCATATTAATTTATCATTTGGGGTATCAAAAACATAATGAAGTGCAACTGTCAATTCAACCACTCCCAAACCAGCACCAAGGTGACCTCCTGTTTCTGAAACAGCGCTTATCATTTCCTCCCTCACCTCATCTGCTACTTTTTGTAAATTTTCTTCAGAAACTTTTCTTAAATCAGATGGAAAGTTGATATTATTTAAAAATTGATAATTTTTTTTCATTTTTTTCTATTCAATATATAGCTTAATGTTTCATTTATATTTACAGTTCTTAAACCATATTTTCTTAAATTCTTATTAATATCTTTAATTATCTTATCACAATACTTAAGTGAGTCATCATAGCCTATTAAATTTATAAGTGTTGCCTTGCCTTTTTTTTGATCTTTTCCTGTTTTTTTTCCAGCTTCCTTAGAATTACTTTTTAGATCAATTAAATCATCAGCTATTTGGAATAATAGACCAATTTTTGATCCAATATTTTCAAAAAATTTAATTTCTTGGATTGTTTTTTTCTTAATTATTGCTGGAGCCGCACAACAAAAACTAAATAACATTCCAGTTTTTTTTATTTCCATTTCTAATATTTTATTCCTTGATATTTTCTTTCTCTCATAACTTAAATCTAAATATTGCCCGCCAGCTATTCCTAAATGTCCTGAACATTCTGATAATTTTTTGATTAGGTTGATCTTTATCTTTTCATTTAATTTCAATTTAGGACTTGATAAAATTTCAAAAGCTAAAGTCAGTAATGAATTTCCTGCTAGAACTGCTGTAGACTCACCAAATTTAATGTGAGCTGAAGGTTTTCCTCTTCTTATATCATCATCATCCATGCAGGGTAGATCATCATGAATAAGAGAATAAGCATGAATACATTCAACCGCCGAACCAACTATTATTAATGTTTTATAATCTATTGAAAATAATGACCCTAAGTCGATTAAGATTTTAGATCTTATTTTTTTTCCACCTGGAAACAAACCATACTTCATGGGTGGCATTAGCTGAGAATATTTCTGTGAATTAACATATTTTTTAAGGAAACTATTTGTATCCTTAGCTATTTTGTTAAGCTGTTTTTTCATTTTTTTTAGTTATCTCTTTAATCTTTTTATTTGTCTCTTCCCCAATAGATTTAAAATTTTTATGAAATTTCTTTTCAATAATATTATTTAATTTTAGAAGTTCTTGATAACTGTCAACTGAATTGTTTAAATCATTTTCCTTCTCTAGAGACTCTATTATGTTATTTGCTTTTTCCGTAAGCTCCTCAACTGAATACTGATCATAATCAAGTGGTAATATTTTATCTTTCATATAATAATAATTATTAATACATGAAATCTATTCAATCAAATATCAAAAAAGCAAAAAAATATTTAGATAATAATCATTGTGTTGCGGTACCAACAGAGACCGTTTATGGATTGGCTGCAAACGCTTACTCGAATAGTGCAGTTAAGAAAATATTTAGTCTTAAAAAAAGACCATTAAACAATCCTCTTATTGTCCATTATTACGATATTCAAAGACTTAAAGATGACTGTGATATAAATGATAATCTAATAAAACTTTACAAAAAATTTTCTCCAGGTCCAATAACTTTTGTTTTGAAATTAAAAAATAACTCAAAAATATCAAAATTTGTCACTAATAATAAAAAAAGTATTGCCGTACGTTTTCCTAAACATAAATTGTTAAGAAATTTATTAAAAAATTTAGATTATCCAGTAGCGGCACCCAGTGCAAATATATCTTCAAGATTAAGTTCCGTTAAACCGTCTGATGTAAAAGAAGAATTTGGTACAAAAATAAAATATATTTTAAATGGAGGAAAAAGTAAAATTGGAGTTGAGTCCACAATATTAAATCTTTTAGGAAAGCCTTCACTTTTAAGATATGGAGGCTTGGATACAAAAAAAATTGAAAATGTTTTAAAAATAAAATTATTAATTAATACAAATTCAAAAAAAAAATTATCACCTGGTTTATTTCCTCTGCATTACTCACCAGGGATACCTTTAAGAGTCAATGTTAAAAAACCAAAAAAAGATGAGGCTTATTTATTAATAAAAAAAAGAAAATCAAAATTAAAAAACTATTATTATTTATCTAAAGTAAAAAATATAAAGGAAGCTACAAAGAATTTATATTCAACTTTAAGAAAAATTAAAAACGATGGTTTTAAAAAGATTGCAGTTGAAACGATACCAAACAAAGGTCTTGGCAAAACAATTAACGATAGATTAAAGAGAGCCTCTAAATATTAATGACAAATTCTATTGAAGTAATCAATATATCAAAAAAATATAAAGATAAAGAAGCGGTAACTAATATAAATTTTAAAATTAATGAAAATGAAATGGTTGGTTTATTGGGACCTAATGGATGTGGAAAAACTACAACTATTGGAATGATTTTAGGATTATTAAAACCAAGTAGTGGCAAGGTTTTAATCAACGGAGAAAATATTGAAAAAAATAAAATCTCACTTCTTCATAAAATGAATTTTATTTCACCATATATTGAATTACCTAAAAAACTTAAAGTTAAACAAAATTTAATTGTTTATGGAAAATTATATAACATTCAAAATTTAAATGATCGAATAGATCACCTAGCAAATAAACTTAGATTAAAAGACCTTTTAAACAAAATTACTGGGGAACTTTCTTCCGGACAAAAAAATAGGGTAAGTCTTGCTAAAGCTTTAATAAATGATCCAACGGTACTTTTATTGGATGAACCCACTGCTTCTTTAGATCCTGAAACTGGAGATTTTGTAAGATCTTTTTTAGAGGATTACAAAAAGGAAAAAAAAATATCAGTTTTGCTTGCCTCTCATAATATGGAAGAAGTAAAAAGATTATGTAGTTCTGTTTTAATGATGAAAGACGGTTTAATAGTGGATAGAGGAACTCCTGAAGATTTAATAAATAAATATGGAAGACGAAATTTAGAGGAAGTATTTTTAGAAATTGTGAGAAAATAAAAATGAATTTAATTAGAATTTACGGTCTTTTTTTAAGACACTTTTATTTAATAACAAAATCATTTCCAAGAATATTAGATTTAATTTATTGGCCTTCAATTCAAATTACTCTTTGGGGATTTATTTCTAATTTTTTTGCAGCTCATAGCTCTTATTACAGTGGTGCTGTAGGAGTTATTCTTTCATGTGCAATTCTTTATGATTTTTTATTTAGAACCAGTATTGGGTTTAACATGTTATTTTTAGAGGAAATTTGGAGTAGAAATTTTACGAATCTGTTTATCGCCCCAATAAAAATTAGTGAAATAATTGTTTCTCTAATTTTCACAGCTTTAATCAGAGCATTAATTGGATTAATCCCCGCAATATTATTAACTTCTCCATTATTTGGTATCTCTTTATTAAAACTTGGTCTTCCTTTAGCTTTTCTTTTTTTGAGTCTTTACCTATTTGGAATAACACTGGGTTTACTTGTTTCTGCAGGATTATTGAGATTTGGACCATCTTTCGAGAATATTGCATGGTCAACTATGTTTTTATTGGCACCGTTTGGTTGTATATACTATCCAGTTGAAACATTACCAGAAATATTTCAATCAATCGCTTACGCATTGCCATTAGTTTATATTTTTGAAGAAACAAGAAACATTTTAATTAATGGAATAGTAAATTATGCAAACATTTTAAATGCAATATATCTTAATGGATTTTATCTTATTTTATCAATATATATTTTTTATTACTCATTTGATAAAGCCAGAGAAAAAGGGACGCTAATTAATATGGGTGAGTGAAAAAAATTTATATTTTATTTTAATGCATTAAAAATTAAGTCTTGACTAATAGGACCACCATAATATTTTTTGCAAACACCGCTGCTATGAACAGAGATATTTTTAGATATATTTATACAAAATTTCTCAATTGGAATATTATTTATTCTAAGATTAGCAACATGGTGAGACAAAAAAAATCTTATTTTATTCGATTGAAATTTTAAAATATGTTCAACAGTATATTTATATTTTTTCTTACTCTTGGAAAATTTTTGTAATAAAAAAAATGAAGAGATTTTGGTATCATAATTAATTGTTTTTTTAAAAAAAAGTTTTGTAAAAGTATCCTTGATTCCCATAGGTATATAATAAAAAAAACTTTTATTTTTAAAAATATTTAAACTATAATTTACACCTCCATCATCATAAGTAATTATGTCTTTTTTATTAATATATTTTGAATTAAATAGAAGTTTAATTAAATTTAAATTTCCAACACATATACTTAATTTTTTTGTTTTAAATATTTTTTTACCACTAATTAAAAATATTAAATTTTTAGAAGTATAAAATTTATCTATAGATTTAAAACAAATTTTATTATTAAAAGTTTTTTTGTTTATTCTAAAAATCTTATCTGCCTTAAATTCACTAAGATAATATGTTTGTTCAAATTTATCGCTATTAAATAAAGATCTTATTTTAAGTTTTTTTGAATTTTTAAAAAAATTAAAATATTTTTTTTTTTTGTATAAATATTTGTGCCTTTTTAGATTTATATAACCGCCCCAAATATTTGTATTTCCGCCTAAAATATTCAATTCATAAAAATTTTTACTTCTTGTTATATTTAGATTTTGTTTTTTTTTTGGAGTAAATATTATTGAATTTTTTGAAATTTGATCTCTTACAAATGCACTTAAGCCAGAACCAATTATGGAATGAGTTATAATTTTCATGCTATAAATAAATATATGCGAAAAATATTGATTATTGGCTCTAGTTATATCATCAAAAATACATTTAAAAAAAAGTTTTCAAATGATGAAATTAAATTTTGTGGATTCCGAAAATTATGGGATCTAAGAAATATTGAAAAATTTGATATTATTATAGCTTCTGGCTTTCATCGTGAGATTTTATATAAAAATAAAAATTACATAAATGAATATACAGATAAATACTATAATTTCATAAAATATCTAAGTGTTAACTGTGATCAACTATACTTAATATCAACATTTATACCTAATTATTTTAGTTTAAGTAGAATAGTTTTTTTTTACAGAAGTTTAATTTTAAAGTCATTATTAGATAAAAAAGTAAATATTATTTCATTTCCAAAAATTATTGAAAAAAATTTTGAAAAAAAAATATTTTTTATAGTACTAAAATTATTTAAAATAAAACTTACTAATCAAGATTATTTAATCAATAATACTGAAAAATTTTTTTTAAAAAGTTTACCTGATACTAGATTTTTTTTATTAAATATACCCCGTATAATGTTTGTTGAAAGATTAATTAGGTTACTAGATATTGATAAAAATTGATAAATTTATAAATTCAAGAACTGAAGATTTGGTGCGCCTGCTAGGAGTCGAACCCAGAACCTCCTGATCCGAAGTCAGGCGCTCTATCCAGTTGAGCTACAAGCGCATATAGTATTAGTATTATATTTTATGGAAAAAAACATTAATTTTATAGTTAAAGAGGATGAGAAGAATTTAAGGGTTGATGTTTTAATTAACAAAAGAGAAGAATTAATTAGTAGAACTAGAATTAAAAATTTAATTTTAAAAGAAAAATTAACACTAAATAATAAAATAATTAAAAGTCCGTCAAAAAAAGTCTCAATTGGTGATACTATAAGCCTTAAGATCCCAGATCCTGAAATAGCATCCCTTAAACCTTACAAATTTAAATTAGAAATAATATACGAAGATGATGATCTACTAGTAATTAATAAACCTGCCGGAATAATCATGCATCCAGGAGCTGGAAATTATGATAAAACAATTGTTAATGCATTGATGTATTATGATAAAGATTCTTTGTCAAATATAGGTGACGAGTTAAGACCTGGAATTGTTCATAGAATTGATAAAAACACATCTGGTTTAGTTGTAATAGCAAAAAACAATCAAACTCATGAAAATTTATCAAAACAATTTAGTGATCATACAATTATAAGAGAGTACCAACTTTTAATATGGGGAAAATTAAGACCATCTTCAGGAAGGATTGAAACATTTATAACTCGTAGTTCAAAAAATAGACAACTTATGGAAGTTAGTACCTCTAAAGGCAAGAAAGCGATAACAAATTATAAAACACTTGAAATTTTTGAAAATCAGAAAACACCAACTTTAAGTTTAGTTGAATGTAAATTAGAAACAGGAAGAACACATCAGATAAGAGTCCATATGAATTATAAAGGTAATAGTCTAGTTGGAGATGATAAATATAAAAAAAAATATAAAAAATTAAAAAATATTAATTTAGATATTCAAAATTCAATTACTAAATTAAATAGACAATTCCTGCATGCAAAAACATTGGGATTTATACATCCTCGTACTAAAAAAGAGATGATTTTTTCCTCACTTTTGCCAAAAGATCTAAATAATATTCTTAAAATGCTTAGAAACACTGAAGAATAAATTATTGAAAATTAGGTATAATTAATTAAATAAACAGTTCTATGAGTACAACAATGAGCAATAATCTGCCAACCCTTTCTAATGAGGGTGGACTATCAGCATATTTAGAGCAGATTAAAAAATTTCCGATGTTAGCTGCAGAAGAGGAATATATGTTAGCGAAAAATTGGAAAACGACTGGTAATATTAAAGCTGCAGAAAAACTAGTCACTAGTCACTTAAGATTAGTTGCAAAGATTGCTATGGGCTACAAAGGATATGGTTTGCCTATTAATGAAATGATTTCAGAGGGAAATGTAGGTCTTATGCAAGCTGTTAAGAAATTTGAACCAGAAAAAGGTTTTAGATTGGCAACTTATGCAATGTGGTGGATTAAGGCTTCTATTCAAGAATATATTTTAAGATCTTGGAGTCTTGTCAAAATTGGAACTACTACTGCTCAAAAAAAATTATTTTTTAATCTAAAGAAAATTAAAAATCAAATTTCTCCAGAAACTGAAGGTGACTTAAGAGATGAACACGTTGATCATATAGCTAATAAGCTCGATGTAAGTAAAGAAGAAGTCGTTTCAATGAATAGAAGACTTTCTGGGAAGGAGTTCTCGCTAAATGCTCAAGTTGGAGAAGATGGCGATGAATGGCAAGACTGGTTGGTTGATAAAGAACTTGATCATGACTTAAAATTTGCTCACCACGAGGAAATGGAACAAAGAAAAGATTTATTAAAAGACTCTATTAAAGTTCTTAACGATAGAGAAAGAGAAATTTTATACTCAAGAAGACTAAATGATGACCCAACTACACTAGAAGATTTAAGTAAAAAATATAAAATTAGCAGAGAAAGAGTTAGACAAATAGAAAATAAAGCATTTGAAAAACTCCAAAAGCATATGCTTCTTTTAGCTAAATCAAAAAATCTTTTACCTGCAAACTAAACTTCAAAAGGGTTTTCGATTAAAATAGTATCATCTCTTTCTGGGCTAGTTGAGACACTTGATACTTTTGCACCAATAAAATCTTCAACAGCAAAAATATATTTTTTTGCATTTTCAGGTAATGAATCCAGATTTTTAACTCCATTTGTAGAAACTTTCCAACCTGGAAAAGTTTCATAAATTGGTTTTATTTTTATTTGATCTTCTACAGCAGCGGGTAAATAATCTAATCTTTTACCATCAAGCTCATAAGCAACACACATTTTAATTTCATCTAATTCATCGAGCACATCTAATTTCGTTAAAGCGATACCATCAATCCCTGAAACTTTAATAGTTTGCCTTACCAAAACACCGTCAAACCATCCACATCTTCTTTTTCTACTTGTAACAGTTCCAAATTCTTTTCCACGTGTTCCTAAAAGTTCACCGATATCATCTGTTAACTCGGTAGGAAAAGGACCTTCCCCAACTCTTGTTGTATAAGCTTTTGTAATTCCAAGAACATAATTAATCGAATTAGGGCCACAACCAGTTCCTGTAGCTGCGCTTGAGGCAACAGTATTAGATGAAGTTACAAAAGGATAAGTTCCATGATCAACATCAAGCAAAATACCCTGGGCTCCTTCGAATAAAATTCTCTTTTTTTGTTTTTTAAATTGATCAATCTTTAGCCAAACTGGCTGAGAAAATTCTAATATTTTGTGTGCTATTTTAAGCAAGTCAGATTTAAGCTGATCTTTTTCAAAAATTTTTTTTCCTAGGCCTTTTCTAATTGCATTATGATGAACTAGTACAGAGTCAAGTCTTTGATCTAAATTTTTTTCAGATCTTAGATCCATAACTCTTATAGATCTTCTTCCAACTTTATCCTCATATGCTGGTCCAATTCCACGTCTTGTAGTTCCTATTTTGCTTTTTCCTGCTGCATCCTCTCTAATCTCATCCATTTCTCTATGAAAAGGCAAAATTAAATTTGCGGACTCAGAAATAATAAAATTATTTACATTTACTTCTACGCCTTTAGATTTTATTTCTTCTATTTCCTCTAATAGAGCCCATGGATCTACAACAACTCCGTTGCCAATAATTGATATTTTGCCTTTTCTAACTATTCCAGATGGTAATAATCTCAATTTATAAGTAACACCATCAATCACTAAAGTATGGCCAGCATTATGACCTCCTTGAAACCTTATTACTACATCAGCCTGTTCAGATAACCAATCAACAATTTTTCCTTTACCTTCGTCACCCCATTGAGATCCAACAACGACTATATTTTTCATTATTTAAATTTTCTGTTTACTTTTAAGGAAGTGAGATGGTTAATTGGGCCATGACCTTTTCCATATTTCGGGTTTGATTTAATTGCAGAATTTACATATTTAATTCCAAGCTCACAAGATTTCTTTACTGTTTTTCCACATGATAAAAAAGTTGTAACTGAGCTAGATAATGTACAACCTGTCCCATGAGTATTCTTTGTTTTGTGACGCTCGCTTTTGAAGATCTTTATGTCTTTTTTGTTTATTAAAATATCTATTACATTTTTATGTTTTAAATGACCACCTTTTATAAGTACATTTTTAGCTCCTAATTCTATAAGTTTATTAGCAGCAAAAATCATATCCTCTTTTGTTTTAATTGTTGTTTTAGTCAAAATTTCTGCCTCTGGAATATTGGGGGTAATTAGTGATACCTTTTTAATTAATTTTAATTTTAGTAATTGAATAGCTTTAGTATCTATTAGTTTAGCCCCTCCTTTAGCAACCATAACTGGATCTAATACGATTTTTTTAACTTTAATTACATCTAGAGCTTTCAGTACCATTCTAATAACCTCTGAAGAATGTAGCATACCAATTTTTATTGCATCAGGTTTTATATCTTTGCAACTATAAATAATTTGATTAAAAATTTCTTTCGGATTAATTCCAACAATTGATTTTACACCAGTGGTATTTTGAGAAGTAACTGCTGTTATTGCTGTCATTGCATAAGAACCTAGAGCAGTAACAGTTTTTATATCAGCTTGAATACCTGCTCCACCAGATGAATCAGATCCTGCAATAATTAAAATTTTAGAATTAGGTTTCAATTTATTTAATTTTTTTCGTAATCATGTTCACGCATTTATATAAAAGATCTTTATTTTCACTTTCTCCCATTACTCTTATTTTAGATTCTGTTCCTGATTTTCTAACTAAAATTCTTCCATTACCTTTGATTAATTTATCTGCATTTTTTATGATTTTTTTTATCTCCGGTTTATTAATTATATTTTTATCTTTAACCTCGATATTTTTTAAATGCTGAGGTGTTTTCTTAAATTGATCAAAAAATTCACTTGCCTTTTTTCCTTTTCTTAAAGCAAAAAGAGCTTCTAAAGCTACTAGCAAGCCATCTCCTGTGGTTGCAAATTTACCTAAAATAATATGTCCTGATTGTTCACCACCTAAATTAAAATTATATTTCTGCATTTTTTCTTTAACATATCTATCTCCAACATTTGCCCTTAAAAATTTTATTCCTTTTGATTTAAAATATTTTTCTAACCCATAATTTGACATTAATGTTCCAACAACTCCCCCTTTTAACATTTTTTTATTTTTCCATCTTGTTGCTAAAGCAGCTATAATTTGATCTCCATCTATTATATTACTTTTTTCATCACACATTATAATTCTGTCAGCATCTCCATCTAATGATATTCCAATATGTGCCTTATATTTTTTTACAGCAGATCTAATTTTTCTTGGAAAAGTTGATCCACAATTTTTATTAATATTTAAACCGTTTGGTTTAACACCTATTGCTATGACTTTAGCTCCTAATGATTTCAATAATTCAGGACCTGCCTTATAACCAGCACCATTTGCGCAATCGATTACTATTCTTAGTCCTCTTAAATTGAATTCTTTAGTGAAATTTTTTTTTAATATTTTAATATATTTTTTGGTACCTGTTTCTAATCTTTTAACTCTTCCTAATTTTTCAGAATGCGAAAGGTTTTTTGAGATTTTCTTATCTATAAGCCCCTCAATTTTTTTTTCTATTTTATCTGATAATTTCATTCCATCAGGACCAAACAATTTTAAACCATTGTCAAAATGTGGATTGTGAGAGGCAGTGATCATTATACCCATATTAGCCTTCATTTCTTTTGTAAGCATAGCCAACCCATTAGTTGGTAAGGGTCCTAGAGTATAAACATGCATGCCAGCTGAAGCTAAACCTGAAACAAGAGCTGGTTCAAGTGTATATCCTGACAATCTAGTATCTTTTGCAATTATTGCTGTTTGTTTTCTTTTTTTTTGTGATTTAAAGTATGTTCCGCTAGCAAGTCCAAATTTAAAGAACATATCTCCATTAATATATTTACTATTGACTGCTCCTCTTATTCCATCTGTTCCAAAATATTTTTTTGTCATTAATTTTTGACTATTTCGTTAAAAACTTTAATTCCTTGCTTAACTTCATTAACATCATGAATTCTTAAAATCTGAATTCCTTGCATTAAAAGATATATTGAAGAGGCCATAGTTCCACCGATCCTTGTTTTGCTATCATTTTTTTTTGATATATCTTTAATAAATCTTTTTCTTGAATTCCCTACTAGTATAGGAAAACCTAATGAATGAAAAATAGAAACACCTCTTATAAGATTCATATTATGTTTCAAATTTTTTCCAAATCCAATTCCAGGATCTAAAATTATATTATTGTGTTTAATACCCTTGGACCTTATTAACTTAATCTTATCTTCAAAATAATCATATATATCTAATAATTCATTTTTATATTTCGCCTTCTTTTGCATATTTTCTGGTGTTCCAACTGAATGCTGTATTACAAATGGAATTTTATACTTTTTTATAATGCTTATTGTATTGGGATCATAACTTAACCCTGAAACATCATTAATCAGTTTAACTCCCATCCTAATACCATTTTCCATAATTCTAGACTTTCTTGTGTCTAAAGATATTGGTATTTTTTTTACAATTAATTTTAATATCTTATTAATTCTATTCCATTCTTGCTTTTCATTTACAGGCTTCGATCCTGGTCTTGTAGACTCTCCACCAACATCTATTATAGATGCACCACTTTTGAACAAACTAATAGCATGAGTGATACCCTTATTTTTTTTATTAAATTTTCCTCCGTCTGAAAAACTGTCAGGTGTAAGATTTAATACTCCTAAAATATTTGGAATTTTTTTAAAATTAAAATTAGAAAAATTTGTTTTTTTTGAATTTATTTTTTTAATATCAGCATTTATTTTTTTTTTTAAGTTAATTGGTAATTTCTTGACTTGATTTATAGAAATTCTTCTTATATTTTTTCTTGTAATAATCTCAACATGGTCAAAAGATATTTCTTTAATCTGATGTAACGGAATGGATTTTTTTTTATTTACTAAAATTTTTGATTGATTTCCAAAGTAAAAATTACACGCTCTTGTGTAATATCTTTGCATTATTTATTAATGAACAATTTTAGGTTTCAAACCCATAGCACCCAGGGCTGAGTCTTGATCATCTTTTATTTCTGGATTATCTAAAACTTTATCTTTAGGATATAAATTTTTATTAATTATATTCTCTATTTCTTCACCAGTTAATGTTTCGTATGTTATTAAGGCTTTAGCGATTTTATGTAAGTCATCTATTTTTTCTGTCAAAATTTTCTTAGCTTGGTTATATCCTTCATCAACAAGTTTTCTTATTTCTTTATCAATTTTTTGAGCAACTTCCTCTGAAACAGATTGAGTTTGCGTAACCGATCTTCCTAAAAACACTTCCTCTTGATTTTCTCCATATTCCACTGGGCCCATTTCCTCGCTCATACCATATTTTGTCACCATGGCTCTTGCAAGTTGTGTAGCTTGGTTAATATCTGAACCACTTCCACCACCTGCGCCTGTAGATATATTGTCTTTTCCAAAAATTAATTCTTCAGCAACTCTTCCTCCAAAACAAACTGCCAATCTTGCTTTTAAATATTTTATTGAGTAACCATGCTTATCTCTCTCTGGTAAATTCATCACCATTCCAAGTGCTCTTCCTCTTGGTATAATAGTTGCTTTATGTATTGGATCATAGCTTGGCATATTGAACGATACTAAAGCATGACCTCCTTCATGATATGCTGTAAGTTTTTTCTCATCTTCAGTCATAACCATTGAACGTCTTTCAGCACCCATCATTACTTTATCTTTTGCTTCTTCGAATTCTAATAATGTTACAATTCTTTTATTTTTTCTTGCTGCTAACAAAGCTGCTTCATTAACAAGATTTGCAAGATCAGCTCCTGAAAAACCTGGTGTTCCTCTTGCTATTGTTCTTAAATTGACATCTGGTGCCATTTTTATTTTTTTCACATGAACTTTTAAGATTTTTTCTCTTCCAATAATGTCTGGGTTTGAAACCACTACCTGTCTATCAAATCTTCCTGGTCGCAATAAAGCCGGATCAAGCACATCTGGTCTGTTTGTTGCAGCAATAATAATAACACCTTCATTAGTGTCAAAACCATCCATTTCAACTAATAACTGATTTAATGTTTGTTCTCTTTCATCATTTCCACCACCTAAACCAGCTCCTCTACTTCTTCCAACAGCATCAATTTCATCAATAAAAATTATACATGGAGAATTTTTTTTACCCTGCTCAAACATATCCCTTACTCTAGAGGCCCCTACTCCAACGAACATCTCTACAAAATCAGAACCTGAAATTGTGAAGAATGGAACACCCGCTTCACCTGCAATAGCTCTAGCTAATAAAGTTTTACCTGTACCTGGAGGACCAACAAGCAAAGCACCTCTTGGAATTTTTCCACCTAACCTGCTAAATTTTTTTGGATCTTTTAAAAATTCTACTATTTCTTCTACTTCTTCTTTAGCTTCCTCTACACCAGCAACATCGTTAAACGTAACTTTGCCTTTTAGTTCGTTCATCATTTTTGCTTTTGATTTCCCAAAACCCATCGCTCCACCTTTTCCACCTTGCATTTGTCTCATAAAGAAAATCCATACTGCAATAAGCAGTAACATAGGAAACCATGATAAGAGCACACCAAACAACGAAGGCATTTTTTCCTCTAGAGGTGCTGCTGAAATACTTACACCTTTATCTGATAATTTTTCTATTAGATTTGGATCATTAGGAGCATAGGTTGAAAAAGAATTTCCATTTGAATAAACACCTTTAATGTTATTTCCTTGGATCTCAACTTTTAGAACCTCACCATTTTCAACTGAATTTAAAAAATCTGAAAATATTATTTGATTTCCACCTCTGATATTAGACTGAGGATTTTTAAACATGTTATAAAGACCTATAGTTAAAAAAACTATAATTCCCCACATTGCCAGATTTTTTAAATTCATGAGTTTAAAATAAGAATTATTATTAAATTAACAAGTGGCAAAATATCAGTTATTTCATCAACTTTAACGCTCTTTTGATACTAAAACTGAGTTATTAACCTTTTTTATTACACAGTTTCCTAAAGTGGTCATAAATGAGTTATCATTTTTAATTCTATAAATTAAGTTATCAATTTTTTTTCCTCGTACTGGGTAGTATTTTTTACCAACAGCTTTTAACACTTCTGTTAGAGACCTGAAAACTACTTCTTCTGGTTGAAGAAAAAAATTTTTATTCAAAATAACAAACTTATTAATATTTGTAATTGTTGAATTGTCTTTTAAATTTTTTTCTACAAAGTATTTGATTGACTCGTTGGCAAATTTTAAATTTTTAATCGTTAGATTAAATTTATCATTATCCAATCCCTCTAATTCCAAGTTTTTTATAAAATTTCTAATTTTTACTCTTTTAAATTCATCATTTTTATTCGAGGGATCTTCAACATAATTTTTAAAAACTTTTTTAGTAGTATGTTCTAAATTTTTTTTAGAAAATTTTAACAAAGGCCTTATCAAATTAATATTTGATAAGTTGGTTCTTTGATCAAATGACACCATACCATTTAAACCACTGCCTCTTAAAATTCTAATAAAAAAATTCTCTATTAAATCATCGTTATGATGACCTAATAAAATATTATTTATTTTTAATTTTTTTGCCTTATTGATAATCAGTGCATATCTTTTATCTCTTGCAATAGATTGGATGTTGCTTTTTGGTTTTTTTCCAACCCAGGTTAAAATCTCAAGATTAGTAGACAATTTTTTTAGAAGCAATTTTAAAAATTTTGCCTCTTTTGTTGAATTATTTCTAAGTTTATGATCAACATGCAAATATTTTACTTTTAGATCTTTTTTAATCGAATAAATTTTTGATAAAAAACATAAAGCTAGACTGTCTGGTCCACCAGAAACCGCAACTATAAAATCTTCTTTTAATTTAAGATTTTTTTCAAATTTTTTGTAAATTTTAGAAGTTTGTTTATCTTTTAATTGATTTAATAAAAACTTATGAGTCTTGTTTGATGCATTCAAATTTTTTGGACTCATATTTTGCTTTTTGTATTACAGACTGATTTGCATTAGGATATTGTAATTCTACACCATTTATCATTTTACATCCTTGGTCTTTTTCACCAATTTGAACCATTGATACTCCAAGTTTTAATAGATTAATTGGAGCTTTTTTTCCTTTAGGATATTTTTGGTAACCTTCTAAATAAGCAGAAGCTGCATCTGTGTATAATTGTCTAATTCTGAATGTTTCTGCATACCAGTATTGTGCACTACCCGCTAACTCATGATCAGGGTTAGATAGAACAAATTCTCTAAAAGCTCTTTCCGCTGTACTGTAGTCTCCAACTTTTAAAAAACTTGTTGCAAATTCATATTGCTCCACAGGGTTTAAATCTTGAGGAAGTATTTTTTCTTCAGATTGAAAAGTTTCTGTTACAATTGAAGCTGTAGTATCAACAGATTGAATTTGTTGTGAAGTTTCGTTTGTCTCTGTATCTTTATATGAAATTGTTCCTAAATCTTGGGGCTGAGAACTACCAGGTAAAACTTTTTGTTCATCAGTCTTAGGTTTTGAGCTTAATTGATTTTCTACGCTACTTATATTTCCAGAGCTAATGTTTGTCTCTATATCTTGAAATCTTATTTGGTTATCTGCTTGAATTTTTGAAACACGGGTAGATAATTTATCCAACTTAAAATTTATTTCTTCAAATTTATTAGTAAGTTCTCTAAACTGATCCTCAACTTCTGACAATTTTAATAGATGTCTAGTTAAAACATCTTCTGAGTTTTGGTCCAAGTTTGAAACTGAACTATCATTAGTACTTGCTTTCACTTCTATAGATCCAGAATAAACCGCTCTTTCAAGAGTTTTAAGATCATTTTTTATTATTTCTAATGTTTCATAAATATTATGGTTATCTGCAAAAGAAATATTAATAAAAACGAAATTTAAGATTAAAAATAATTTTAAAATTACTAATTTAAATATGAGTATCATTTAAATTAGATTTATGATTATAAAAATGGCAAAAAAAAGACCCTAAATCCAATAAAGGTTTTAGGGTCTTAAATTTTAAATTATTAATTTGCTTTAACAGTTACTGATCTTCTGTTTTTTGACCAAGCTAATGGGTTTGAACCAGAATCAACTGGTCTCTCTTTACCATAACTTAAAACAGTTATTCTGTCAGATGAAATACCATAAGTCATTAAATAATCTTTAGCTGCGTTAGCTCTTCTTTCACCAAGCGCTAAGTTATATTCTCTAGTTCCTCTTTCATCAGCGTGTCCTTCAAGCACTACATTGATGCTTGGATTTTTTCTTAACCAACCAGCTTGTGCTCTTAAAGTTTCTCTTGAAGCTGTTGTTAAAATAGACTCGTTTGTTGCAAAGAATACTCTGTCTGGAACACCGTCTGCAAGATATTCAACCGTATCTGTTCCAGTGTAAACATCACCTTGCATTTGACCTTGAACATTTGAAACTTCTTTTTTTGTTGCACAGGCTGTAAGTGCTAAACAAGCCATTAACACTAAAAGTGTGTTTTTTAAAATTTTGTTTAATCTCATTAAATTGCTCCTTGCTGCTAATTTCAATTTCTTAACTTTTTCACAACTAAATAGAGGTTTCAAGTATAAAAATCAAGAAATTTACAAAAATTAATCTCTTAATTACTTAATAAAGATGACCATGATGGGTCAGAAGCATCTGTTGGTGTCTTTATTTGCCTCTCATTATAACCAGTTAAATCTATAGACCACAATTTTGCTGAAAAGCCTTCTCCTTTGGAGTTAGTTTTTGTCTCTCTATAAAATATTAATACCCTCCCATTCGGAGACCAAGATGGTGCTTCTTGATAATAATTTTCAGTTAACAGCCTTTCACCACTACCATCGGTTCTCATTACCCCTATATAAAATTTTCCTTTATGTAATTTTGTAAATGCAATTAAATCTCCTCTTGGAGACCATACAGGTGTTCCGTATAAACCGTTACCAAAAGAAATTCTTTTTACATCACTTCCATCATTCTTCATTACATAAATTTGCTGATAACCACTTCTATCAGAATTAAATGTAATATATTTTCCATCAGGAGAATAAGACGGAGAAGTATCAATTGATGGATGATTGGTAATTTTTTCTACAATTCTATTTTCTAAATCCATAGTGTAAATATCTGACTTTCCATCTTTAGCAAAACTCATAATTATTTTTTTACCATCAGGTGAAAAACGTGGTGCAAACGTCATTCCAGGAAAATCTCCAACTACCTCTTGTGTACCAGTTTCTATATCTAACAAATAAACCCTTGGCATATTTTTAAAGTAAGACAAATAGGTTACCATTTGACTTGCTGGATTAAATCGTGGTGTTAAAACTAACTCATTCCCTAAAGTCAAAAATTTATTGTTAGCTCCGTCTTGATCCATGATTGCTAATTTTTTTATTCTTTGTGTTTTTGGTCCTTCTTCTGAGACATAAATTATTCTTGTATCAAAATAACCTTTTTCTCCAGTCAGCCTTTCGTAAACCTTATCAGAAATAATATGCCCTACTCTTCTCCAATTGCTAGGAACTGTGGTAAAAGCTAAAGCCATCATTTCTTTAGCAGCCAAAACGTCCCATAATCGAAACTCAACTCTTAATTTATCGTCAACATAATTTACTTTGCCTGTAATAAGTGCTTGAGCTTTAATTAAATTCCAATCTTCAAATCTTGGTTTTAAATTTGCAATATCAGGAGCTTGTAAAAAAGCCTTTTTATCAAGAGGGTTGAATAATCCTGAAATCCTTAAATTGTTCTCAACAATATTTGATATTTCAGAACCAATATTTTCTTTTTTAAGTATTTTTTGAAAACCTTTTCTAGATTCTTCATCAATTGACAAGGGGGAGACTGCTAAAGGAAGTGGATTTAAATTTCCCCTAGTTATATCAACTTCTATTAAAGCATTTGCTTTGATAGGTATTAATATAAATAATAAAATTAAAATTTTTTTTATCATTTAAATATACTACCCTTCTAACATCTCTCTTGCATCAAAATTTAATTGTAATTCTTTCCATCTTTCATATCCAGTCGTTGGAACTCTTAATGGTTGGCATAACTTTACAGCTCTCAAAGCACTTTCTGCTAAAACCTTATAAAATCCTTGACCTGGTTTATTCATCCTTGCATGATCCAAAATTTCAGTTTTTGAAACTGTTCCATCAGGTTTTAATTTTAATTTTATTCTTACCAATAAATTTTCATTATATGGTAATCCTAAAGGTATACTCCAGCATCCAAATATTTGCGCCTTCAGAGCATCTTCCTCACTTAATGAAAGACCTACATTTTCTACATTTCTCACTTGATCTTGAGTGATGTCATCTTTAGTTTTTAAAACTTCCGCACTCTCTTCTTTTGATTTATCAATTAAAGCAGCAATATTATTTGGATCAAACAAATCTTTTTTTTCAAATTCTGATACTTGTTTAACTTCATTATCTACTTTTTCAGGATTTTGTTTTTTTTCCTCTTTTGTTTCAACCTTTTTTAAAGTTTTATCTGGAAGTGGAATTGCCTCGGGTGTTTCATTCTCTATTTTTTTATTATTTTGATCAGGAGCCAGAACAGTTTTTGTTTTCGTTTTTTCTACTTTTTTTGGTGGAGCTTGCTCTGAAACAAGTTTTTTTTCTTTCTCTTTTACTTTCTCAATTATTTTTTTAGCCTTAGGTGCAAATGGAATATTGGTTTTTTCTGCTATTTGAATTAACTCAACCGATACGATTGGTGGAATATCAAGTGGTTTCTTTGCCAAAAAAGGTAAGCTCATAGCTGTAATAAAAATTAACAAAGCATGCAAAACAGAAGAAATAATTAAACTTCTATTCACTTTAATTACCTTTGTTTATACGGTTCTGAAATCAATGCTACTTTAGTAAAACCAGATCCTGATAGTAATCCCATTATTTCTAAAACTCTCCCATAATTTATAGTTTTATCACCTCTAACATAAATTCTGGTATCAGTTCTATTTTTTGAAACTGCTAAAACTTTTGCAATAATATTATCGTATTCAACTTTTGCTTCTTGAATAAAAATTTCACCTTTTGCGTTAATTGACAACGTTAAAGGTTCTGTTTCTTCAGGTAAAGAGTCTGCCGAACTTTCTGGTAAATCAACTTGAACACCTACCGTTAATAATGGTGCTGTTACCATAAATATAATTAATAATACCAACATAACATCAACGAATGGAGTAACATTTATTTCACTCATAGGTTCTTTAGAAGAACGATTTAATTTAAAAGCCATTTTTTAGATTATAGTTAAAAATCTTTTAGAGAAGTTTTCTAATTTTTCAGAATATTTTTTAGAGTCATTATTAAATTTGTTGTAAGCAACTACTGCTGGTATTGCAGCCAACAAACCAAGAGCAGTTGCAAATAAAGCTTCAGCTATCCCCGGCGCAACTATCGCAAGACTTGTGTTTCTTGAAATAGCTATAGATTGAAAAGAATTCATAATTCCCCAAACAGTTCCAAACAAACCAATAAATGGTGCTGTTGAACCTACTGTTGCCAAAAAAGTAAAACCTTTTTCAATTTTTGTCATTTGTTTTTCAATTCCAGCTTCTAGAGAAGCGCTCATTCTTTCACTAATGTTAGTTCTTGTTTTTTTTTTAAGTAAACCTTCCATTGCATCTTGAAACACAAGTGACATTGGATCCTCAAGTTTACTAGGTAAACTATTGTAAAAAGTTTCGGCAGATTTAGAATTCCAAAATTTTTCTTCAAATTCTTCTGAAGATTTGGTTATTTTTTTAAATAAACGAAACTTTTCAATAATTACAGCCCAAGAATATATTGAGCACAATATTAATATAATCATTACAGACTTAACAATTATGTCTGCTCTAAAAAATAAACTGAATAATGAAAAATCAGTATTTGTTCCTAATTCAACTGCTTTTGCTGCTATATCTGCTTCCATACTTACTCATCACACGTAAATGTGTCATGATTTTGTCTTTTAATTTAAATTGATTATTCTTCTTTTTGATAAGTTTCGTAGAAAAAACTAGCTATTAGAATAGCATCTGCCTTGTTGTTATCTTTTTTTTTTGACAATTGTGATGAAAAATATGGAAAAATTTCAATAGCTCTTGTTCTGCTCGCATCTTTTTCTGAATTAATAAGGTTAAAATATTTTTTCCACTTTGCAGGCCTAACATAATAAACAGGTAAATGCATTGCGCTGCATATTCCTTTTAAAATACCAAAAGATTGACCAAAATTAAACATGCTAGTAACGCCTTGTCCAGGCATTGCAGAAACTTGTTCAATTACAACTTTTATGTTTTTTTTATCAAATTTGTTTATCCTTTCACTAATTTCATTAAATATTTGAGCACCATTTACTTGTCTTTTATTCTTCTTACCATCTGTCATGGTTGGCATTTCAATTACGTCTTTTATTATACCATCTTGAAAAAAACAGATTGAACCTGAGATGCCTGGATCAATTCCAATAATCATCATTAAATACCTCCTAAATTAACGTTTGAATAAACGTTCTGAACATCGTCATCTTCCTCAAGAGTTTCTAAAAAATCTACAACATTATCTTTATTTTCTTTATTTACCTCAACACTATTTAATGGGAACCATTCAATTTCTGTAGAAATAAAATTCGCAATAATTTTCTCAAGATTTTTTTTTACATTATATATTTCGCTCATTTGACACTGAACCTCATGATAATCCTCATAAGAAAAACATTCATCAGCTCCTGATTCAATCGCTAAATCTAAAATTTTTTCATCAGATATCTCTTTTTTATCAATTTTGATTATACCCAATTGTTGAAAATTGTGAGATGCTGAACCTTGAGTTCCTAAACTCCCACCACTTTTTTGAAAAATATTTCTAATATTTGATGCGGTCCTATTTTTGTTGTCTGTTAAAGTTTCAACTATAACAGCAATCTTTTCTGGTCCAAACCCCTCGTATCTTAAATTTTCAAAATTTGCTCCTGTAGCTGCAGACGATTTATCTATTGCTCTTTCAATATTATCTTTAGGCATATTTGCAGATCTAGCAGCCTGTACTGCAGATCTTAGTCTAGGGTTCATTGCTGGATCTTTGTCACCAAGTTTTGCTGCAACAGTAATCTCTTTAGATAATTTTGAAAATATCTTTGATCTTTGCTTATCAGCCTTACCTTTTTTATGTTTTATTCCTGCCCAATGTGAATGTCCTGCCATGATCTTTAAATATTTTTTAGTTGATCTCCGTATACATAGCTTTTGATGTCTATTGCTAAACCTGTTTTTATATCACAATCTACTATAACACCACACAAAGTAGCATCTCCAGTAGCGGGAAAGTGTTTCACTGAATTCTTTTTTAAAAATCTATTCAAGGAATTTTCTTTATTCATTCCAATCACTGAATCATAATCCCCACACATACCTGCATCGGTTTGATATCCAGTGCCATTATTAAGTATTCTGGCATCATTTGTTGGGATATGAGTATGGGTTCCAACCACGAGAGTTGCCTTTCCATCAAATAGATGTCCTATAGCATTTTTTTCGCTAGTAATTTCACCATGGAAATCAACTACAAGTAAATCAAAATCCTTTTTCATTTCATTTTCTTTTAAAAATTTTTGAGAAGCTTCAAAAACATCTTCACACTTTTTCATAAAAACGTTACCCATCAGATTAAGAACTCCAATTTTTATATCATTCTTTATTTTATAAATCTGAAAACCTTTTCCTGGTGCAGGTTCAAATAAATTCTTAGGTCTTAATAATCTTTCTTCTTTATCAATAAATTCCATAATTTCTTTTTGATCCCAAACATGATTGCCGGTTGTAATAACATCAACTCCACAATTAAAAAAATCCTTACATATTTCTTTAGTTAGCCCTACACCTTGAACTGCTGCATTTTCACCGTTTACTATTACAAAATCGATTTTATTTTTGTCAATTTCATTTAATAAATTACTTGTTAATTTTGAACATCCTGAAATTCCAACAACATCTCCTAAAAATAAAATTCTCATTGTATAATTTTTTTCTCGGTTATTATTAAATCAAGTTTTTTATCATACTTATTGATAGGTATTTTTTTTATCTCCTGGTATGAAAATCCTAATCCAATTTTAAATATTTTTTTAATTTTAGATACTTTTTCTAAATAACGATCATAAAATCCTCCACCATAGCCCAGTCTATTCAAATCATCATCATAAGCTACTAAAGGAACAAATATTATATCTGGGTAAATTTTCTTTCCTAAAGTTGGCTCAGCAATTCCATACTTATTAATTTTTAAAGGATCTTTATTTGTCCATTCAAAAAAATCCATTTGGTTATTTTCTCTAATTATTGGTAAGGAAATATTTGCCTTTTTGTTTCTTAAAAAATAAAGCGTATCCAAGTCATCCATTTCATAATTACAAGGGTAATACCCTCCTACATTTTTGAAATTAATTTTATTTTTTTTTAAAAATCGATAAATTCTGTCAGGATTGAGACTAAGCTTTTTATTCAAATTTTTTTTTCTAAGATTTAAAATTTTACTTCTTAGCTTAGATTTATTCACAGACCTACTTTGAAATGTTTTCTAATTTTGCTTTTTTTACAAAATTTGATATTTGATCAGCAGCTTCATCAATTAAATTTTCGTATTTTTTTTGATTATCGTCAATTTCTTGTTTTAAATTTTCATGATCAAGATTTAGTTTTTCAATTTCAGATTCTTTTGTGTCCCTATAATCGTAAATTAGAGATTTTAATTCTTTAAATTTTTTTGATAGATCGTTTAATTCTTCTTTTTTTTGATCTACTTTTTTCTTAGTTTCATAATATTCATCCATTATTTTTACAGCTGTAATTAATAATAATTTATTTTCACCTAGATTTCCCAAATCATTTTTTAAATTATTAAACTTTTTGTTAATCTGAATTAACAATTCTTCTAGGTGCTCCTCTTGTCCATCTTCACAGGCAAGCAAAAACTCTTTGTTGTTAAATTTTATACTTACATTTGCCATTTATCTATTTCATCCAATAGTGTGTCAGTTTCTTGATTAAGTTCATCAATTTTTTCAGAAAATTCAATTTGTTTTCTTTCTTCCAACTTTTCTTTGTTTTTTAAATCCTCAAGTTTTTTTGATAGATTTTCATGTTCCTCGAGTAACGTTTTATATTTTTCCTCAATCTGTGTTTTTTCAATTTCTAATTGATTTTGTTTTGTGCTTAAATTTTCGATATTTTTTTGTAATTCAGGATTTGTTAGATCTAAATTTTTTAATTCCTCTAATGCAATATTTAATTTTTTTTCTTTTTCGTTTATAGAATTCATATATATATGTTTATATTATTAAATAGATTCTTCTTAGTCTAGTCAGGATAATTTTGAGCAAACTACACAATGATTTAGCTAATTGCATCAGATTTTTATCAATTGATGCTGTTCAAAAAGCAAATTCAGGTCACCCGGGAATGCCAATGGGGATGGCAGATGTTGCAACAGTGTTATTCAAAAATTTTTTAAGATTTAATCCAAAGAATCCAGATTGGTTGAATAGAGATAGATTTGTTTTGTCTGCTGGTCATGGCTCTATGCTTTTATATTCTTTGCTTTACCTAACTGGATATAAAAGCATATCAATTAATAATATTAAAAAATTTAGGCAGCTTAATTCTATTTGTGCTGGACATCCTGAATATCATCCGAAAACAGGTATTGAAACTACAACAGGTCCTCTTGGGCAAGGTATATCTAATGCAGTTGGTTTTGCAATAGCTGAAGAAATTTTAAAAAATAAATTAGGTAAAGATTTAATTAATCACAAAACTTATGTTTTAGCTGGAGATGGATGCTTAATGGAAGGAATAAGTCATGAAGCGATGAGTTTAGCGGGACATTTAAAACTTAAAAATTTAGTTATGCTATTTGATAACAACTCAATTTCAATCGATGGTCCAACAAATCTTGCAGTTTCAGATAATTTTAAAAAAAGATTTGAAGGATATGGTTGGGATTATATTTCTATCAACGGTCATAATGAAAAAGAAATTTTTAAAGCACTAAAAAAAGTTCAAAAAACTAAAAAACCTACTGTGATTTCTTGTAAAACAAAGATTGGATATGGTTCACCGAATAAATCAGGAAAAGCATCGTCCCATGGAAGTCCATTGGGAGCAGATGAAATCAAGCTTGTGAGAAAAGCCTTAAATTGGAAAACCAAACCCTTTGATATCCCAAATAAAATTTTAAATGAATGGAGAAAAATTGGCAAAAGAGGTGAAATTTTAGAAAAAAAATGGAACAAAGTATTAAAAAGAAAAAAAATAAAATTTAATCAAACTTTAAAAAATAACTTTACTGCGGTGCTTAAGAAAGAAAAAGAGAATGCAATAAAGGAACCAAAAAGTTTAGCTACTAGAAAATGTTCAGAAATGACATTGAATGCATTAACAAAACAAAAAAATAATTTAATTGGTGGCTCTGCTGATTTAGCTGGATCAAATAATACAAAAACTAAAAACCATAAAATAATTAAACCTGGAGATTTTACTGGTGACTACATTCACTACGGAGTAAGAGAACACGCAATGAGTGGAATTATGAATGGTATCGCACTTCACAGTCATCTAATTCCTTATGGAGGTACTTTTTTAATATTTTCTGATTATTGCAAACCTTCGATCAGATTATCTGCCTTAATGAAAAAAAGAGTCATTTATGTAATGACACATGACTCTATTGGGCTCGGAGAAGATGGCCCTACCCATCAACCTATAGAACAGCTTTCGGGCTTACGTGCTATACCTAACCTAAATGTATTCAGACCTGCAGATAGAATTGAAACTATCGAGTGTTGGGAACATGCATTAAAAAGCTCAAAAACACCTAGCGTGCTATCTTTAACAAGGCAAAATTTAAATCCAGTAAGAAAAACATACCCAAATAAAAACTTATGCTCATTAGGTGCTTATGAGGTTTTAAGAACAAATAAAAAAATTAATCTAACAATATTAGCGAGTGGATCTGAAGTTAATCTAGCGTTAGAGGTTAGCCATAAATTAGCCAAAGATAAAATATATTCCAAAGTGATATCAATGCCTTGTATGGAACTTTTTGAATTACAATCAAAATCTTATAAAAATAAAATTTTAGAAGAAACAAAATTTAAAATATCCATTGAAGCTGGATCAAGCGATTGTTGGAAAAAATATGTAGGGGATAACGGTATTGCTTTTGGAATTGATGAATTCGGAAAAAGTGCACCCTATAAAGATATTTATAAATATTTTGGACTAGAGAGTACAAACATTAAAAATGTCACTAAAAAATTATTAAATAAATAAAATGACAATTAAAATAGGAATTAATGGAATGGGACGGATTGGTCGTATGGTTGTTAGATCAATTGTCGAAAGTAAAAATAAAAATTTAAAAATTAATCATATAAACAACAGGTCAAATTCAGAAACTACATCTAAATTAATCAAATATGATTCTATACATGGAAAATTAAATGCTGATTTAGATTATGATCCAAATCATTTGATAATTAATAAAAATAAAATTACATTTTCTCAAGAAACAAAAATTGAAGACATAAATTGGAAAAAACATGATGTTGATTATGTTTTCGAATGTACTGGAAAATTTAATTCAAAAGAAAAACTTCTTGCTCATATAGAAAATGGTGCAAAAAAAGTGATCGTTTCTGCTCCATGTAAAAATGCTGATAAAACAATAGTATTTGGTGTTAATGAAAATATAATTACAAAAGAGGATAAAATAATATCTGCAGCGTCGTGTACCACCAATTGTCTAGCACCAGTAACCAGCATTCTTGATGAAAAATTTGAAATTGAAAAAGGTTTTATGACTACAATTCATGCGTTTACTAGCGATCAGAGAATTTTAGATAATTCACACAAAGATCCAAGAAGAGCAAGATCAGCGAGTCAATCAATAGTTCCTACCTCAACAGGAGCTTCGAAAGCAATAGGAGAAATAATACCAAACCTAAAAGGGAAACTAGAAGGTGTTGCGATGAGGGTGCCCACTCCTAATGTTTCTCTTGTTGAATTAGTTTTTTGTACAAAAAAAGATATCAATATAAAAAAAATTAATGATGCCTTTGAACAAGCATCAAAAAATAGATTAAAAAACATCTTAGAAGTTACTCATGAAAAATTAGTATCTATAGATTTTAATCATAATCCTGCTTCCGCAATAGTAGATGCTTCTTTAACAAATGTAGTTGGAAGTAATATGGGTAAAATATCAGCCTGGTATGATAATGAGTGGGGCTTTTCTAATAGAATGTGTGATATCGCAGAAACTTTGCATAAAATCTCTTAATGAGAAGCATTATAAACGAAAAAAATCTAAACAATAAAAAAATATTATTAAGACTAGATTTGAATGTCCCTTTGGAAAGAGACAAGATAACAGACACAACAAGGATTGATAAAATTCTTCCTACATTAAATTTTTTGATTAAACAAAAAGCTAAAATTATAATTTTATCTCATGTTGGAAGACCAAAAGGTAAAATTGTTAAAGAGCTCTCCCTAAAACCAATTTGTGAAGAATTGCAAAATAAATTAAAAAAAAAAGTAAAACTTATTAAAGAAAATATTAAAGAAATAAAAAGTAAAAATTTCTTCAGTGACTATAATGAAGATGTTTTTGTTTTAGAAAATATTAGATTTTATTCAGAAGAAGAGCAAAATGACAATAAGTTTGCTGAACTGATATCAAATTTTGGAGATATATATGTCAATGATGCTTTCTCTTGTTCGCATAGAGCTCATGCCTCAATTTATGAAATTCCAAAATTCTTACCCTCGTTTTCTGGGTTGCAATTAGACTTGGAAGTAAATGCGCTTAATAAAATAACTTCTGAAATAACTAGACCAATTACTTGTATTATTGGAGGATCAAAAATTTCAACTAAGATTAATGTTATTAAAAATTTAATTCCTAAATTTGACAATATTATAATTGTTGGGGGTATGGCTAATAATTTTATAGAATATTTTGGAAATAATGTTGGAAAATCTATTAAAGAAAAAAATTGTGATAAAATACTTGAAGAAATCATCTCTATTTCAAAAAAAGAAAAATGTAAAATAATCTATCCAGAAGATGTGATTGTATCTAGAGACTTAAATGGATCTCCTCAAAATAAAGAGTTGAACGAAGTATTATCTGATGAAATGATATTAGATATTGGTCCAAAAACTATAAAAAAAATAACAAAAATTATTGATAACAGTAAAACTATACTTTGGAATGGACCCGCTGGATATTTTGAAAATCCAAATTTTGCTTATGGAAGTATTCAAATAGCAAAAAAAATAATTGAAAATAACAAAGCAAAGAAAATTTTTTCAGTTGCTGGAGGTGGAGACACAGTTTCTTTATTAAATAATTTAAAAGCTGTTAATGAGTTTAATTTTGTTTCAACTGCAGGTGGAGCTTTTTTAGAATATCTTGAAGGTAAAAACCTTCCTGGTATAACTGCATTAAATTAAAATGTCTGAATTAAATAAAATTGCACTTAAAATAATTTCTAACGGTAAAGGTATACTTGCGGCTGATGAAAGCAATGGAACTATGACAAAAAGACTTGAAGCAGTAAATGTCAAATCAACACCAGAAAATAGGCTTTCCTTCAGAGAAATTCTTTTTTCATCTGATGGAATGAAGGATTGCATAGGTGGAGTTATTCTTTACGATGAAACAATCAATCAAATTTCAAGCTCAGGAGAATCAATAACAAATTTAATATCTAGTTCAGGTGCAGTTCCTGGAATTAAAGTTGATACTGGTGCAAAAGATTTAGCAAATTCTACTAAAGAAAAAGTTACAGAAGGATTAGATGGCCTTAGAGATAGATTAAAAAAATATTATGATCTTGGAGCAAGATTTACAAAATGGAGAGGCGTCTATTCTATTGGTGAAAATTATCCAAGTAAACTGGCAATAAGTAGTAATGCTCATGCACTTGCTAGATACTCTGCACTAGTTCAAGAAAATGGAATGGTTCCAATAGTAGAACCCGAGGTATTAATGAATGGAAACCATTCTGCAGAAGTTTGTTTTAATAAAACATCAGAAGTAATTAAAAAATGTTTTGAGGAACTTATTTTACACAAAGTTGATTTATCTGGAATTATTTTAAAACCGAATATGATTTTGTCTGGCAACCTTTCAGAAAATAAAATTTCTAGTGAAGAAGTTTCTATCAAAACGTTGGAATGCCTTAAAAATTGTGTACCTAATGAAGTTCCTGGAATAGCTTTTTTATCTGGAGGGCAATCTGAAATTGAAGCTACAGAAAATTTAAATTTAATAAATAAAAACAACAATACTAATTTTATAATGACCTATTCATATGGAAGAGCTCTTCAGCAAAGTGCTTTAAAAGTTTGGTCTAATGATATTAAAAATGTAGAAGCAACTCAAACTACTTTTAATCATAGAGCTAAAATGTGCACCTTAGCTGCTCAAGGAAAATGGTCTAGTGAGCTTGAAAATAAGTAAAAAAAAATTTATTTATCTTATTTCTCCTAACAAAATTCCTAATTCTTTCTATAAAAATCTAAAATTAGTTCTTAAAACAAAAAAAGTAAGTTTTTTTCAACTTAGACTTAAAAATTACTCACTTAAAAAGAAAATTATAATTGGGAAAAAAATTAAAAATATTTGTAAAAAAAATAAAGTAAAATTTATAATTAACGATGATCCTTTACTTGCTTTAAAACTAAATGCAGATGGTTGCCATCTAGGTCAAAAAGATATGAATATTTATATAGCAAAAAAAATACTTGGTAAAAAAATTATAGGGATTACTTGTCATAATTCTGTGAATTTAGCAAAAAAAGCAATTAAAGCTAAAGCTGATTACATTGCCTTTGGTGCTTTTAATCAATCTAAAACTAAAAAAACTAGGCATGTAGCCTCAGTAAAGATATTGAATAAAGTTAAAAAATTTTCAAAAACTCCATTAGTAGCTATTGGTGGAATTAATGCTGTTAATTATAAAAATCTATTATTGAATAATGCGAATTTTTTAGCTATCTCAGGCTACATTTGGAAAAATAAAAAATATAAACCGTTACAAGCTATAGAAAGATTAAAATGAAAATTAATGCTGGAGAAATAAGAGTTGGAATGCTCTTAGAATATAAAAATGATTTATGGCAAGTTTTGAAAACCCAACATGTAAAACCAGGAAAAGGTGGCGCATTTGCACAAGTTGAAATGAAAAGCTTAAACAAAAATACAAAGTTAAATGAAAGATTTAGATCAAGTGAAACAGTAGAAAAAGCATCATTGGAGGAAACTACTTTCAGTTATCTTTATAGTGATGAAGCTAATTATTTTTTTATGGATCCAAAAACATTTGAACAAATAGAAATAAAAAAAGAAACTGTAGGTGATAAGGGAAAACTTTTAACTGAAAACTTACAAGTTTCTGTAAGTTTTTATAATGAAAACCCATTATCAATTGAATTACCTAACCAAGTACAGTGTAAAATTGAAACTACTGATGCAGCTCTTAAAGGACAAACTGTATCATCATCTTATAAACCAGCAACTCTTGATAATGGTTTAAACATTCAAGTTCCTCCGTTCATTGAAGCAGGTGATGAAATCGTAGTTGATACTAGAAATTTAGAATACATTAAAAAAATCTAAAATGATCTCTATATCTTCAAATTTAAATATTATGATTAAAGCGGCTGAAAAAGCCTCGAAGTCTGTGATAAGAGATTTTGGAGAAGTAGAAAAACTACAAGTATCTAAAAAAGGACCTCGAGATTTTGTTACAAAAACTGACAAACATGTAGAAAAAATTCTAATTGAAGAACTTTCTAAAACCAAAAAAAATTATTCTTTTTTATCAGAAGAAGTTGGTTCAATTAAAAACAAAGATAAAGATAATATTTGGATTATTGACCCAATAGATGGTACAACAAATTTTTTACATGGCATTCCTCATTTTGCAATTTGTTTAGCTCTTGAATCTAAAAAAGAGATAATTTGTGGTTTAATTTATGATCCTATTAAAGATGAAATGTTTTATGCAGAAAAAAATAAAGGAGCTTATCTAAATAATCAAAGATTACGAGTATCAAATAAAAACTTAATAGATGAATGTTTGTTTTCTAGTAATCATGAAGGAGTCAAATTCAGCAATTTGAATATGAGATGTAGCGGATGTGCAGCTTTAGACTTGGCTTATGTAGCTTCAGGTAGATTAGATGGTTTTTTTCATAATAAAATTAATATCTGGGATGTAGCAGCAGGAGCCTTGTTAGTAGAGGAGGCAGGTGGAATAGTTAATGATTTAGATAAATTCGATCATAATAATATAGATATTCGAGCATCAAGTGGTGCAATTAATGATAAAATGCTCGAAAATTTAAAGAACTTTTAATTGTGTTCTAAGTTTCTTTTGCTATAAGTCTCGATATGAAAAAAGACATACACCCAAACTACCACACTATTAAGGTTGAAATGACTGATGGCACTCAATTTGAAACTAAATCAACTTGGGGTGCTGAGGGGGATATATTAAAATTAGAAATAGACCCTAAATCTCATGCAGCCTGGACTGGTGGAAAACAAAAACTAATGGATAAAGGTAGAATAAGTAAATTCAATAAAAAATTCCAAAACTTTAAATCAGAAAAAAATAGCTAAATGTCAAACGCACCCTTAATGCCAATGGCAACTGCCGTATGGTTAGTAGAAAATACCACATTAACTTTCAAGCAAATAGCAGATTTTTGTAAATTACATGAAGTTGAAATACAAGGTATTGCAGACGGTGAAGTGGCAAAGGGTATTAAAGCATATAATCCCATTATATCTGGTCAACTTTCAAGAGAGGAAATTGAACTATCTTCAAAAGACGAAAATAGAGCATTAAATATTAAAAGCAGTGATATTGAAATTTCAAATAACGAAAAAAAAATAAAGAAATATATTCCTTTATCAAAAAGGCAAGATAAACCCGACTCTGCTTTATGGTTAATTAAACAACACAATATATTAAAAGATTCTCAAATAGCCAAGTTGGTAGGCATTACTAAAAATTCTGTAACATCAATTAGAAATAAAAGTTATTGGAATTATAATAATTTAAACCCAAAAGATCCTGTTGCTTTAAATTTGTTCACTCAAAAAGATTTGGTTGAGGCTATTCAAAAAGCTGAAAGAAGAATAAAAAGAGAAAAAAAAGAAAAAGAAAAACAAAATAAATCAACCCAAGCATCTGTATAATGAATAAAATTAATAGACATAAATTTATAAAAGTGTTATCTAAGCGCTTTTTTGGAGGTAGTTATTAAAATAGAAGTTAAAGATAATAATGTTGAACAAGCTTTGAGAGTTTTAAAAAGAAAGCTTCAAAGAGATGGATTCTTTAAAGTTATTAAATTAAAGAATACTTATGAAAAACCATCAGAAAAGAAAAAGAGAATTCTTCAAGAAAATATAAAAAGAGTTAAGAAATTAAATAAACTCAAAAATAGAATTTAAAAATACCGCGGGGTGGAGCAGTCTGGTAGCTCGTCAGGCTCATAACCTGAAGGTCGGCGGTTCAAATCCGTCCCCCGCAACCAACTTAGTTATATTTTAAAATTAGATTTTCTGCTATCAACAAGGAAAGCCTTAACTGTTTCTATAGTTAACTGATTGAATGATTTTCCAAATTTTTCTATTTTCTCAATTACAGCTGGAGGAATAGTTATTATATGGCAGCCCAATTGTTTAGCTTGCAAATAGTTATACGGTTCTCTCACACTAGCCCATAAGATTTCTACATTTTTATAATTTTTTGCTAATTTTATACTTTTGACAAATTCAGGGATTGGATCTTTTCCAGTATCTCCTGCTCTTCCAGCAAAAATTGATATTATCACTTTTGTTTTTTTATTAATTAACTTAAGTATTTTTTCAGTTTGCTTTGCTGTATATACTGCTGTGATATTCAATTTAATATTATTACTATTTAGCTCTTTTATTACATTTCCTGAAAATTTATTTTTTGAATTAACCACTGGAACTTTTACATACACATTTTTACCCCAACTATTTATTTTTCTTCCTTGCTCAATCATAGAATCTTGATCATCAGCAAATACTTCAAAAGAAATAGGCTTGTTTTTACAAACTTTAAGTATTTGTTTAGAATAAGATTTATAATCTTTTGCACCAGCTTTTCTCATCAAACTTGGGTTGGTGGTAAACCCCTTTACAATTGATTTATTATTAAATTTTTTTATTGAGGATATGTCTGCAATGTCGCAAAAAATCTTTGTACTCATATGATTTACAAATTCTTAGTAATATCTTCAGTCATTTTTTTTGCATCTGCAAACAACATCAGGGTATTTTCTTTATAGAATAAATCATTGTCTATTCCTGCATATCCAGGTGATAAGCTTCTTTTTACAAACAGTACTGACTTACATTTTTCTACATCTAAAACCGGCATTCCATAAATTGGACTTTGTGGATCTGTTTTTGCAACTGGGTTGGTAACATCATTAGCACCTATAACAAAAGCAACATCTGCATTAGCAAAATCATTGTTTATCTCTTCTAATTCAAAAACTTCATCATAAGGCACATTTGCTTCTGCTAATAAAACATTCATATGTCCTGGCATCCTTCCGGCAACTGGATGTATAGCATAAGACACTTTAATGTCATTTTTCTTAAGTGTATCTACCATTTCTCTTAAAGCATGTTGTGCTTGTGCAACCGCCATTCCATATCCTGGAACAATTATAACTGAGGATGCATTTTTCATTAAAAAAGCTGCATCATCAGCATTACCACTTTTTACTGGTCTTTGTTCTTTACTTTGACCTCCAGTAGTTTGATCTGTAGCCCCAAAACCACCTAATATTACACTAAAGAATGATCTGTTCATTCCCTTACACATAATATATGAAAGGATAGCTCCAGATGATCCAACTAATGCACCTGTTATTATAAGAGCTGTGTTTTCTAAAGTAAATCCAATTCCAGCCGCAGCCCAACCTGAATAAGAATTCAACATTGATATTACAACGGGCATATCAGCACCACCAATAGGAATGATAATTAAAAATCCTATTAAAAAAGAAACTGCAATTAATATCCAAAATAAATTAGATGATTGAGTTGAACAAAGATAAAATGTTAATATTACAATCAATATTAATAATAGTGCATTTAATAAATGCTGACCTTTAAAAGTGATAGGTGCACCAGACATTATTCCTTGTAATTTTAAAAATGCAATAACAGAACCAGAAAAGGTAATTGCACCAACTGCTGCTCCTATGGCCATTTCTATTAAACTTGCAAGTTTAATATTTCCTGGTGTCCCTAAATTAAAGGCTGCAGGATTTATAAATGCTGAGATTGCAACAAATACTGCAGCAAGACCAACTAAACTATGAAAGCCAGCCACTAATTCTGGCATTGCTGTCATTGGAATACGATATGCAATAAATGCTCCTATGCTACCACCGATAGCCAAAAATATTAGAACATAAATAAATCCTGATGAAAAATTTCCAACTGAAAGAAATGTAACAGTCACGGCTATTAGCATTCCAATAATTCCGAATAAATTTCCTTGTCTTGAAGTTTCAGGAGATGATAAACCTCTTAAAGCCAAGATAAATAATACGCCTGAAATTAAATATAAAATTGCAGAAAAATTTGCAGACATAAATTATTTATCCTTTTTTTTTTTCTTATACATAGCAAGCATTCTTTGAGTAACTAAAAATCCACCAAAAATATTAACTGCCGCCAATACAATTGCTAAAAAACCATAAATGCTAGAAGATGTGAAAACTTTTCCATCCCCACTTGATAGTGCTGCAATAATTGCACCCACAATGATTACTGATGAAATTGCATTTGTTACAGACATTAAAGGTGTATGTAAGGAAGGTGTAACACTCCATACAACATAATAACCAACAAATATTGATAAAATAAATATACTTAATCTAAATATAAAAGGATCTATTTCCATAATTCTATTTTATTAAAGTTTTTTCAATAATTTCATCTTCTAAATTAATATTTAATTTATTGTTTTCTTTATCATATAAATTAGAGACAAAATTAAATACATTTTTTGCATATAAATTAGAAGCCGATACTGGTAATTTATTAAGTATATTTGCCTCACCTAGAATTTTTACCCCATCTTTATCGACAATTTTATCAACTTCAGTAAAAATAGTATTACCTCCTTGAACTGCTGCTAAATCATAAATTACTGAACCTTTTTGTAAATTTTTAAACATTTCCTCTGTAATTATTTTAGGAGCTTGTCTACCAGGAATTAATGCGGTGCAAATTACTATATCAATTTTTTTCAAAGTCTCTGCTAATAACTCCTCCTGCTTCTTTTTAAATTCATCAGATGCTTCTTTCGCATAGCCACCCTCAGTTTCTAAATTCTCAGATCCTTCAACAGTTAAGAATTTACCACCTAAACTTTCCACTTGTTCTTTGGAAGCCATTCTTACATCTGTAGCAAATACTATAGCTCCCATTCTTTTTGCTGTTGCAATTGCTTGTAATCCTGCAACTCCCGCTCCAACTACCAACACTTTTGCTGCTGGTATTGTTCCTGCTGCAGTCATCATCATTGGAATTGCTCTTTCATAAACTTGGAAAGCCTCTATCACTGCTTTGTAACCAGCAAGATTGGCTTGTGAGGATAAAATATCCATTGATTGTGCTCTCGTAATTCTTGGTAGCAATTCTAATGAAAAACAATTTATTTTTTTTGATTTTAAATGTTCTAATTTCCCTTTATTAGAAAAAGCATTTAGAGAACCTATCAATATTTGATTCTCCTGAAGTAATGATAATTTTTCTTCTTCTAGTAATCCTAATTGAATAATAATTTCAGAGTTCTTAATTATTTCTTCCTCATTATCTATTAAACTTACACCAAGATTTTTATAATCTTGATCGCTAAACCCTAAATGAGCTCCATAATTTTTTGGTAATGATAAAGTAAATCCCAAGCTTATATATTTTTTTGCTATCTCAGGAGTAATTGCTACCCTTTTTTCGATATTAAGATTTTCAGAAATTGATGCTAATTTCATTTAAATATAAGTTGTAATGTTATAATAGAAAAATTGCCATTAAAACTAGAACAGATATTACTGCAACAGTTCCCCATAAAACAAATTTAGTAAAATTATTCCAGGTATTTTTATGGTTTTCATTGTCCATAAAACTATTTCTGTCTTGCTTTAAATTTTGGGTTTGTTTTATTAATAATATAAACTCTACCTCTTCTTCTAACTAACTTAGAGTTTAGATCTCGTTTTTTAATTGATTTTAATGAGCTTTTTATTTTCATGATTTATGGGACTTAATAAAGGAACTTATGTAATCTTTCAATTGTAATTTTCCAAATTTTTGAATTATTTTGTTGTTTTTAGATATTTTTGTTAGTGCTGAGGCATATCGTTCACCTAATCTTGGTTTTAACATTACAATTTCACTATTGAACATCTTTGCAACCTCTAATATTGAATATGGTTTTTTATTACTAATACTATAATATTTACACTTATTTGCTTTAAAAGCTTTATAACAAACTTCAACTGTATCACTTATGTGAGTAAACCTTCTAGTTTGTGTCCCAGGTTTAACAACAGTTAAAGGTTTTTTATTTAAGTATTGATTTTCGAAAATGCCAATTACCGTTGCCATTTCGCCAACATTAATTTGCTTTGAACCATAAACATTATAAAAAAATATAACTTCAAACTTAAAATTAAACCATTTTTTTAAATTTTCTAATAATTCTATATTTTTTGATTTTGTGAAAGCATAAGGTGAAAGGTTTTTATCCTCTCCATAGTTTCCTAAACTTGCTGAAGTTGCAGAATATATAAGTTTAATTTTATTATCTAAACAAAATTTGAATACAGCTTTCGAACCGATTGAGTTTGATCTGTAACATTCATCAAATTTCTTAAAACTTTGGAATATTCTTGCAAATTCTCCAAAATGAAAAATTGTTTTAATATATTTTTTTTTTCTGTTAAATATTTTGCTAATATTTAATGTACTGCCATAAATGTATTTTACTCTTTTATTTTTGATATGATTTTCTTTTTTTCCAGAGGAATAGTTGTCTAAACTAATTATTTTATAATTTGTTTTTTTTAATAAATAGTCAATTAAGTTTGACCCAACAAAACCAGCACCACCTGTTACAATTATGAGATTTTTCATGTTTTAAGCCTGGCAATGTCCTACTCTTCCATGTCTTAAGACAAAGTACCATTGGCGCTGAAAGGCTTGACTTCCGAGTTCGGAATGGGATCGGGTATTACACTTTCGCAATAATTACCAGGCAAAGTTTGTTACTTTATAAAAACAACAATGTAAAGATGAATTTGTAATAAAAATTTATTTATTAAAAAAAAGTACTTAAAAACTGACAAACTTAACTAAATTGATTTATTATTTTTTCGAAAATAATGAGAAATAATTACAAAAACTGATCCAAAAGTTAAACCAAACATAATTGCAACCATAATATATAATCTAGTATTATTTAAGGATTTAGTACTTCCAAGTGAAAAATCATATTTTATCCAATTTTTTACATTATCATTTTCAATTATACTTATACTCTGCCTAAGTAATTCAGGTGATAAATCGCTTTCTACCTCAATTAATTTTGCCATTACTTTAATATACTCAGTTGTATTTAAAATTCTTTGTCTATCAGTTCGATTAAGAATTAACTCAATTTCTTTATCAATTGCCCTATAACCAAGCAAGAAATATGGCACTTCTAAAAAAGGTACTTCTATAAGATCTATCAGAGATTTATTTTTAGTAGAGTTCGACCCTTGAGTGGGTTCTAGAAATAGACTTTGTTTAGATTGACCTAACGACAAACCTTCCATATTTTGTTCTAAGTTAATTTCTTTTGCTATAGTTGATTGTTCTTTTAAATATTCAATACGTGCCATATCTTTTTCTTTCTGTGCTTTTTCTAAAAGTTCAAATTTAAGATTTAACGAATCTATCTTTCGTTGATTATTTTTTTCAATTATATTTGCTAAATTAGAAATATCTTTAATTACTGATTTTTTTACATTTTCCATAACTTTAGCCATTGCTTTGTCAAAAATTTTTTTTCCTTCTTCAATATTTTCCCAAGTAAATGACACGCTATACTTTTCACCTTGTTTGGTAGGAGTTAAAAAATTAAAAGATCTTGCTAATTTAATTAATAAATCTTGCTTTTGTTCATCAGTTCCATCAAAAGATTTCATAATTGAAATTTCATTCTCTAAAACTGAAGTTACTGCTTGGTAATTATTAAACTCAACACGGGCTTTATGAAAAATTCTTGAAGGGTTTAAAACATATTTATTAGGAATATCACGACCTTCTGTAGCAGTAAGGTCATTAAGTTTTAAGATATCATTGATAACACTATACTTTATAAATGAAGATCTATCACCATGATAAGCAACAGTTGTTAATTTATATTTTTTTGGAATAGAATTTGAATATACAAGTACTACCAAAACTGAAATTGCTGTTATTATTATAATTTTCCATTTTCCTAACCATAAAGCTTTAAGTAAATCAACTAAATCTACTTCGTAATGTGTTTTGGTTTGATTTATTTCTGACATAAAAATTAATTAATTTATTATATAACAAATTACAATACAGTAAATTCAGAATTTATCTATTTCAAAATCAGTAATTAAAAAAAAAGCAAATTAAATTCGATTTTTGATATTTAGATAGTTTAATTTATTCAATTATCTTTAGAATATATTGATTGAAGATAAAAACCTACAGGCAATGAATAAATTATAGCTAACCAATTATTAAAAAAATTACCATTTGGTGAAATAGGCCACAATGTAATTAACAAACCTGCTAACAAGCATACCTGATAGTCAGTCAAATATCGTTTTTTTTCAAAAAATATTGATTTTATTTGCTTAAAAGAAGAAAATAAAACATAACAAAGTGCAAGAAATAAAAAACTAAATCCAATAATTCCAGTCTCTGCTAACAACTGTATATAAAAATTATGGGGATGGGTATTACATGGAGATTTTCCAACAGCATATTTTGGATCCTGACATTTTATTCTAAACATTTTAGGTCCATGACCTAAAAAAGGTTTGTCTTTAAACATTTCAAATGCTGTTCTTATAAGACTATCATGAACTGGAGAAAAAATTACTGATTTCTTTTGAATTTCTAGTTCAGTGTTTTTTATAATACCCATGTCTTGAGCAGGTGATAAAATCATTCTGTTGGTTAAGCTTGCTGAATTTAAAGTTATAATTATTATACAAACAAAAGCTGTTAAAAAAGTAATTAATCTAAATATTTGATACTTTTTAATTAATATAATTATAAATATAGTAGATAAATTTAAAAAAAAGAAAGCAGCTCTTTCACCAGATAAAAAAATCAGTAGGTCAACTAAAATAAATAAAATTCCTATAAAATAAACTTCATAAGGTTTTTTTTGTTTGATTAAAAATAAGGCAAAAAATAACGGGAAAAGTCTTGATAAATAAGATCCCATTATTAACTCATCGCCAAAAAAAGATGATGGACGATTACTCATCCTCTCTAAACCAAATAAATTTTTAACATTTATATATTGATAAAATCCATCAATTACTAATGCCAAAAAACATATCAACAAAGCATAGTAAAAATAATTTAAAAATGATTTATCTTTGTCAATTAAATACCAAATAAAACAACTGAAAACTCCAATTCTTAGATAAAAAATAGAACTTTTTAAGCTAAAAAACATAAAAAAAGTTTCTTTATCAATCAAACTAGAAATAATTATAAAAATACAGAATATAAAAAATATTTTAAAAGGAGCATGATTAAAATAATAATAATTTTTATTTTTAAATGTATAAAATAGAAAAATTAAAACTGAGATACTTACAATTAAATCAGGGAAAAAAGGACCCCAAATTAAAAATGGAATTATTGAGGAAATTATTAAACTAATAATAGTTGTATTTGAAAATTTTAAATATTTCATAATAATTTTTTAACAGATATTTATTAATTTTACTTAGTATTAATCTTTATAATCTTATTTCCCTCGCGCTCGAGTATTTTAGGACTTTTATTTTCCTTTTTAAATGGTAACTGCTCTAAATAGAGATGATCAACAATCTTAGTTTCAGATTTATATGTATAAACTAATTTTTTTAACATATTTTTAATTTCAATAGCTTTATTAGATTGTAACAAATCTCTTAGTATATCTAAATCAAGTTTTAAGTCATTAAACGGAATAAAATTATCTTGGGCTTTTTTAATTTTTTCATGGTTTGTTTTTTGAGGGTTGTCTCCAATTAAAAGTTCCTCATATAATTTTTCTCCAGGTCTAAGTCCTATTACTTTGATTTCAATATCTCCTTCTGAATTATCAACATCTTTTACTGTTAAACCAGAATTTATAATCATTTGATAAATTAAATCTTTAATTTTGACGCTTTTTCCCATATCCAGGACAAAAACTTCACAATTTTGGCTCATTGCTCCCGCTTGAATCACTAATTGAGCTGCCTCTTTAGTGGTCATAAAATAACGTGTTACCTCTGGGTGAGTTAACGTAACCGGTCCACCTTCTTCTATTTGTTTTTTAAACTTTGGTATAACTGAACCAGATGACTGCAATACATTACCAAATCTTACAATAGAAAATTTAGAAAATTTATTTTTTTCATTTTCGTAAAGCGCTTGAACACATAATTCAGCAAGTCTTTTAGTTGCACCCATAATATTAGTAGGTCTTACTGCTTTGTCGCTTGAAATAAGCACAAAATTTGACACTCTTTGTTCTATCGCAGCCTGTGCAACTACAAAAGTTCCAAAAACATTATTTTGTACTCCTTCAGAAATGTTCTCTTCTACCAACGGAACATGTTTATAAGCTGCTGCATGATATACTGTTTCAACATTAAAAGTTTTAAAAATTTGATTTATTTTAGACTTATCTTGAATATTACAAATTAGAGGTATAATTTCTATTCTATTACTCAAATTTTTTAGTTCTTCAAAAATTTTATAAAGACCAAATTCATTTAATTCTAAAAGTAATAATTTTTTTGGACTATGTTTTACAATTTGGTGGCATAACTCTGAACCAATAGATCCACCCGCTCCTGTCACAAGAACCACCCTTGAGTTAATATTTTTATTTAACAAGTTATAATTTGGTGCAACTTCATCTCGACTTAATAAATCTGCAATATCTAAATCTCTTATATCAGATACTGATACTTTACCGTCTACAACATCTTGAACTCTGGGAAGTGTCTTTACAATTAATTTATGATTATTAAGCTTTTCAATAATTTTTTTCCTTGAATTTCTACTAATTGACGGAAGGGCAAGAAGGACTATGTTTACGTTTTTTAAATTTATTAAATTATCTAGTCTGGTTGGTGAAAAAACAGTCTGTCCTAACATAACTTGATTATGCAATCTAACATCATCATCTAAAAAACCAACAACTTCTAATTCGGTATTACTCTCTAAACTAGTTAATAATTGTCTGCCTGCATTCCCTGCACCATAAATCAATATCTTTTTTTTATTTTTAGAATTATTCGTTGAATTAAAAGTACTAACAATAAAATATTTTACTAGTAATCTAGATCCTGTGACAGAAAAAAATAATAATAGTGGTTGAATAATACCAATTGATCTTGGAATACCCTGAATTGCATAGATACCTACTGCTGAAAAATATATTAACGCGTAAATTAATATAGCTATTGAAATTGAGAAAAAAATAGATAAACCAGTGTATCGAAATATAGCCCTATATAATCCCAACAACCAAAAAATAGGTATAGCTAAAAACACAGAAAGTAAAGCTGCTATTAGCGTTATATCGTTAATCGTTATAAATTTTTCTAGGCGTAAATAAAATGCAAGCCATGTACATAAAATACATAAACCTATATCAAAAATTATTACAGTAATCTGTTTTGCATAACGTGGAAGTAATAATATATTTTTAATAGTTTCGTTTATTGTAAATAACATTCAGTTTTAATTATGTATTAATATTTTATAAAAGTACTATTTAAAAATACAATATAAAAAGTAATATCAATACTTAAAATCAATTAACTGCCGCTAAATTTATTTGCTGTCTAGAATAATGTTTTAAAAATGTAACAGAAATAATTAAATATATTTATTTGTTTTATCATTTTTGCGTCTGTTTCAGCTAAAAGTTTTGGGTTTTTCATAGTAATTCCTGTGACCTGTGCCAAACCTGTAATACCTGGTTTGACTTTAAACACTCCCCTTTTTTTTCTCTCACTAATTAATCTCTTTTGATTTAATAAACATGGGCGAGGACCAACTAAGCTCATATCGCCTTTTAAAACATTATATAGCTGGGGAATTTCATCTAATTTTGTATTTCTTAAAAATTTTCCAAATGTTGTTAACTTTGTATTTTTTACGAGGTGAGTTGCAACAGATAATGTATTTACTGGCATACTTCTAAATTTAAACAAAATAAATGATCTTTGATATCTTCCAATACGAGTCTGAGAAAAAAGTGGAGAGCCATTATCAAACCAGCCAATAATTAATGTTATAATCAAAATAGGTGATAAAAAAATAAGCCCTAAAATAGAAAATAATAAATCAAATATTCTTATCATTACTAGAAACCATTTTTTTTATACCTTCCGAAATATTTATTTTAGGTGACCAATTTAATGTTTTACGTGTAAATAAACTATCAACTTTCAAAGAACCTACTAATCTATCAATTTCCTCTCTTCGATTTAAAATTTTTGCAATTATTTTAAGTAAAATAATTGGAACAGGAAACAAACGAGCTGATCGTCCCATTGAAAAAGATATATGCTTTATTAAATCTGGTGTAGAAACATCTTCACCATCAGATACTAAAAAAGTTTTTCCAGCTGCTGATTGGTGATCTATACATATTAAAATTAAATCAATTAAGTTATCTAAACCAATCATAGAACGTTGATTTTTAATCATACTAAAGGGTAATGGCACGCCAGATCGAACTAACATCAAGAGACGTTTTAAATTACCTTTAACTCCTTTTCCATATACAAGAGGTAAACGTAATATATTTACTTCTAATTTAGTTTTAGCTGCAACTTCCCACAACTCTTTCTCAGCTTTCCATTTAGCTAAACCATATAAACTTTTAGGTACAGGTTTGTCTTTATAAGTAAAAATATTTTTATGTTGATTATTATTGTCTAATACTACTTCACTGGTATTATCTCCATTTACCTTTATTGAACTTAAAAATATAATTCTTCTAACTCCAGCAGCAGCAGCTTGCGTAGCCAATTGTTTGGTTCCATCTACAATTGAGGACATATAATCCTTCTCTGTAAACAAATTTTTACTTTCCATTGCATGAGCTATTCCTGCACAATGAATAATACAATCAATGTTGGACAGTAAATGCATCCAATTTGTTTCAGAGTTTATATCTCCTACTGATGCATACTCAATGTTTAAATTATTTTTAACAATGGATTCATCTCGAACTATACCGCGGACTATTTTATTTTTTTTTATTAATTTATTACAAAGCGACTGACCAATAAATCCATTAGCTCCTGTAACTAAAATTTTATTCATCTATTTATCTTTTCAAATATTGTTTTGCACGTGAAATTATTTTATTAGTAAAAAAATTGATTTTATTTATAGGTAAATTATTTTTTTTTAACGATAGAATAATTTCCTGATTTTGTATAAAAATATTTTTAAAACTTTTATTTGTTGTACCGCCCATACGCATTTTAACCCAAATTTCTGGTACATATAAACACTGAATTTTATGTACTTCCAGAAAACGGATCATTAAATCAACATCTGAAGCTATTTTTAAGTCTAAATCAAAGTTTCCATATTTTTCAAAAATGGACCTCCTTACAAAAAATGTGGGATGAGGTGGACACCATCCCTTTGAAAATAAACCTGGCTGAAATTTACTTGATTTAAAATATCTTACAGTTTTAGATGCAGTCAATTTATCTACATAAATTAAGTCCGAATAACATGCATCAATCGTAGGATTGTTCATGAAAATATTTGCTACTGTAGATAAGACCTTATTATTTGCATAGAAATCGTCAGAATTAAGAAACCCAATAATATCACCAGTTGTGATTTTAATCCCTTTATTCATAGCATCGTAGATACCATCATCAGACTCACTAATTAAAGAAGCAAAATTATTACGTTGTGACTCTAGTATTGTTAAAGTTTCGTCATCGCTTTTTCCATCAACTATAACATGTTCAATATTTTTATATTTTTGCATCCTTACCGAAGTTAAGCACTGCTGAATAACTGAAGCGCTATTTAAAGTGACGGTAATAATTGAAATTTTCAAAATATTTTATCCTTTATAATTATTAAACCAAAACATAAAATATTTTTAGTTTATTTTAATCTTAAAAATACTTCTTTTTGAGGAAAATAAAAATAGAACTCATAAAAAAATTCAAATACATGAAATTTTTTTCATATTTAAATGAGCATATTAATATAAGCTTTTTGGTGATAATAAGCACATAAATCTAAATTAAGTTTTTTTCTTACTATTTTTCTAGAAAACCTACCAAATTGCTTTCTCAACTTTGGGTCTTTTAATAATTTTATTATTTTTAAAGATAAACTATTAGCATCACCAACTTTAACTATGTATCCATTTTTACCATTTTTAATAAATTTACTTATATCGCCTACATTAGTTGAAATGACTGCATTTTCCATAGCCATAGCTTCCCATACTGCTAATGGTGATGATTCATTGCTAGAACTGCAAACATATATATCAATTTTTTTTAGTATCGGTCTTATATCTTTTCTTGAACCAATAAAATGAACATTTCTAATTTTATTCCTTCTAATTAATTTTGATAAATATTCAAAATAATTTTTTTGACTCTTATATATAGGTCCTACTATTACAAAAATAATTTCTTTTTCAAAAGATAATAGTTTGGCAGCTGTTTTTATAAAAGTTGCATGATCTTTATTGGGATTTATATTTCCAACAGTTCCTATTACAATTTTTTTTCCTATTTTTTTTTTTTTGAAAAATTTCTCAGGATTAAGTTTTATATTTGGGTTAAACAAGTTTGTATTTACTGGAGATTGTATTAAGAAATTTTTTCTTTTATTAGGTATTAATTTTGAATAATATTTTTGAGTCCTCTCTGATGCAAAAATGAAACCATTTGCTAAATGACTTGTAAATGAGAAAATTTTTTTGATAATTTTTGGAGCATGAGTATCATTTAATTCCCAAATTACCTTTACCCCAGCTAATTTAGCAGCAAAGATACCTTTATTATGCAAACTTCCACCACTTACGTGTACTAAGTCGAATTTTTTTTTTTTTAATATTAATGCTAGCTTAATAACTTCAAATGGAAATAATATTATATACATAATTACTCCAAATAAACTTTTTTTTATAGAACTAAGTGGTAATGATAAATGTTTAACGTTAAGTAAATTACATTGTTTTTTAAGATCTTTTGAGTTTTTTTTTGGAAAAATTAAAGTTATTTCAACTTTCTTTTTTTTTAATGATGAAGCAACCATCAAATTACGTATTTGAGGGCCACCAATTCTCCCCTCCTCTATAATATTAGCAACCCGCACAGTATAAATAATTTTAATTTTTATATTTTATTTTAAAGAATTTTTTTAATATCCTTCATTGCTTGATTAATATCAAATTTATTCTTCCATTTTAATTCTTTTAATGCTTTTTTAGGACTACAATAAGAAGCTGGAACATCTCCTTTTCTCTTTTTTACAAATTTAAATGGAATAGATATTCCAATTTGTTTTTCAAATACTTTTACCATTTCTAAAACACTCAAACCTTTACCTGTTCCAAAATTATAAACTTCTAATCCTTTTTTCATTCTATTATTTTTTATCATTGCTACATGACCATCAGCTAAATCCATCACATGAATATAGTCTCTGACACCAGTTCCATCTTTTGTTTTATAATTTTTTCCGTAGATCCGTAGCTCTGGTAATTTTTTTTTAGCGACGCTTATAATATAAGGAAGTAAATTGCTTGGAATACCTTTGGAATTTTCTCTTATTATCCCTGAGCTATGGTTGCTTATTGGGTTAAAATATCTTGCAATTCTAACACTCCACTTTTTATCAAAATTTGATAAATCCATTAATATCCTCTCTATAATATATTTTGAATTACCATAAGGGTTCTTTGTTTTTCCAACATTTGCCGTTTCTTTGAGTGGTAATGATTGTCCGTGATTATAAACATTCGCTGAAGAACTAAATATAATTTTAAAAACATTTCTTTCTCTCATGCAGTCTAATAAAGATAAGGTTGATCCAATATTATTATCAAAATAATTAATTGATTTTTCACAACTTTCACTCACATCTTTATAACCAGCACAATGTATTACCGCATAACAAGAATGTTTTTTGAATATTGATTTTAATTTTTTTTTATTTTTTATATCTAGATTGTAATAAATTATTTTTTTTTTTGTAATTATCTCTAATTTTTTTATTACACTTTCGTTACTATTTGAAAAATTATCAATAATTATCGGATTGTAATTATTTTTTGCTAAGGATATAACACAGTGTGATCCAATGTAACCTGCACCACCTGTAATAAAAATATTTTTCATTTTATAGTGTTTATATCCTTTTTTACATTTAAACTAATTAACGATTTATTGCATTATTATTTCGATGCTCTGTAATCATCATGCCAAATAAAAATGTTAAAATAAATGCACCTTGTGAAAATTTAAATGTTTCATGAAAAAATCCATAAATAAGCATACCTATAAAACCATAAAGAAGATCTCGATGGTGATTTTTTAGATATTTAAAAACTTGAAATAAAATTAGTAAATAAAGATAAAAACCAATAAAGCCTACTCTAAAGAGAACATCGGCATATTGATTATGAGCAGAACATTCCATATCACTAAACATGATCCAGCATCCAAGAAAACCTGATCCAATAAATGGACTTAAAGAAACATAGTGTAAAATTTTTCCCCATAGATTTATTCTAAAACCTTCTGATGAATCCACATTACCAAACCTTTCAATCAGAGAATAAAAACCATCTAAAGAGAAGTAAGTAAATAATGTTCTTGAAAAATATAAAGATGTATTTGGAAACAATTTTTCTAATAAATTTACTAAAACAATAAAAATTATTGGTATCAAGAAAATAAAAGCTAATTTAAAAAATAATTTTTTTTTTATTAAAAATATATTACTGAAATAATATAATCCAAAAGTAGAAAGAAGAGCGACAATGGTGGTTCTTGAATATGTTATAAATATACCGCCTAAAATTAATATAATGACTGAGAGTTTTAAAATTTGAATTAATTTATTAGGAGGTTTATATAACATGGTAATCCAAAATGCTAAAAGGTAAACATATCCATATCGAGAACTTCCTACATAAAATTTTAAATTTCCATAATCCTCGATCAGAGTATAAATGAAAAACTTTCCTATTTTTTGAACCGCAAAATACAAAACGATTAAAACTACAGCAATTTTGAAAGCTTCAATTTTGTGTTTGTCTATATCAATTACTACATATGAAAAAAGAGTCATGAAAATTATAAAACTTAAAAACCTTCTATCTAAGTGCTGGAAGAGATTAGACTGATAAATTGTACCTATAATAAATATTAGAAAAAAAAATACTATCGTTAAAGTAACATTATTACTCGGTTTTTTTACTTTTCCTGTAAGCAAAATAAGAAAAAGCGGAAATAAAATAAAACTATAATTTGCAGATAAACCTGAAATTGAATATGGGTATAAAAAAATAATAAAAGAAGTTATTAAGAAAAAACTAGAAATTTTTTTTTTTAAACTTAATTTTTTAATTCGAAGCATATATTCTTATAATTAATACTAATGCCTTAAAAAATACAAAAAAAACTAAAATATTTAGTAAATTCTATTATATTTTCTATTACTATACCAAGGCTCTTTGGAAAGTGTATCAAGCATTGATTTTTCCATTAAATCAATATTTTCTCTAAATTTCGGCTCTTTACCTGAAAATTGATAATATGTTTGTCCTGGAAGGTGAGTGCCTCCTCCTTCAAGAGTAATAGTTGTGATATTTGCATATTTTTTAGCAATATTTAAAAAATCTTTTTCATATTCTGGAAAATTTTTTAAAATCCCTGTGCCTTTTTCATACCAACGTTGTGCTTTTGGTTTCTCATGAGTGTAGTCACATCCAACAAGAAATATTTCACTAAAACCCATATAAACAGCCAATGCAACAGCGCACCGAAAACTACCTGCATAAATATTTAAATTGCTATAATTACATTCTTGTAAAAATTTACTATTAGGATCATTTATCATTTTATAGACCCAGCATATATTTGGATCCCAAAGAGTTGGATAATTTGAAAGATTGACAAAAAAAGTTGTGTTACGTTGTTTTTTTATAAGCTCTTTAAATTTTTTTTGAACATAATTTTTAAAAATTTGCTTTCCAGTTGTTTCTACCATCCCTGGGTCTGGATCCCAATAATAAGGATAAAAATAATATGGTTCTGTAAATGTAGTATATTTTAGATTTAAATAACTTGATTGTTTATGGTATGCAATTTTATTCAAAGAAATGACTGGTTTATTTGAAAAGATAGATAAATCAAACCATTTTATACTAATTCCATCTCCAATAATATAACAAGACTCACCTTGATGAATATTTTTTAGTTTTAGAACAGATTTTAGAACAGGTTGAGCGACCTTAAAAATAATTTTATTTATTTTAGACAAATTTTCTTCAAATTTCATATATATAATTACCTAAGATTACTTTTTTTAATAATTTATATTTTAAATTTAATTTAAAATAATAATTAAGTTTTAAACTTAAAATTATTTAAGTAAATTAACTAAATATCATTATAAATATTATTATAAATGAACGAAATTTTAAAGCTCTATTTCCATTTTTTAAAACAAAGAATAAATCTTTTCTTGCACTGATAAAATCTTTTTTTTTATAATTAAACTTACCACTCATATATTTTATATTTGCTTCAAGTTTTAAATTTTCTTTATATGTTAAAAATTTTTTAAATTCTTTCACAGCATTTTTAGTAGGAATCGACATATCTTTTTTTGAAAGATTTTGATTATGTTCAAAATAATATCCGAGATATTTTGGTAAGTAAAAAAATTTATTAGTTAATTTAGAAATTTTTAACCACATATGATAATCCTCTGCAGCAGTAAATTCTTTGCTTTCATTTAAATATCCAGTTGAAACTAAGAATTTTTTTCGAACAACTACTGTAGAATTGCTAATAATATTACCACTCAAAAGTAAATCATTTAATATTGGTTTTTTTAATTGTCGTGTTTGAAATTTTTTTCTTGTCAAGAACTGTTGTTTGTTTTTAAATAATTTCAAGTCATGATAAATCAAGTCCACTTTGTCATTATTATAAATCATGCAATTTTGTAATTTATCTGATGACCACCAATCATCAGAGTCTAAGAATGCTATCCATTCACCTCTAGCAAGTTTAATACCTTTGTTTCTTGGGTTTGCAGGACCTCCTGAATTTTTTTGCCAAAAGTAATAAATTCTTTTATCTTTAAAGGATTTAACCATCTCTTTAGTACCATCCTCAGATCCATCATCTATAATTATTATTTCATAATTATTATAAGTTTGAGAAAGAACTGAACTTAGAGCAAATTTTAATCTTTCACAACGTTGATAAGTTGGAATTATTACTGAAATCAATGGGTTCATTAAATGTTGCTATTTAATAACTTTTTTTTACACATGATTTAAAATTTAGTACTGATTTTTTATATATCGTAATAATTTTTATTTAAATAAAATACATCAGCAAAAAAAGTTAAGTTATTAAAAAGACTATTGCTATACAAATAAATCCCGACCATTCTAAAATTATTTGGTAGTAAAAATTTCTCTATATCACTAAAAGAAAAATATTTTTCATAACAATTATCAAATACAACTTCTGTTACAATAGCTTTTATCTTATTTTTACTTAAAGTTTCTATGCTTCCCTCCAAAACTTTATCCTCGTACCCTTGGGTATCTATTTTCAACAAATCAATATGATTTATATTTTCACTATTAAAATATTTATCTAATGTAGAAATTTTAACTTTAGTTAACTTTGAAAATTCATTAACTGTTGTTTTTTCTTCTTTAGATCTTACCTCTGCCCATTTTGAATTTTTATTTATTTTATTGAAAGATGAAGCTCCAGTCTGTGCTGTAATGTTAAAATTTTTTTCTCCTATACTTTCTCCAAGAGCAAAATTATTTAGTTTTACATCTTGATCATTTTTAAACTTTTCAGACATTATTTCTATTTCTGATTTTATTGGTTCAAATGAATGAATGATTGGTTTTTTAAAAATTTTTTTAAATTTTGTTACCGACTGACCCTTATTTCCTCCTACATCAAAGATCATTGGATTTTCATCTATTTTTTCTTTTAATAAATCATCAAGTGAAGGATTTTTAAATTCTTTGTCTAGCTTTTTTATATCATAACCTAAATTATTAATTATTTTTTTTACTATTTTTTTCATTTTAAACTTTATTGATGATATTCAATTGAGTTAACATATTTAGGCTATAATTAAAACGTTAAATTATTAAATATGAATAAGAATAATTTAAATTTAAAAAAAATAATATATTTTTTTATAGTGTAGTGGTAGTTAATAACAAATGAACTATTTTTTTGCTTTTAAAAACAATATTTTAAAGTCTGAACTTCAAATTCCTTTGTTTAAAAATAGATCTACCAGACCTTCAAAATTAAAACTATTTAGATGCTATCCAAAAAATAATAAATGGGTTTTAGAAGATTTATCTGAAAAAAAAATAAACGATTACTTTTATATTTTAAATAATGACAATATTTCAAATAGTGATGTTTATTTTTTAGGACAAGATGGCTTGGACATTAATTTTAAGGGTGAAAAACTTATTGATTTTAATTCTTTCACTAACACTCAACCTGAATTTAGAGCAAACTTAAAAATATATATAGATGAAGGTGGTTTCTCTTCTTACCAATCAGAATACCCATATTCTATGGTTGTTAAGAAGGGTACTATTTTGAGTTCAGTTAGTTCGTTAGCTAATTCAGAGGCAGAAAAAAACTTTATTATCATAAAGAATATTTTTGAAAAACCAATTGAGCAAAATTTTAATGCATATTTAGTTAATATAAGAACAAAAAAAATTGAGGAAATATTTGAATTAAAAACAAATAATGCAAATTTTATTGAGATTAACAGCAAATTAATCAAACCTGAAATATTTTTAACTACAAAAGAATATTTAGGAATACCTATGTTTGTTTCTATAAAAAATAAATTTTTATCATTTGAACATACTCATCCACCACATGAGTATATTCTAAGTAATGATAAATATATTAAAATTAAAGATTTAAAAAAAGAAATAAATGAAATCAGTAATTAAAAAATTAAGTAGGACAAAATTCGCATTAGCTTTAAGAAATTCATTCAATATTAAACCAATACATTTAGATGCTAAAGAAAAAGGATATTTTACTACTGTAAGTGATGCGTTTCTTTGGAGAACAGATAATGGATATAAAACAAAATTTAAATATTCAGATATTTTAAATCTTTTTTATAAAATCAATAATTCTTGGGTTGAATTCCATTTTTTTTCAAAAGAAAATGAGCTTATAAAAATTAAAAAAGTAAAATCATTGAATTTATCAAATGAACTTTTAATAACTAAGGAGTTTTTAAATAATATTGAAGATTACGGAATATTTTACATTTATCATTACTCTCAAAATGAGAGAGGTCAACATGATCGATCAATAATAAGTAATAGGTGTTATTTGGGTTACTCTCAAAATAATAACTTATATTCTTTTGTTCACGGTAATATTTTAGCTAAATATACTAGTGTTAATAAAAAAGAAAGGATTTTAAGTGATATGGTTAAAACTTCTATATTTAAAAATCAGATCTATACAATTCAAAAATATTTTAAAGATTTTAGTAAAAATGAATTATTCTTCATAAATCCTACTTCTAAAAAAATTAAATTTTCTGTTGAAAATAAAGAATATGAATTAAATTCTCATTGTGGTAAGATGTTAGAAATAAACTCGAATATTATTTCAATAAAATCAAACTGTTTATTTTTTCGTCCAACAATATTTAGTTACAAGGGTAACTACATAGATGTTCACCATTCCTAATTATTTATTTAACTAAATTTTTCTTTTTTAGTCGTAGATAAATATTTTTTGCCTCTTTGTTACTTGTATTTATTAAATTACTAATTTGTTTTAAATTATTTGAACCATCCGCATATTGTAAAAAATCCAAAATATTTGCAACTTTTTTTTCTAAAGTTTGATTGTCTGGTGTTCCTACTAATTGATAAAGTCCTCTTTTGCCTAAATTAGGTTCACATATCTTTGTTGAAATTGGAAAATCTTTATTTTTATTATAATTTTTTATTCTACCAAAATTAATTTTTTCATCTTTCATCTTAAGTATTTTGTTCAAAACATATTTGTGAATTTTAAAAGATTTACTTAAGCCCTCTACAGATACAAAATTAAAATCATCTTTTGATGTATGGTATTCTTTATATGTATTATATTTTGACCTCATCATAGATATAACTGGTAAATCAACTCCTGGGGAACTAAACTGCCTTTCGTCAGAGCCTCTATGTAAGAATGAATATTTTTTTACTTTAAATCCCATTTTTTTATAGGCTTCATTACATAATTTATCTATAGATGTATCGTTATATTTGCTTGTTAACATTGAAAAATTTTTATTATCTCCAACACAAGTTAATACGAAGCCGAAGATTATATTTTTTATTTTTTTAAAATTTAAATTTATATAAGCTATTGAACCAATAGTTTCAGGTATAAATATAAATCTAATTGATTTTTCTAATTTTTTTTTATTTTTAAAATATTTAGCTAAAGCAATACTTAATAGTGGACCAGAAAGTTCATTATTTGCCATTGATGGATGACAAATATATGTGGAAAGTAAAATTTCTTTTTTTGATTTACCTGGAATTAATAATTCACCATAATGCATACGTCCTGCTTTTTTAAAATTAGATGAAATATTTATATAAAATGTATCAGTATCTTTATAATCAGAATTGATTCTATCAAATTGATTTTTTGTTACACAAAATCCCCAATCTTTTTTATAGTAAGATGTGACGTATGGAATTGCATTTGGAAAGTCTTTTAAAAAATAAAGTTTCTTCAATAAATCTTTTTTTTTAATTTTTCTATTTTGAGGTATTGAATAATTGACGATATGTAAATTACTAATTTTAAAATCAATAATTTTTTTTAAATTTTTATCAATGATATATGCATCATTAATATTCCATTCTTGAGGAATCTTCCAATCAAATACTTTTCTTCCAGATGAAATTTTTTTTATTTCAAGGTTTTTTAAATGTTCTTTTTTAATTTCTTTTAAAGTTTTAAGTGTACCCTTACCTGTTATACTTCTACAAATAGGAAAAATTTTCTTTCCAAAATTGATTAAATCTTTCATTTGTTAACTCACTTATCAATAATTAGAAATTTTATTTAAACTTGGTTTATATTCTAGATATGTGTAAATATCATCTTGGAATAGTTTTGTTGCAACTTTAAAAAAATCTCTCATTTTAAAACTCCATATCTTCAGACCGGATTTATGTTTTATGTAATTTAATTTTTTCTGTTTTTCTAAAATATTAAAAAAATGTTCATTAAGTTTAATTTTTTTCTTTGAGTTGACTTTATTGAAAAAAACACTCTGAAAAAAATCATCTTCATAGAATTTATTTTTTATTTTTATTTTATGTTTAAACGATTTGCTATATCTATACGGAACACCAATTATTGTCTCTATATGATGAACTAACGTGACAGCTTTAGAGGGATGTATACCAATATTTACTTGCATAAAATCTAAATCTAACATTTTTGACCAAGGTGAACCATGGCCGTAAGCGTGTTTAGAAACATTTTTTAAGACCTTAGCATTATAACCAATTCCGCAAATAGACCAAAATGGATGAATTGTTCTAATAGATTTTTTTTTGTGTCTTATATATTCAGCAAAAGGTCCCATGTTATTACTCGCTGTGTTTTCAACATCAAAAATAATTTTTGAATTACAAAGATTTAAAGTTGCTGTAGGAACAAATATTGAATTATTTTTTCCCATAGATTTAGTAAGACATTTATATAACAAATCTAGTTTTGTTTGTTTTTTTATTCTGATTTTTGAAATGTCGGTCAAATTTGAAGTGATGTAAATATTTTTATTTTTATTAATTTTTAGTTTTTTAAAACAGAACAAAAACTCTTTTTCAAATTCCTGAATATTCATTTATTTTTTTTTAAAAAATTTTCAGCGCCTAAATATAAGTGTGGTGGTATAAATCTTTTACGGGATAATGAAAAGCTTTTATTTTTTGACTTATTGTTCAAATATTCTTTTATTATTTTTTTTGCGAAGACTAATTTATAGTGATGATCCTTAGAAATATTCTTGAACTTAGTTTGTTTTATTTTTTCAGGTTTTTTCATATAGTTAGTATCAATATTTACTAAACTTAAGTTTATTTCACCAATTTCTAAATTATCTTGCATAAAATTTATTGATGACCAGTATATATTTTGGGTTTCTATCAGTGGAAAAGGCGTGTGAATATATTGTTTCTTATGTTTAGAAATATTTTTTGAAATGTTATCTATAATTTCCCAGTATTCAAAATGATATGGTTCTGGAAAGGGCCAAAATCCACTATCCAAACAAAAATCATAATGTCCATAATGAACATATTGAATGATTTTATAATCTCTGTCTGCCTCAAGAATTTCATTTAGATTTTTTAAGCCCTTTTGGGTTTCAATCATTGGCACTATAGAAAAATTATTAATATTTTTCGTTAAAATTTGATCATAACAATTTTTCACCTGACTATAAGTTTCAACTTTTGGCAAAAAAATTCCTTTTATTGTAGATTTCTTTTTTAAGATTTCTGAAATTGTTTCAACATCTTTCTCGTAAAAATCAGTGTTTTGAGAATTAATTCTTACATATGTCATTGTATTTTTTAGAATATTATTGTCTGAAAGATATTTTAAACCTTCTCTAGATATTCTTTTTAAATTTTCATTATTATTTTTATCAAATAAGTCTTGTGCACTATCCTCCATATCTAAAATAATAGAAATGTTAAATTTTTTAAATTTTTTTAAAATAAGGTTAATAGCTTTATATCTAACTAGGCATATATATAAAAAAAGATTTAAGGACTTCATAAAAATATTAACTTTAAGACATATTGAGCTTAGAAAATAATAATAATATATTTTTTTAATTAAAAATAGTTTAATCTATAAATTTTAATTAATAATCTTTTAAATAATTAAGAACAAGTATTTAATAAAGCTATATTTAATTAGAACTTAAAATACTATTTTTAATTATTAATTAAATTGTATATAAGATTTCAATGATCCTAGGAATAATACCAGCAAGATTAAAATCTAAGAGATTACCAAATAAACCTCTACAAATTATTGATGGCGTGCCTCTTTTAGTGCATGTTTTAAAAAGATCTTTGATGTCTAAAAAGTTAGACAAACTAATAGTTTGTACAGATAGCATGAAAGTTGTAGATCTGGTAAAAAAATACAACCTAGATGCTTACATGACTAGTAAAAATATTAAAAATGGTACCGACAGGATTTCATTATTTCTTAAAAAAAATAAAAAAAGATTTAAAAATTTAAAATTAGTTGTTGATATACAATGTGATGAAATTTTTTTAAATCCAAGTTATTTAGATAAAGCTATTAATTTTCATATAAAAAATATAAAAAAATATGATGTAGTGATTCCACATACTTTAACTAACGAAAAAAATAATAACAATTATGTTAAGATAATTTCCAATCAAGTAAACGATATATTGTATTTAACCAGGGCTGATGCGCCTCATCCATTCAGATCAAAAAAAAAACCTTTTAAAAGACACCAAGATTTTGTGACCTTCAAACCAGATTTTATAAAAAAGTTTAAAGATTTAAAAAATAGAAATTTAGAAGAGTACGAGGGAATAGAATTGCTCAGGGTTATAGAAAATGGTTATAAAATTGGCACTCTGCAATTCAAAAATGATAGTTTTTCAATAAATACTAAAAAAGACATATTAAGATCATTATTATTAATTCAAAAAGATAGATTAAGAAAATATTATTAATGAAAGATAAAAGAAATAAATCTTTCTTAATATTTGACCTTGATGGAGTAATTTTTGACTCAAAAAAAAATATGGAGTTAGCATGGAATAAAACATCAAAAAAATTTAAATTAAAGGTAAGTTTTAAATCATATTTTCAAAAAATAGGTATGCCTTTTTTAAAAATCTTAAAAACTTTAGGCATTGAACAAAATCCTAAAATTTATAAGTGTTTTAGAGAAGAATCTTTAAAAAACATAAATTTGATTAAACCATATAAAGATGTCTTGAAAGTATTTAAATTATTTGAAAAACAGAATATTAAATTTTCTATAGTAACCTCAAAAGATTATAAAAGATCAAAATTTTTATTAAAAAAATTTAAAATAAATCCTACTTCTATTCATTGCCCAAATAAAAAAATGAGAGGAAAACCACACCCAGATCAACTAATATACTCTTTAAAAAGAAACAATTTTACTCCAAAATATTCATATTTTATTGGAGATACCAACATAGATTTTTTAGCAGCGAAAAGAGCTAAGATGAATTTTATTTTTGCTAAATATGGATATGGTAAAAATAATAAATTGTACAAAAATAAAATATCTAACTTTAAAGAAATAAAAAAATTTATAAAAAAATAATATTTAATATAATTAAATAAAAATAATAAATTTAATTATGTATTTATTTTTCAATAAACTTACGCCATAAAGAAAAATCTTCATTTAAATATAAATACTCATTTTTTTCTTCATTATTAATTTCTATTTCTGAGGTAACAATTAGTTTATTAAATATTTCAGACAAAGAAATCACATCATAAACAAAATATAAGTTTTCAGCTTTATTAATAGCGGGAATGGGTAATGTTGATAAAGAAATAAGTGATACTGTTTGTTTTTTTTTAACAACGGACTCTAATAAAACTGACGAACCATTTGCGGCATAGACTATATCTGACAATTCAAGAGCTTCAGATACTGTGCCATTAACTATTTCAAAATTAGGAAAGTTTTTAATTGATGATTTTATCATAGAACCAACTTTTAGAAGAGGGTGTTCTTTTATATATACTTTTTCAAATTTATTATTTGATAGTGCAAAATATTCTAACAATTCTTTTGTTTCATTTGGAAGTATTGAAGTAATTATCAAAATTGATTTTTTTAGCTTTGAAATTTTGTTGTAAATTCTATAACTTTTTTTTGTTAAATAGTTAAATCTTTGTGCCTCTATTTCTATTATCTGATCAGAGTCAAAACCATCATTTAATAAAAGTGATTTACTAAAGTTACTATTAACTCCAACAAATGAAGGTGTATAATGATAAGGGTGAATTAATTTAGAGTGGTAAAAATTCATCATATTTTGTCTAACAACAGAATGGATTACACCTTTCGTAATTATGCCCTTTTTTTTTGCAATTTTATTTAGCATTGCTTCCCAAGGTTGAAACTCCATTAAATAAATAATTTCATTTATTTGAGGATTTAACTTTAAAAAATTTAAAATTTTTTTTTCTAAAATCATTAATTCAATCAATAAAATTGATTTTGAAGTTATCCAATCATTTTTGATTAAATAAAAATAATCAATTTTCTCAAAAAAGAAAAGATTTTTAGTATTAATTTTTTCTAATTTTTTTTTTACTTTAAGGAAATTAAATATAATTTTTTGTAAATCTTTCGACGAAAAGAAAGCGTCTAGAAAACCAAACGTATTTATTTTATTTTTTAATTTTTCATTTTCCTTCCCAAGAGTTGAAATATTTCCTACAAATAAAAAAAGCCAACCATAAGTTTTACTTAGCAAAGATGAGGCAGCTTCATAATATTTACTATAAAATCCATTTTCACAAGATTGACCGCCTGGATAATAATAACATATTGCAACCTTTTTTGATTGGTTAATTGAAGGAAGGATCTTTTGTTTTTTTTTTTTATATTCTGAATATAAGCAATATAGAACTGAAAATACGGTATTTTTTTTTGCAAAATTTTTTATTTTTTCAATACTATTTTTTTTATTTTCAAAACTTAATATTTCGAAGTAGAAACTAAAATTATTTATATTTGAATTAAAAAAATTCTTAATTTCTTCTGATACATTAATAAGAACAACTTTAGTAAATTTTTCTTTTTTAATATATTCAATTAGTAAATATAACTTAAAAAATTGATAAATTGAGGTAGTTTTGTTAGGTGAAGCTTCAAAAAAAAGATTAGATAATATATACTTAAAATCTTCATCCTTATCTAATTCGGGTTTTATTTTTTTAAAAACTTGATCTTGAAATGACATCCATTTTTCAGTCAAAAAAATTTCCTTTTCTTTAAAATTTTTTAAAATTGAAAATTGATTTTCAAATTCCTCATTTTCTTTATCAAGAAAAACAACTTTTGAAGTTTTTATTATTTTATTTATTAATTTTAAATTATTACCTCCAATAATGTAAAGTTTTTCAGTTTCCATGTTAATTAATCAATTTTTTAATAATTATGTCTGCAACTTTATATAAACCCTCATAAGAATTTAAATTTTTATCTCTATTTAAAATTTTTTTATTATTTATCATTGAATTAAAACTGCTTATCAAAGAATTTTTACTTACGTTTTTTAATTCACCTATATACATAGCTTTACCGGTACTCGCCCATGCTTTTGACTGTTCTATTTGATTGTTAGTAGTAGAAATTATAATAAAGTGGAGGCCACATGAGTCTAGCTCGTAAGTTGTAGTGCCACCAGCTGTGACTGCAATATCACAAGATAAAAAGATACTTACTAAATCTTTTGGGTCTATATACATGTCAACTTTATTTGATCCATTATTTTCAATCCATTCGTTTATAATTTTGTTATTAGGATTATTTTGCCCTGAAACCACTACAAATTTAAAATTATTAGGTAAATGTGGTAATAAAGTAGATAAAACAAATATAATTCCACCATAATCATTGCCACCACCAAAAGTTACCAGTATTCTTTTATTTGGATTTATATTGTTATTTTTTTTTACTTTTGCAAACTCTGGTCTTAAAATCGCATATTCTGGTCCAAGCAATAATTCTGCCTTTTTGTTTTGAACAATATTTTTTAACTCATTCTCATGTATTCTAGGTATTGGATTCAAAATAATATCGGCCCAAATGGGTCGACTATTTTCTTTATGGTCAAACTGTAACCATCTTAAACCCTCTTTACGTAAATTAAGTTGATAACTTTCATTAATACGATAATCGTCTAATATTAAAAAGCATTGATGATTTTTTTTGGCGATTTTAATTAACATTTCTGAATCTTGCTCAGTTGAATTCCAATACTCAACTGGTATCCAATCTTTAAATATATATTTATCTGAATCAATTTTATATTTTTTTTGGGGCCCAACCATTATGCAACTTTGCCCCTTCGACTTTAAAGCATGAGCCAATGCACGACAGCGATTTAAATGACCAAATCCTACACTTGAACTCACATTTAATCGAAAAATAATTGTCATTTTCTTATTAAGTATTGATATAAATTATATTATTTTATCTTAAAAACTAGCTCAAACGACGGAAATCTTTATTACAAACCTCGCCCTCAAGAAATTCATTAATAGATCTACCTTGTTCACATTCAGCTATTAAATTAAAGACTTGGTCTAAAGCTTCCTCATAACCTTGAAGCACATCTTCATTATGTTCTGTACATACATAAACCGAATTACTTGCCAAATATCCACGTTTCAACATCTCTTGAGTAATTAAAGTTTTGTATTCTAAGTTTGACTCTGATTCAAATCGCATTTTAATTAAAGCAGGTAAACCATATATCGTTATAGGAAGTTTATATTTGTTTGATAATTTCTTCCAAATCGTAGAAATTTGATTTCCAATTTTAGTTATTTTTTCCCAAGATTTTTCTCTTTGCATAACCTCTAGTGTTTTTAAAGCAGCAGTTGGTCCAATTCTTTCTGTCCAAAATGTACTGCTGATAAAAGTTGTTTGAGCTGCATCCATTACTTCTTGGCGACCAATTATTGCTGTAATCGCGTATCCATTTCCTAATGCTTTACCAAACATTGCCATATCTGGCTCCACGTTATATTTTTTATGCAAACCACCAAAAGTTTCTCTAAAACCAGTCGTGCATTCGTCAAAAACAAGTACTATACCTTTATCTGTGGCTAATTGACGAACATTTTGCAAAAAATTATTTTCAGGTCCTACAGACCTAGCTACCTCCATTTTGATAACACCAATATCGTGTTTTTTAACTAACGACTCTAATTCATCTATTTGATTATAGTTGAAGGGGAAAACTGTATTTTTTAAATTTCTTGGTACACCTTTTGGCTGAAGACCAGGTAACAAATGTCCGTCTAAACCCTTATCATCACTCAAATTTGCTGATAAGTACCAATCATGCCAACCATGATAACCACAGATTGCAACTTTATCTCTACCTGAAGCAGCGCGAGCAATACGTATTGCAATTGCATTTGCTTCTCCTCCACTTCTTGCAAAACGAGCCATATCAGCCCATGGATGCATATCAATCAATTTCTCAGCTAAATAAACTTCCTCTGGACAATTTAAAGTTGACATATTTCCATTATTCACTGTTCTTTTGACCTCTTCATCTACTTCTGGATGCCCATATCCTAACGAATTAGTTCCAATACCCATAATAGACATATCTACAAGTTCATTGTCATCTAAATCCCAAACTCTACAACCTTTTGCTTTGCTAAAATAAGCTGGCCATTTTCCAGGCAAAAACATTTCTGGTCGTTTTGACAAAAGCATATTTCCACCTGGTATTATTCTTTTGGCTCTTTTATACAACTTTTGACCTGTGTTTAAAAAGGCACCCTCATTATTTTTTATTTTTTTATTAACTAAAAATAAATAAGGTTTTTGTTTTTGTAGCTCTAATATCTGAAGCCAATTGAAATTTTTATTCGGATAAAAATTTTTAAATATAGTATCAACTAAAATTAAATCTTCTGGTTCATCTACGGTCCATCTTAAATTAGATAAATCTTCTTTATATGTAAGAGAAGATTTTGTAAAACTTTTTGATCTTCGAATATAAGATGTTACATGCTCTTTATCAAAATTAGATTTTGTTTCATTATTTGCACGTTCAATAGATTTAAATGTCATAACTGATATATCCAGACCATCAGGAAAAGTTCTAGGGTCGGTATTAGAAAAATAATCTACTTTGGATTTTTTAAAACCTCTTATACATTCATCGACTAGAGCAGCATCTATTAAAGGACAATCTGCTGTAATACGAACTATTACATCAGCACCCACAACTTTAGCTGACTCATAAAATCTATTTAGTACATTTTTGTCACTTCCTCTTGTACATCTATAACCAAGAGACTCTACTAAAGATTGCAATTTATCATTTTCCACTTTTTCAGAAGTAGCAACTACAATTTCATCTAGTTGATCAGATTTCGATAATCTTTCTAAAAGTAATTCTATTAATGGCTTATCAACAATAGTTCTTAAAACTTTTCCTGGCAATCTTGTTGATCCCATTCTTGCCTGAACCAGTCCAACTATTTTCATAATTTACTCTTTGTTAATGAATTAAATAAATCAATTATACTTTTATAATGTTTCATTTTTTATGACAACAAAATCTGTTTAAGTTCAGCAGCAGGTTTTTGACTCAAATTTGAATATCGCATACAAAATTTTTTTCTCGCATTTTGTACATTTTCTTGAGACCACCAATTATTAACATCGTCCCATATAGCGTTCACTTTGTCCGCTACAGATTTTGTTGAGAAATGTACTATTCCAGCGTCAACAAGCAATTGATAATATGGTTTTGCACTATCACGCAAATGATCAAACCCATTTTGCCAAAAAGCTAAAGTAGGAACGTTTAAAGATAAAGTTTCTAGAATACCTGTTGAATCATAACTATGAACTACCAATCTACTTTGTAAAATTAAATTATTAATATTAGAAATTCCTTTATCTATTTTTATCATTTTATCATAATCAGCCCATCTTAATTCATCACACCATTCTTTACTTTGATAGTTAACATTGAATAATCTAACTATAAGTTTTTGTCTTGGTTCTTTATCAAGTTGACTTACAAATTTTTTTTGATCATTTAAATATTGAATATACTCAAACTTTCTATCATGTGTGTTATCATTTTTTGTGAAGCCTTCCTGAACTAATAACAATGAGCCCTTTGGATCAAAATTTAATTTTTTATTACCTGAAGTTTTAAAGATAAATCCAGGTGTATGTTGTGGTAATCCGTCTGTCCATCCCCATGTTATAAATTTATCTGATGTTATCTCCTCTATTCTTGGAAATTTATGTTTTTGAGTTCCATAATTGCAACCATGCTGGCCTACAAAATATTTTGTATTATCCTCTACCTTAAGTGCTGACCACAACTTGAAAACTTCATTTTGGTAAAAACTATTACTTGTAAATATAAATTTAGGTGACTTAGGCCAAGGTCTTTTTTTTACAATCTCATGAAGATCTGAAAATCCTTCAAGGTAACATTTGGGCAATAGCTCAAAAGATAATTGACGAATAACATTTTCTAAAATACCTCCTCTATTTTTAGAGAACATATTTTTTAAATTATTTCTTAATTTAACATCTGTCTGTTTCTGTGAAAATTTTGATAAATTATATCCATCTCCCTGCATTTTCCATAATTGAGGTACTTGGCCTAAAGCTAATTCTAATTTTATTTCCTCAATTGTTGGAAGATAGCTATTAATTACGAATGCATCTTTATCTCTTACAAATTTATTTGCTATTTTTCCATAGGCTCTACAGCTCCAATTAAAAATACTTTTTTTTAAACTTCCTTGCAAAACTTTTTTGCTTTTGTATTCAATACTTTCATAATCACTAACAACACTATTTGTTTTAAGAATTTCAACTGGAAAACTTACTTCTTCTATTAAACTTATAATTCGTGCATTTAGAATATTATGCCATTTATAATTATCTGGTGAGTAAAGTGCTGTAATAAAATCTGTTGATACTAGAGTATCAACATCACTTTCGTAAACAGTAGTGCCAGATATTTCATGATTTTTTAAACATTCTTTAATGGAATGTACGCGATTAAGAATGTCCCTAACTATATGCTTAAACCAATGTCCTATAATTATTCTCCAGAATCTTTGACTATAATTTTTTTGATGATGTTTATTTAACAGTCCACATAATTCAGGAAACAACTTTTCTTCTAAGATTAAAGACTCGGAATGATCAGAATTTTTCTGATGTAAAGATACACCATATGGCTCAGCAACTATCGCATCCATTGTTTGCCAGATTTCTTTTCGATTATATAATCGACACCATTCACCTAAAAAAATAACTGGACGGTCAAATTTCCAAGTTTTTTCATCAGCTGTGGTGATGAGATAACGTTTTTGATTATTCAATAATTTTTCCTTAATTTAAAAATAAAAATTTACTTATCTAAAATTATATCCCATGAGACTGGTGTACCTTTTGAAACATCAAATTTAACACGTTTGCCAAGTAACGACTCATAATATTTTGGCAACAATCCATTACCTGGTCTTACACGTCGTAAATTTTTTGGAGTAAGAATTTCACCTGATTTCATATTTTCCCCAATATAAAGAGATCGTCTTCTTGAAAGAGACCCTTTTTCTGCTTCAGTAAAACCATAGGAAATTGAACCTAAAGCCTGATGAGCTCTCTCAGTTTCAGAGACTAAAGATGCCAATTCACCTGGCTCTAAAGAAAAGGCGGAGTCAACACCTCCATCCGCACGAGATAAGGTAAAATGTTTTTCTATCACAGTAGCTCCAATTGCTACAGCAGCAACTGCAGCACCTATTCCTAGAGTATGATCTGATAAACCAACCTCGCAGGCAAATAAATCTCTCATATGTGATATGGTTTGTAAATTTGTATTTTCTGGGGATGCAGGATATGTGCTCGTACATTTAAGTAAAATTAAATCTTTACAACCTGCACTACGAGCTGCATCAACTGCCTCGGTAATTTCAGTAATCGATGCCATACCTGTAGATATAATTAATGGTTTTTTTGTACTAGCTGCTTTTTTAATTAATGGTAAATCAACACACTCAAATGAAGCAATTTTATAAGCTGGAACATTAAGTGTTTCCAAAAAATCAACAGCAGTTTCATCAAACGGTGTGCTAAAACATAATAATTTTTTAGATTTTGCATGTTCCATGATAGGTTTATGCCATTCCCATGGCGTGTAAGCTAACTTATACAAGTCGTGCATTGCTTGTCCCTTCCATAAAGATTTGGGATCATCAATATAAAACTCACCATCTTTAATATCTAAAGTCATTGTGTCTGCTGTATAAGTTTGCAATTTAATAGCATGTGCTCCTGCATTTGCTGCAGCATCAACAATTGACAATGCACGATCTAATGATTGATTGTGATTACCTGACATTTCAGCAATTATGAATGGCTTTTCTGTCTTACCAATTTTTTGTGTTTTTAAATTAATCATTTTAATTTAAAATTATATATTCATAAATTATGTGTAATAATTACAAATTGAAAATCAACTTATTTTATTACCCAATCTTATATTTAGTATTTATTTTTGAATTAATAAAGTCTTTGTTTTTCAACCACACAGATTTTTTTAAAAGAAATTCAGAAATATTATTGTTTATTTTTTTGTTAAATTTAAAGCCTAAAGATTCATGGAATCTAATTGATTCATTATTGGTTGAATATATAGATGCAAACACACCATTCATGCGCAAGTCAAAAAAAACTTTATTTAATACCCGATGCGCAAGGTAGGTACCAATACCTCTTTTAGAAAGAGGTTTTTTATATATGCTCCACTTTACTTTTTTTAGGCTTATTTTTTTTAAGTTGACTATACCAAATATGGTATTTTTTAACGATATCAAGAATGAAAAATAAGATTTATTGGACTGTATTTTTTTATACCATTTTAAGTGCTTTGCATAAGTAATGTAAGCAGTATCTAAACTAATTTCTCTAACTTTTAAACTATTTCTCCAGCTCAAAATTTTTCTTAAATCACTATAATAAATATTTCTCAAAATTTCTGAATTTTTTATCAGCCATTTCTTTCTGGTTAATTTCATTGTCTTCCATTCAATTTTATTTACACTTTCATTCTTATTTTTTAATATATTAAAACCAAGTTTTGTATTTAGTTTAATATTACTAAAATTATCTTTTAAAGTTTGTGCAAAAAAGTAATTAATTTTTGTTGATATAAAAATAAAATTTACCCATTCTTTTGTAGCTTCAGAACCCAATCCTTTACCATGATAATTTTTATAACCTATATACTTACCTAATTCGGCATAAAGAGTGTTATTTTTAAAATAAAATACAGTATTTATAATTCCAATAATTTTTTTATTTCTCTTATTTATAATTGCATAATCGACACGATTAGTTCTTTTTTTAAACCATTTAATATGAGATCTGTAATTCATTTCTTCTTCTGTCCTCATCATATTAAACACAAAATATTTGTTTCTCATTTCAAATATTTTTCGTAAATCTTTTATTGTTATAGGTCTCAAAATTAACCTTGGAGTCTCTAATTTAGTATTAGTTATATTTTTTATTATTTTAGAAAACATATTTTATAATTAAATTAACTTTATATTATTAATTTAAATTTTATAGAAATTATTTTAATGCCTATAAATCAAAATTATTGTTTTTAAGTATTTATTCTGAAGTAATTAAATCTATTTTAAATCTAAAATTTTTAGATATTTTCCCAGTTACTAGGATTAATTAACAAATTATCATTTGAAACCATAAATGATAGATCGTGATTTAAAATTTTCGATTTTGATAATTTAATTAATTTCTGAAGCTGATCTGCATTGTTTACACCAATAACAATACGATCTACTTCTGGTAATGACATTGGATATGACAAACATACTTGAGCCGCATCCAAATTATACTTTTTTAATTCTAAAAACCATCGATCAAATAAATCAGCCCATCTATTAAATTTCATAGGAATTTGATCTTGCTGCATTAACAATAAGCCTTGAAGAAATGTTGATCGTGTATGTATCTCTATATTTTTATTGTGTAATTTTTTAAGCCATCCACTTTTTTCAAGTCGCCTATCTATTATATTTAATGGAGCCTGAATAATATCTATTTTAAAAAGATTAATAATTTTATCTATTTCTGAGGGATCATAAATAGAAACACCAATTTTTTCAATTAACCCCTTCCCTTTTATTTGGTTAAGCGCATAGATCAATTTACAACCAGAATCACCTAAAAGATCCTGGGATTTATGTATTAATAATCCATAAAGGGATTTTATACCTAATCGATGTAATGATTTTTTAATCATTTCTTCAACTATTATATCTAAATCTCCGTTAATATTTGAAACTGATGGTAATTTTGAAACAAATCTAAAATCTAAAATTCCTATTTTTCCAATGGTTTTTTCACTAACACCATATGAAATAGCTGTATCAATCAAATCAATATTTTCCTCTTTTGCCAGTTTAATTATTTTTGATGCTTCTGATAAGTTAGTTTGACCATAAAAATTTGATACACCATAATTTAAACCAAATTGAACTGTTCCCAGAGCAAGCTTATTCATAAAAACTTTGTTTTCTCAATACAGAAGTAGCTCTCAATTTATCTTTATCATCTTTAATTTTATTTTCTTCTTCTGACATAATTTCATGAGATATACATTTATAAAATGGATGCCAATCAAATAATTTTCTATAATCCATTTTGTATGAAAACATACCTGGGTAATGATGATATTTTTTTTCAATTGGAGTTTCAGAAAAAAAATCGTGTATAATAATAAAACCTGAATCTTTTAAAACTCTATCAGCTTCTTTTGCAATTAAAAAAAGATCACTTCGATCACAAAGATATAAGCAAAATCCAAACACCACAAAGTCAAACTTTTTATTTTCGAAATTAAGAATATCAGCTGTTCCCTTAATTGCTTTAACCCCTTTATTATTTGCAAGTGCGATTGCTTTTTCAGACGGATCTATACCATAACAATTTAATTTATAATTTTTAGAAATCCAATGTAATCGTTTTCCTTCTCCACAACCAATTTCAAGCAATTGTTGATTTTCCATATTTTTCTTTTTATTTAAAAGATTTGACAAAATATTAATAATTGGATCTTGTGATCCCATCACACGATTTTGTATGGCTAAATGATTTCTATCAAACCAAGCATTACCTTCTTGCTCTAAAAAAATTTCTTTTTGTTTCTTCTTCATATATTTTTTAATACTGAAGCTAAAGATTGCAAAACAAAATCCTGCTGTTGATATGAAAGAGAGGGGTATATTGGGAGGCTAATTGATTCTCTATAAAATTTTTCTGCTTCAGGAAAATCTTCTTTTTTAAATCCTAAATTCTCATAATATGGATGACGGTGAACTGGAATATAATGAACATTTACTGCTATACCATTTTTCCTAAGTGTATCATAAATTTTTTTTTGTATTTCAGTGTTTTTATTTTCTTTAAAACAAGCAGAATAAAGATGAAAACTTGAATAAAACCCTGGAAGCTGTTTTTGTGTTTTAATTGATAAACTCTCAAATTCTTTGTTGTATCTTTTTGCAATGTTATGACGTTTTGTGATATAGTGGTCTAATCTTTTTATTTGACTCAATCCTAATGCAGCTTGAATATCATTCATTCGATAATTAAAGCCCAATTCGATTTGTTGGTAATTCCAAATTTCATTTTTAGGGCGTTGATGCATTGTCCCCTTATCGTATGTTATTCCATGAACTCTAAGTCTATACATTTTATCTGCAAGATCCTTCTTATTTGTAAGTGCCATACCACCCTCGCCAGTAGTTATTATTTTAACTGGATGGAAACTAAATACTGTTATATCGCTATGAACACATGATCCTACCTTAATTTCATTATATGATGCACCGATTGCGTGTGAGGCGTCTTCAATAATTTTAAAACCAAACTTTTTTGATAATTTATGTATAGCTTCCATTTCACTAGGTTGACCAGCAAAATGAACTGGTATTATAATTTTGGGTAATTTTCCTTTTTTTTCTGCTACTTTTAATTTTTCTGATAATGCTTCAACATTAATGTTGAAAGTATCCGGATTTATATCTACAAAATCTACACCCGCACCACAGTATCTAGCACAATTTGCACTAGCAACAAAGGTATTCGGTGAAGTCCATAAGTAATCACCTTTTTCCAGTCCTAAGGCTAGACATGCGATGTGCAAAGCACTAGTTGCGCTATTAACAGCGACTGCATAAGAGGCCCCACAATAATTTGCAACCACTTTTTCAAATTTTGGAACTACTGGTCCTTGGGTTAAAAAATCAGACTTTAATACTTTCTCAACTTCATCTATATCACTATCTGTAATTTCTTGACGACCGTAAGGTATCATTTATTAAATATTGTCTATAAATTTTTTGTTAGCATTAATCCAATCGTTAAGTTCTTCAATACTCATCCAGTCTGAATTATTATCACTACTATAAACAAAACCTGATGGGACTTTTTTACCTTTTTTTATCCGCGTTTTATCTTTATCCCAATCATTTATTTGAGGTAAAATTTTGTAATAATTAGAATATTCATAAGTATATTCAGAGTCTTCAACACTAATCATCTGCTCATGAAGTTTTTCACCAGGTCTTATGCCAATAATTTTATGTTTTGCTGTTGGTGCTATTGCACTTGCAATATCTATGACTTTTATTGATGGGATTTTTTTGACATATATCTCGCCACCAATCATGTCTTCAAATGCATGCCAAACAAGCTCTACACCTTGCTCAAGTGAAATCATAAAACGTGTCATTCGTTTATCAGTAATGGTCAATTCATTTTGATCTCTAGTTGATAAAAAAAATGGAATTACAGAACCTCTTGATCCCATAACATTACCATAACGAACAACAGCAAAAGATGTTTGTGTACCAGCTGCATAAGAAGAGTTACTTGCTATAAATAGTTTGTCAGATGCTAATTTACTCGCACCATAAAGATTTATTGGGCTGCTTGCCTTATCTGTTGAAAGAGCTACTACACGTTTTACACCTTGATCAATACAAACATCAATCAAGTTCATTGCGCCATTTACATTTGTTTTTATACACTCAAAAGGATTATACTCTGCTGTAGAAACTATTTTTGTTGCTGCAGCGTGCACAACGTACTCCACACCATTTAGTGCTCTACGAAGACGATCTTTATCACGTACATCACCAATAAAAAAGCCAACTCTTTTATCATCTTTAAAATGTTTTTGCATTTCCCACTGCTTCATTTCATCACGTGAAAATATTATTAAACGCTTTGGATTAAATTTTTTTAATGTAAGTGGAACAAATGACTTACCAAAAGAGCCTGTACCACCAGTAATTAAAATTGATGAATTTTTTAACATTTTGTATTATTTTAATTTTATAGTTTTAACTCAAAAATAATCCTCAGTATTTATAAATTTATTGAATTTTACTTTAACTTGAAATTTCCTTCTTTCTATTATGCAAATGCTATCACAATTATCAACAGTACTCAAACAGTGAGCTATTATTATAATATTTAAATTATTCATAAAATAATGTTTAATTTTGATCTTGAAATGTTAAAAAATTTAATAATTTTTTAAGTTTTGTTTTGTTCCTTTAGAAAACTTTTATAAGTTTTAATAATACCCTCCTCTAAGTGAACTTTTGGTTTAAAACCAATTTGATTAATTAAATGACTATCAACTAATTTTCTTGGACTTCCATCAGGCTTGCTTTTATCAAATTTAATTTTACCATTATACCCAACGACTTTTTTAATCATTTTAGAAAGTTCCATAATAGTTAACTCAAGTCCACTACCCACGTTGATGTGACTACATCTAGGTTTGCTATATTTTTCATATATTTGTTTATCTACATTCATTATTTGGATAGATGCAGAAACCATATCATCAACAAAAAGAAATTCTCTTTTAACAGCGCCTGTGCCCCAAATACTCACATTTGGTAAATTTTTAATTTTCGCTTGATGAAAACGATAAATTAATCCAGGTATAACATGACTATTTTTAGGATCAAAGTTATCACCTGGTCCATAAAGATTGGTTGGCATAAGACTACGATAGTCAATTTCATGACTTTTACCAAATTGTCGATTGTAACTTTCGCAAAGTTTAATACCAGCTATTTTAGCAATTGCATAAGGCTCGTTAGTTGGCTCTAGTAACCCGGTTAGTAGTTCATTTTCTTTCATAGGCTGATTTGCTTTTTTTGGATAAATACAACTAGATCCTAAAAATAATAATTTTTTTACTCCACTCACAAATGAGCTATGAATTATATTATTTTGTATCATTAAGTTTTGATAAATAAATTCTGCTGGATAAGTATTATTTGCATGAATACCTCCTACTCTTGCCGCCGCTAAATACACTTGATCGATTTTTTGTTTTTTAAAGAAATTTTCAACATCTGTTTGTTTAATTAGATTTAAATCTTTTTTATCTATTGTAATTAATTCTACGTTTCTTTTTTTTTTTAAAACACGAACTAAACCTGATCCGACCATTCCTTTGTGACCAGCTATATATATTTTAAGTTTAGTCATTTTTATTTATAAAAATATTGAGAAAGAATTAACTATTAGTAAGTTGCTCATTTTTTGCTATTTTCAAATCTTCTTCAACCATTTCTTGAACTAAATTTTCAAAAGAAATTTTAGCAACCCAATTTAATTTTTTTTTTGCTTTTGTTGGATCACCTAATAAATTTTCTACTTCAGAAGGTCTAAAATACCTTGGGTCTACTTTTACTACTTCTTTACCATTTAAAATTCCTTTTTCGTTTATACCTTTTCCTTTCCATTCAAAGGCCATATTTAAATTCTTTGCTGCTAAATTTATGAAATCTTTAACTGAATATTGTTTTCCTGTTGCAATAACAAAATCATCTGGTTCTTTTTGTTGAAGCATTAACCACTGGGCCTCTACATAATCTTTTGCATGCCCCCAATCTCTTAAAGCATTTAAATTACCCAAATATAAATTTTTTTGTAAACCTAATTTTATTCTAGCTAAACCTCTTGTTATTTTTCTTGTTACAAAAGTTTCCCCTCTTACAGGTGATTCATGATTAAATAGAATTCCATTACAAGCATAGATGCCATAAGCTTCTCTATAATTAACTGTAATCCAATAAGCATATAATTTTGCAACTCCATAAGGACTTCTTGGGTGAAAAGGAGTATTTTCATTTTGAGGCACCTCTTTTACTAAACCATATAATTCAGATGTTGATGCTTGATAAAATTTTGTTTTTTTTTCTAACTTAAGAATACGAATAGCTTCTAAAATTCTTAGTGCTCCTAAAGCATCAGAATTAGCTGTATATTCTGGCTGTTCAAACGAAACTGCTACATGACTTTGAGCTGCTAAATTATAAATTTCGTCAGGTTGTACCTCTTGAATAATCCTGGTTAAAGAAGTTGAGTCTGTTAAGTCCCCGTGATGTAAAATAAATTTTCGATGACTTTCAAACGGGTCTTGATATAAATGATCTATTCGATCTGTATTAATTAATGAAGTTCTTCTTTTTATGCCATGTACCTCATAATCTTTATTTAGTAAAAATTCTGCCAGATAAGACCCGTCTTGTCCTGTCACACCAGTTATAAGAGCTTTTTTCATATAATTTATTTCATTAAGTATCATCTATATAAAAAAAATTCCATAGATTTAGAGCTTATATTTTATATTAAAGGAAATCGTTAACATTTAATCTTCAATTTTTTTAATTTATCTATAAGAAATATTTAACTTAAATATTAAAATTTAATTATTTCAAAATTTTACTGAATATATTAATTTCGACTATTAACATTGATAGTTTTATTTAACTTTTTTGATAAGAACTTTCTATGAGAAGCTATATTATAAAATCATATAAAAATTAAACAAACTTTTTAATGTAAATTTATTTATTAAATTTTTTTTTTAATAAATAACTTCAAGAAGAAATAACAGACAATATATAATAAATATAAACTAAAATGAATTTTTTACATTTTCTCGAAATTGACTATCTAGATCAATCAATTCGTTAAAATTACCTTGTGCTTTAAGCTTACCTCTCTCTAAAACATAAATTTGATCACATCTTTTGACTGTACTCAAACGGTGAGCGATTATTATAATAGTAATATCCTTTCTAAGATTATTAATTGCATCCATTACAATTTTTTCAGTTGTGCCATCTAGAGCACTTGTTGCTTCATCAAAAATTAAGACTTTTGGGTCATGATATAAAGCTCGTGCAATTCCAATACGTTGACGTTGTCCACCTGATAATCTAATTCCACGTTCACCAATTGTAGTTTGGTATTTCTTTGGCAATTCATCTATTATAAATTCATGCAAACTTGCAATCTTGGAAGCTCTTTCAACAGCTAGTTGATCAATATCTTTGTGATCTATACCAAAAGCAATATTAGCAGCAACTGTATCGTCGGATAAATAAATATCTTGTGGAACAAAACCTATATAACGTTGCCAAGACTTTGTATTAAATTTTGTAATCAATTTACCGTCAATTTCCAAAGATCCATTTTGAGGTTCCAGTAATCCTAAAATAATATCAATTAATGTAGTTTTACCACTACCAGTAGCGCCTACCAATCCTACTGTAGAATTTATAGGAATGTTTATATTTATATTTTTTAAAGCTTTTATTGAAGAATTTGGATAGTTATAATCAACACTTTTTAGATTAATTGTTTTATTAAAATCTAAAATACTCTCACTCTGTTTTTCATCATGAGATTGAAGGTTTCTAAGATCATTATTTAATTCATCGATTGAAGGACCAACAAAAGTAAGCTGGGTAAAGCAAGAATACATCATTTGTAATGCTGGTAATAGACGATATCCAGCAAAAACATACACACTTATAATAGGTAAAGCATTGTTAAAACTGCCCGTATCAGACATGCTATAAAGTATTATTAATAAAACACCACCAAAACCTATACTCTCTAAAAAGAATCTAGGTATTTGAGCTATAGAAGAGACATAAGCCTGGGTTAAAGCAAAGATTTTGGAAGAAATAGAAAAATTATTAATATAGGTTTGCTCTAATCCTCCAACTTTAATTTCTTTTACTGCACCAAAGGCCTCACTAACAGCGGTAAAACGTAATTGATTATTTTTTAATGAGTCTTTTCCAATCTTTTTAAGATATTTATTTACAGAATAATAAATTAGCACATAAATTATGCTAAGTGAAAGACCAACTATTAAAGCAAGTTTTGGGTCAATTATAATCAATAAAATAATAATCGCAATCGTAACTGAGCTTTTGGCAATTAAATCCATCAAATTTGATAAACCTCTACCAGCTATTTTACCTGACTCAGATAAAATGCTTTTTCCAAGATCAGCACTATGACGACTTAAAAACCAGCTGTAAGGCTGATGCAAATATCCCTCTACAAGACGTCTACCTATGCTGTGCTCCATTAAAAAAATAAATCGAAGTTGTATGTAAGTTACAATGGCTCTGAAAATTAGTGTAAAAATTAAAATAAAAAATAACAAGACACCCAAAAAAAACATGAACTCTTGAGTATTTTGAACTCCAAATATACTTGATGCTTGAAACATATATTTTAAAAAATAGTTTGTTTCAACAATACTGGGGTTTGTTAGAACTGCTATGAAAGGCATTATAGATGCTACACCTACCATATCTAAAAATGCTAATATCAAGATCATTATTACTAATAAACTAGCTTTTTTTTTTTCTTGAGTGGAAAGTAGAAATAATAATTTCTTAAATGTTTGCATTAAATGAATATAGAGTTGTAATATGTTTTTATAAATTTTCTCATAGCTGTTTTTATATATTTAATTTTTTATTTTGCTATTTGCTAAAAAATCCACAATTGAAAGAAGCCAAGTATGATGAGTCATTTCTATCAAATTATAATTTTTGCTATTTAACCATAAATTTATATGTCCAATTTTTCTCACTTTGTTATTTTTATCAAAACCTGTCAGTGTAACAACCTTACATCCAATTTTTTTTGCAAACTTTGCACCATTTATAATATTTTTAGATTGTCCACTGCTACTTATACAAATAAGAAGATCACCTTTATCTGCATAAAAAAATATTGCTCTTTGAACCCAATTTTCATAACCATAATCATTTGAAAAGCAGGTTAATAGATCAGCTTCATTAAAATTTATTGCTCTTATTTTTGATACTTTTGTTAAATCAACACTTACGTGGCTTGCCATAGCAGCACTACCACCATTTCCTACTAAAATAACTTTTTTCTTTTTCTTTTTAATTTCTCTAATAATTTGAACAATTTTATAAAAATCTTTTTCATTATAATTTGAAAGAATCTTTGAAAATTGATTAAAATAATTTTTAAAATAATTTTTTTTCATAATAGATATATATATAGGTAAAATTTATTTTTATATAAAATATTTAATAATAAAATATTAGCCAAAATAAGATGAATATAGAAAAATATTTATTTTTGAATTACAAGTAAAAAAATTAATAAATATTGTGAATTATGAATTAAAACTATAATTTAATTAAATGAAATTAAAAATTATTTGTTTTGATATCGATAACGTTATTTGCAAAACAAACACTAAAGATTACTCAAAGTCAGTACCAATAAAAAAAAACATTAAAGTTATTAATGAAGCATATGAGAATGGATTTAATATTATATTGTATACTGCGAGATATATGGGTAGGTACAATGGAAATGTATCAAAAGTAAAAAAACACATAAAGTCTTTTACATTAAATCAATTAGAAAAATGGGGTGTGAAGTATCATAAAATTTATTTTGGAAAACCAAGTTTTGATTTATTTATTGATGATAAATCTTTATTTTTTAAAAAAAATTGGACAAAGTTATTAAAAAAAAAATTAAATATTAAATAAATATTTTAATTAAAATCTAATTAATAAATAGAGTGAACCAATTATTTTAAAAAAGTATTTACTTGGTTAAGATTTCTAATGGTTCCAATATCTTGAAAAAATTTTTTAGTTTTATAAACATAGATATAATCTTTTATAAAAGGAATTATGTCATTTGAAAAATCTTTAGCATCACTAAAATTATCAACAATAATTTTTAGCATTTCAGGAGAAATCACATAAGTTGCTCCATTCGCTAAATTTCCATTACGACCCTTCTTTTTTTCAAAATAATCAATTATAGAATTATTTTTTTCTTTTATAATTCCACAAGTTTCCGGTTTTCTAGTTTTAAATGCTACCATTGTCATTAGATATTTCTTTGGTCTATTGTTATGAAAGGAAATAATTTTACTCAAACTTTCTAAAAAATAATTATCACAATGAGCTAATAATAAATTTGAATTTAAAAAATAATTAATATTTTTTATAAGAGTTCCAGCTGTTCCTAAAAGAGTTGGCTCATATAAGATTTTTAATTTTGTATTTAATCTTTTTTTTTTTAAATAACTTTCTACTTGTTTGTGTTGATAGTGAGTATTTACATAAATTTTTTTTGCATTAATTTTAATTAAATTTTCAATCCAAATAGATATTATTGGTTTACCCTTTATTCTTACTAAGCATTTAGGTTTTGTTAAGGTAATAGGTTTTAACCTTTTACCATAGCCAGCAGATAAAATTAGTGCATTCATTTTAGTGAATTTAAAATTTCATTTTTTTTTATTGGTATATTTCCTACTTTTTGAATTTGAATAGCCGCTGCAAGTGAGCCAATATAAGAGCTAATCCACAAATTTTTATTTAAGGCAAAAGACATTGAACATGCTGATAAAAAACAATCCCCAGCTCCCGCAGGATCTCTAACAACATTAGATAAAGCTGCTATTTTATCCGTTGAAAATTTTTCTTCTCCTTCCTGAATCAGAATGCCTTCTTTATTAAGAGTAATAATTACATTTTTTGATATATTTTGAGCAATTGCTTGCAAACCTAATTCAACTAATCCAGATGAAAAATCTTTTAGTCCCAATCTTATTTCATATTCTGTAGGAGTTGTTAAATCAATGTTCGAAAACTTTGTTATATCACCAATTTGTGAAGAGCTTTGGCTATCACCAACTATTGTTAAATTTTTATTTTTTATTTTAAATTTATTAATTGTATCTACTAATTTTTTTGTAATTACTCCATAACTAAAATCTGAGAGTATTATCAAGTCAGTTTTTTTTATTTCTTTTTTAATTAAATTTAAAACTTTATTCTCAATTAAATTTGATATTGGACTTTGATCAAATTCATTAAACCTTAGCAAGGTAGTATTGCCAGATCTAAATCTTACTTTTTTTGTAGTTATTCTAGATTTATCTTTAATTAAATTAACAAATACTCCCTCTTTTTCTAAATTTTTTTTTAAAAATTTATTTTCGCCATCATCGCCTATTACACTGATAAATTTTGTTTTTGCTCCTAATGAGGATGCATGGGCAGCTAAAATTGCTGCACCACCTAAAAACCTTCTTTTTTCAATTGGCTTAACTGCTATAGATGTGTCCTCTCTAGACATTCCAATACTCTCACATGCTTGATATTCATCAATTATTGTATCGCCAATAACTATTACTTTAAGACCTTTAAATGAATTTATAGTTTTTTTAATTTTATCTTTGCTAATTTTATATCTTCTAAGATAATCATTATCAGCATTAATTTGAGTCATATAATTAGAGGAAAATTCTTTTTTTAATAAATCAGCAGATGACAAGTTTGCAGTTCCAGAGCTAAAAATTAATTTACTACCAATTTTTTCTATAATTTTTTTTTCAATATTAAATTTATTTTTGTATTCAAATCCCTTAATCACGGCATCTGGCTTGATTTTTTGAATAAAGCTCTCTATTGAATTTCTAATTAAATATACTTCATCAATTAATTTTATAGACTTAATATTTAAATATCTTATTTTATCTTTTATAAAAGCTTCATCTTTTGCTAATTTATCACTAAGAACACCTACTATTAACTTTTCTGAAATTTTTTTAGCAAACTCTAATATACGTAAGTGACCTGCGTGAATTACGTTAAATTTTCCTGTGATAATAACTTTTTTATATTTCATAATTAAAATTTAATTAATATTCTTCCATAAGATTTTTTTTGCGACATATACTTAATTGCTTTATTAATTTCAGACAATTTAAAAATTTTATTATAAAAATTATTTAAATTTATATTATTTTTTTTTATTAGTTTATAAATTAGTGGAATATCTTTAGTAGGATTAACATTACCACCAGTACTTCCAATTATTTTTTTTCCAAGAACTACTTGCAGAGTATTAAATGAAATCTTTTCTTTGAAATTTTGCACTCCTAATAATATCAATTTACTTTTTTTTAACATAAGATCGAGACCTAGTTCTATTATCCTCCCATTACCCGTTGTATCGAAAACATAGTCAAAACAATTACCTTTATTCTTATTTAAAATTTTTTCTTTAAGTTTAATGAGGTCATTATTTTTGAAAAGAACAAAATCTTTTTGCTTAAATTTTTTAATAATTTTTTTTTTATTAATATTGGAATCTACAATTATTATTTTTTTAGGCTTCATTAGACTCAAAATTTGTATTAAGCTCATTCCTATACCACCAGCTCCAAATATTAAAATTGATTTTTTTTTTTTAACTTTTGCATCATAAACCACTGCACCAAACCCGGTTGTTAGTGCACAACCAAATATCACAGCCTGTTTTTCTGAGATACCCTTAGGCATTCTAGTTATTCTATTTTCTGAAACTACTGCAAATTCATTAAATGTAGTCACTTTTCCAGCATTAATTTTTTTTTTACCTTTAAAGTAAGTTGGACAACAAGAATCGTATCCCTCACCTTTTTGCCAATGCAAAATAACTCTATCTCCTATTTTAAATTTTTTTACATATTTATTTTTATTTATAATTATGCCTGTTCCTTCATGACCTAACAAATGAGGTAAAAAATTATCTTTTCCTTTTACACCATTAATTTCTCCTATCTGAGAACCACATATGCCACTATAATACATTTTAATCAAAACCTGTCCTCTGTTTAGTTTGTCGTTAAATTTAATATTAGATATTAATAGTTTTTTTTTTAGCTGTGTTAGAATTGCTGCTTTAAAAATTAAATCTTTATTTTTATTATTTAGCATAATATAGAAAACCTTTTAAACTAAAATGTTAAATCTTACAAAACAAGAACTCGATGAAAATCTAAATTTAAAAGAGGGTTTTGTTGTAAGCTATATATCCTCCAATGATTTAGAGATAATAAGATCTATAGTAAATTCACATTGGAAAAAAGTATTACTCTCTAACTATCCTAAAAAATTTAATAATCCAGAATACCTACAAATATACGATTATCAAAAAATTTCAGATCAAATAGATCATAAAAAACTATGGCCACTGAAAAATAGAATATTATCATTTAGTGATTATAAAAAAATTTTATCAACAAATTTATTTAATGATATAAAAAGTATTTATTCTGATGCTGAAGTTTCAGATGAAAATGATATTGGTCATGGTGAAATTTACTGGCGAATTGTTAGACCTAAAAGTCCAAAAGATGTTGGATCCGTTCATGCAGATAGATGGTTTTGGGAAATTAATAATAACTATTCACCTCCGAACTCTAGAAGAATTAAGTTTTGGATATCATTATGGTGTGAAGGAAATAATGGATTGAGCGTTATACCAAATACTCAAAAATTAAAATATGATTTTGATTATGAATTTAGAGATGGGCAAAACAAACCTATTTTTTTACCTGAAAAAAAAAACCTAAAACTGTTAAAGTTAAACTCCAAGCCAGGAACATTGGTAGTTTTTCATGATAATTTGTTGCACGGAGGGTGTCTAAATGAATCAGATTTAACTCGTGTAAGTATTGAATTTACAATATTTACAAAAAATAGTTAATTAATTTTAATTAAACACAAACATATTTTAAAATTATTGTTTCATATTAAAAAAGAGTCCAGAATTAAATTAATAATTTCTGAGTTAGTTTTTTTATAATAGAATAAATCTTCTTTTTTTTTTTTAAAATCATTAATATTTTTTAATATTATCTTTTCCTTAGCAAAATATATTTCATATTTTTTTGTCAAAGCGTTTTGTAAAACTTTGATATTATCTTTTTTATCATAACAAAACTGCATAAAACTAAAAAAAACAAAACCTTTAATTTTTGGTTTGGTTTTTAATTTTTTTTTAAACAAACCAAGTTTCTTATAAGTAAAATGATTTTCTCCAGTATAAAAACTGATTTCTTTCCCATTTTTAGAAATAAAATTTTTAATTATATCTATCTGCAGAGCCTGAGGTAAGAATTTATTAAATAGCGTATCAGGATAACAAAACAGTAAATTATTTTTATTCATTTTAAATCTAATCTAATTTGAATTCATTTTTGTCATGTATGATGTATTAATTATTTCATAATAATCTAGTAAATTTCTTTGTCCATATGGAGTAAACAAATTTTTAAATCTTAAATTTAATGACCATCTTGTTAATTTTGTTGTGTTTAAAGGTATGTAGTGAAAATTATTTGCATTAAATATTAACACATTGCCAACTTTAATATTTTTTCTAACACCGTATTTTCTTGAATATTTTTCAAATAAAATTTCTTCATTTTTTTTGAATAAAGAATCAATTAAATCATGTTTATTTTTTGGTATCATTGTCATGCACATACTATCTTTACAATTAACCAAAGGTATCCAAACAACTAGTTCATGCATTGATGAAAGGGGTGTATCTTTATGCAACAATGGCCTCTCATCATCAAATGGCATTTGAATTGCTAAATTTACATTTTTTTGAACTACAACGTCAGGCCCAATCATTGAGTCAAAAAAAGGTTTTAAAGCATAGTATATATCTTTTTTTAATTTTTTTTTTGTATTAATGAAATTAATAATTTTCATTCTTGTACTATTTATGCTTTCAAAGCTATTATACTTATGAAAATTTTCAAATTTATCTCCTGCAAAAAAAACTTTGAATTTTTTATGAATTTCTTCTTTTAACTTATTAATAAACATTAATTCTTTTTTATTAATCTCGTATGATACAAATCCATTATGATAAAAATTTTTAAAAATATTATTTTTAAGGTTCATTTAAGAATGGTTTACAATAATGATAAATGTAAGTAAACAGAATTGACTATATAAGTATTTATTATGAAAACTTTTTACTTTTACTTAACTTTTAAAAAGAAAAAAATTAAATATAAAATCTCTAAATTAGTAAAAATTAGAAAAATAGATAAAGGAAATTACTTTGGATTATATGAAAAATAATATATTCATAATTGGCTCTAATTCTTTTTCAGGTTCAAATTTTATTAATTATTTATTAGATAAAAATTTTTTTGTAGTTGGTATAAGTAGGTCAAAAGAGAAAAAAAATATTTTCTTAAAATATAAAAAAAATAAAAATATAAACAATTTTAAATTTTACAGGGCAGATATAAACAAAAATTTTAATCTTATAAAAAAATTATTAAATAAATACAAACCATCTATTATTGTAAATTTTAGCTCACAAGGCATGGTAAATGAAAGTTGGAATTCACCTCTAGATTGGTACATAACTAATTTTTTATCTACCGTTAGAATTGTAAATTTTTTGTTAAAAAAAAAATATTTAAAAAAATTTATAAATTTCACCACTCCAGAGGTTTATGGAGATAATAAGAAAAAATTGAATGAAGATACAGTTTTTAATCCTTCAACACCTTATGCATTGTCTAGGGCATCGGCCGATACTCATATGAAATTAATGAATAAATACAAAAAATTTCCTATAATTTTTACTCGAGCAGCAAACGTATATGGTCCTCATCAACAGCTATATCGAATTGTTCCTAAAACAATAATGATGTTAATAAAAAGAAAAAAAGTTCCTATAGACGGAAATGGTTTAACTTTTAGATCCTTTATACATATAAACGATGTAAATAATGCACTATACAAAATATTACAATATGGGAAAATAGGTGAAACTTACCATATCTCTACAAGTAATTATATCTCGATAATAGATTTAGTAAAAAAAATAATTAAAATTTTTAAAAAAACAAAAAATCATAATAAATATATTTTTTTTAAAAAGGATAGGATAGGTAAAGACGAATTTTATAAACTTTCTTCAAAAAAAATAATTAAAAACCTAAAATGGAAACCTACTATAACAATCGAAGATGGTATTAAAGATGTTATTAAATGGATTCAAAACAACAATAAAATTTTGATAAAAAACAAACTAAAATATCAACATAAAAAATAGTTAATATTTAGAATGGACCAGAATATTCTTTATTTGGTACATCATGTAATTTATTTGTAATTTTCTTATAAATAATTCTTTTGTTAAACATTTTTTCACATTCTTGAATAATTTTTTTATAATCTGGATAAAAATTTTTTGTAAGTGAAAAGCCCGTTGGCACTGGACAATCTGGCATTGTAATTTTTATTGGGTGGAACTTTAATAATTTATAATTTCTAGTACATACTGAAGATATTATTTCATTTGCAATTGATCCAAATGAAAATCCTGAATCTAAAATAATTAGTCTTTTTGTTTTTTTTACAGATTTTTCTATTTTTTTAAAATCTAATGGCTTTATTGATCTTAGATCAATAATTTCAGCAAAAATTTTATTTTTTTGCAAAATTCTTTCTGCAATAATAGCCTCAGTGGTCATATGAGAGCTTGTAACTATAGTTAAATCTTTGCCCCTCTTCAAAATGTTTGCACTGCTAATTTTTCTTTTTATAAAACCATTTTCTACTCTACCTTTTTGTTCATGTAACCAACGGTGCTCAATATAAATTACAGGGTTGTCATCAAATATACTGCTAATTAAAAGCTTTTTTGCGTCGTTTGCGTTTGAGGGCATTACAACTTTTAAGCCAGGTATGTGTGAAAAAATTGATTGAAGAGATTGTGAATGGGTAGGACCCTGACCCCAGCCTCTTCCAACAATCATTCTTATAGTTATGGGCACTCTAATTTTTTTATTAAACATATAATAAAATTTTGAGGCATTATTGATTATTTGATCTAAAGCAAGAAGAGAAAAGTCTAATCTTTGATGAGTCATTACAACTCTGCATTTTTTTATAGCACAACCAATTCCTACGCCTGTCAGTGCATTTTCAGAGCACGGTATATCAAAAACTCTTTCGGATGAATATTTTTTTTGAAGATTTTTAGTAGTATTAAAAACTTCTTTTGGATCTGATACTCCAAGCCCATAACATAATAAATTAGGATCTTTTTTTAATGACAAATCTAAAGCTTCGTTGATAGCTTCAGCGTAAGTTATATATTTATATTTAAGCATATATTTCTTTTTCTTTAGTAGAACTTTTTGGATATTTGCTTCTTTTTGCTTTATTAAAACTTAAATTTATTTCCTCAGAGATTTTTTTATTAAAATAATCAATTTTTTTTTTATTTAAGATCTTATTGTATTTTTTTTCTAGAATAATCAAAGGATCCTTTTTTTTCCAAAAATCAATCTCTTTTTTTGGTCTATATTTTAAATTATCATCATTAAAAGGACCACAATGTTCTAGATACCTGTAAGTATTAAACTCTAAAAATATTGGTTTATTTTTTTTTTCAACATAATTTTTGGCATATAAATATTTTTGATATATTTCTATTGCATTTAAGCCATTTGAAAATATACTTTTAATACCAATCTTTTCTACCATTTTATGAATTTTTCTATTTTTAGGCTGCCTCACATCCATATTTGAATAAACAGAATATCTATTATTCTCACAAATAAAAATTATTGGTAGATTTTTAATTATTGAAAAATTTATTGTTTCATAAAATACACCCTCTTCAATTGCTCCATCTCCAAAAAAAGCTAATGCTAAACCCTTTTCTTTTTTTATTTTTTTTGATAGTGCAACACCCGCAGCCACTGGTATAGAATTTGCTACAATTGCAGTACTTAATAAAAAACCTACATCTTTATCAATCAAATGCATTGAACCTCCACGTCCTCCACTGCACCCAGTTGATTTTCCCATTATTTCAGAAACAAGTTTGAATAAGTTACCTCCTTTGCCCAAATAATGAGCGTGAGCTCTATGACTACTTAGAACTTCATATTTTTTATTTTTGAACAATATTGACAAAGGTGCAGCGATACTTTCTTGACCAATTGACAAATGAACAGGACATCTCATTTTCCATTCACTGTATTCTTTTGATATTTTAGTCTCTATTTTTCTTATTCTTAAAATTTGATAGTAAATTTGACTTATAATTTTAGATGATATTTTCATTTTTAGGGAATAAACCAATAATAATCACCTTTATATCCATTTTTTTTGAAAAAACTTACCCAATCTTTATCAGACATAATTGTTTTGGCTGTTAAGTTCCATTTAAACATTCTATCTTTTTCTTTTTTATTTTTATAAGCGTCAACTGTTATAAAACTTTTTCCTTTGGAGACCCTTGAAATTTCTTTTAATGATTTAGCGCAATCTCTTTTGTTTAAATTATGAATTGTATTAATACTAATAACTAAATCAAAAGAATTATCATCAAAAGGTAAGCTTTTACAATTAGAAACTTTTAAATATTTTTTAATTTTAAACAGGCCATTATCAATTGCATATTTTGAAATATCAACTCCATAAATATTTAATTTTGGAATTCGTTTTTTAAAATCATACAACATAAATCCTTTTCCACAACCTACGTCAAGAATTTTATAAGAAGGTTTTATTTTGTAGTATTTTATAAAATCTCCTACAACATTGTACCAAAATTTTTTATTATAATAATAGCCACCATATCCTGTTAATCTAGAGCCATCAAAGAATCGTTTATCAAATTTTCTAGCAATTTTTTGATATTTTTTTTTATTTTTTTGAATTCTTTCTAAATTTCTTTTGGTTGAAGGATATTTCTTCAATAAATTTATTTTTCTACCCATTGTATTTATTTAAAAGATAATTTTTTTAATTTTTTAATATTATAATTTTCTAGCTTATGTTTAAAATTCTTATGCTCAAAATATTTTTTTAACTCTAATATAGCATAATCAACATCAAATTTTCTTTTAAAACCCAATTTTTCTAATTTATATGAAGACAGTCGATATGACCTAGGATCATTTGACTTTTTAAATATTATTTTACATTTAATGTTTTTTTTAATTTTTTTGGCAAGGTTAAGTATTGATAAATTTTCAAAGCCTGCATTAATTATATGACCAGGTATTTTTTTTTTCAAAGAAAAATAAAAAACTCTAACTAGATCTTTGATATGAATATTCGGTCTTATCTGCTTTCCCCCTAATACAGTGATTACTTTTTTCTTATAAGCTTGGTACGTTAACATATTTACAGAAACATCCAGTCTTAATCTTTTTGAGACCCCACAAACAGTTGCTGGTCTAATGCAGACAATATCTATTTCTTTTCTATAACTAAGTAAAATTCTTTCAGCAATCATTTTTGTTTTATTATAAGTAGATATAGGCTTTAAATCTAACTCCTCAACTACATTTCTTTCTTTTTTAATTCCATAAACACTACCGGAGCTTGCAAATACAATTTTTTTAACTTTTGCTTTTATTGCAGCTTTACATATTTTGTCAGTTGCAAGTACATTTATATCCCATGATAAAGAAGGATTAAGTTCAACGGAAGGATCGTTTGCTATATTTGCTAAATGAATGATATACTCATACCCAGCGAAATCTTTATAAGATATTTTTCTTACATCTTTATTAATAATACAAATATTTTGTGATTTTTTAACAAAATTCCCATATATTTGACGATCAATAACTTTGACGTAAAAACCTTTATCCAAAAGATATTGACTCAATATTGTTCCAATATACCCACAGCCACCAAGAATAATAATTTTTTTTTTCGGAGATTTCATATAAGCATAAATAATTTAGTAAATTTAAAAGTGAATTTTTTTAAACTATATATTTTTTTTATATTAAAACACTAAATATTAAAAGCTATAAAGTATTTTAAATATATATCTATTCAATTTTATTTGACTAAAATAATTTGATCTAAATAATCATAGTAAGAAAATTAAAAAAACTCCAATTCATTGAATAAAATTTTTTCTTATAAATTTTATCTAGGTTTATTTTTAAGATTAATTAGGTTAAATTTTATTCTATCATGAATAAA